>CAKZLA010000257.1 GCA_937124525.1 uncultured Desulfobacterium sp.
ACCGGGCCAGACCTCGCGTACGTTCCCGGTGTGGTTCAATCTCAAGGCGGCACCGATGAACGACGTGAACGTGCGCCGCGCACTCAGTCTGGCGACCGACCGCAAGGCTTGTCTCGATACCGTTCTTGGCGGGTCGGGCAAGGTGGGTGCCATGCTCCCCGAAAGTCAGGTCGGTGGCTACGATGGGCTGTCTGATCTGCCCTACTATCAGCATGACGTTGAAGGCGCGAAAAAGCTGCTGGCCGAAGCTGGCTACCCCCAGGGTCTGGACGTGACCCTGACCATTCCCACCAGCTCGCCGGATATTGTCCGGTATGCGGAGATCCTGAAGCAGGATGCCGTGCAGGCCGGATTCCGCATCACCATCAGGACGATCCCGGACAGCCAGTACTGGGAGAAATGGACAGAAGTGGATCTTGGTATCACCACCTGGGCCCATCGCCCCGTGGGCACCATGGTCCTTAATCTTGGCTATGTGGCAGACAAGGACGGGAAACCCGCCCCCTGGAACGAAAGTCGATGGGTGGATAAGGAATTTACAGAGTTGCTCACAAAGGCCAACGGAACACTGGACATTGAAGAACGCCGGAAAATCTTCTGCAAGCTTGAAAAAATCCAGCAGAAGAGGGGCTCCATTGCCAATGCCTTCTGGATCAATGTCTGGACCATTGCCGGTAAACGAGTACAAAATGTCAAAGCCCATCCAAGTCTGTACATGAAGCTGGATGAAACCTGGATCACTGCCTGATGATCCCGGTAAATGCATAAAATAATCCCCTGCTCTCATGGTATGAAACCAGGGGATTATCTGTTTGGGCCCCGTTCTTATTTCGATCACTTTGGGGAAAAATCAAGGTGTAGAAGTTGGAACCTGGACCATGAAATTTTTAATGCCAATGGTTCATTGGCACCCAATAGGAGTCATTATATGATCTGGAATCTTCTCATTCTCACTGTCGCAGTGTTCATTGTTGCCAATATTCTTCCCGGCATTCACATGAAAAACATTTTTACCGCCCTTGTGGTGGCCATTGTATATTCCATTGTAAGCTTTTTCGTGGGATGGTTGCTGGTTTTTCTTACCCTCCCCTTCATGATCATTACCTTTGGCCTTTTCAAATTGGTCATCAATGCATTTTTATTGTTCATCACGGATAAGCTCGTTGATGATTTTAAAATAAAAGACGGATTGACCACACTGATAGCTGCGCTGCTGATCACCTTGGTAGATTCAGGGCTTCATCTTATTTTTTAAGGGAATGAATTCTATGCTATCCTCAAAGATCAAGTCTTTGGGTTCGCAAAACTTGAGCATTGAGGATCAGAAAACGGTTTTGCTGGAAGGGTTCGGTGTTTTTTTAAGGTCATCGCTTTTCCCCTGCTCTCTTTCCAACAACGTCTCAAGATGACGGACAAAGTAAATGGTGACCTGGTACTCGGGAACACCAAATTGATTGGGAACATAGGAATAAAACAAAACATCGCCATTTTTCTCCCAGCACAAAGATTTACCGTTTTTCTGTGTCCAGGGGATTTCTTTGGGGGCACCATACTTATTTTTCAGGGAGGAGAGTACGTCCAGGCGGTCTTTTTCAAAGAAAACCCGTATCACCATGGGCATGCGGGAATAGTGAGAAAAAAGCAGTTCTATATAGTCAAAGGGAAGGTCTTTTTTCACGGCATAACGATAGGTAAGCTTTGTGGTATCATGCTCCACCCGCTCTCCTTGGGGAGAGTTAAGAGAATCATTCAAGCTTTGGAGTTTGGGATAATGCGTTGACAAAAATCCATCGGTGTTGATTTGCAGATCAATGGTATTACGGGTGGAAATGGCATCATCCCCCAGAATATCATACAACGAGTTTCTAAGTGTATTTGAAAAGGGAGTGTTCACCCCCACATCAAAAAAGCTGAAGCTGGGGGCCACCCGGGGAGTCACAGGCGCACCAGTGTTTTTATCACCGTCGCCACAGGAAAAACAAACCATGAGAACAACGACGCACAATAAGCCATGGAGGAAAACCGGTATGTGAGATAAACTTTTCATGCCCCAATTTTTACACCATTGATTTCTTTTATGCAAGAAGACGATTATCTTTTCCGGGACTTAAATCACACAATGGGCCACCATAGAGTGGCCCATTGTGTGATATCGTCTTTCGGTATCCTTGATTTTCCAGTTTGCACTTGTTGACGCAATAACCCCATTTTTCGGAAATCATTTCTCAAAAAGTGTAAAGTACTTTGGGGAGGATATGAAGGATACCCGTCTTTATTAGCCTTTTTTTCGATTCTCCACGTACTGGGTCAATTTCTTTTCAATTGCCGGATCAATTTCGGGTTTTTCATAGGATGCCAGGCGCTGGGTCACCTTATCTTCGGCCACTTGGTCAATGCGTTGTTTTCCCGCCTTGGCCCAAGCATCTGAATTCATCCGGCTCATGGGGCCGGGCATGTAAAATTCCGTACGGCACAGCTTAAACGTTTTGGGATGTGTCAGATATTGCCCCCCAATTCCCACATCTTTAATGATGTCAAGGTCAATGGACTCGTCCGTCAGGGCCAAGGGCTTGATCATATTTCGCACCATCCCGCAAATCTCTTCATCCACAATAAATTTTTCAAAACTCATGGCAATGTAAGATCCCAGAATACCGCAGGAATGGAGCATGAAATTAATGCCGCTCCGCACCGATGTGGAAAGGGCCAGGGCAGATTCAGCACCTGCCTGGGCATCGGTAAAAAGGGCATCTGTCAACCCGCCGCCAGCCCGGCTGGGAAGGCCATAGTAACGGGCAATCTGGGCCACAAAGTGGATGTTTTTAGAAAGTTCAGGGGCACCAATGGAAAGGGCACCGGTTTTCATGTCCATGGCAGAAGAGGTGGACCCATATACCACCGGGGCACCGGGTTTTACCAGCTGGGCCAGGGTAATCCCGGCCAGGATTTCGGCATTTTGAAGTGCCAGTACACCGTCCAGGGTCACAGGGCCGGAACCACCAGCCATGATAAGGGAAGCCACCACACAGGCCTGTCCATGACGGACCAGCTCAATGAGGGCCCCTGCCATCTCATCGGAAAATTGCAATGGAGATAAAGAATTGATCAAAGAGACAGACACCGTTTTCTCCATGATATTTTCCTTCCCCCCCCAGAGAATACCGGCCATTTCAATGCCGTCCAGGGCTCCCTGGCGGGAGACAGGACTTCCCATGAAGGGCTTGTCACAAAGGAGCATATTGGAGAGATTAAGATCCAGATGAACGGTTTCATGGGGCATGTCGGCTGGTTCCACCATCATCCATCCATTCATATTAATGTATTTGGATGTCTGTACCAGCTTACAAAAATTATCATAATCTTCCATGGTGGCCTGTCGTTGATCTCCCTGTCCGTCAATGACAAAGGGAGCTCCATAACCGGGCAGGAAAACAAAATCATCCTCACCAATTTCAACACTTTTTTCTGGATTTCGGGCATGGACGGTGAAGCGCTTGGGGGCCGTTTCAAGGGCTTTTTTGATATCGGATTCCTCAAAAAACACCGTTGTTCCTTCCACCTGATGGCCATTTTGCTTGAAAATTTCCAGGGCTTCGTCATCGTTAAAGGCAACACCGGTATTTTTCAGAAGGTCCATGGATGCGGCATGAATTTTTTCCAGATTTTCTGTATCAAGTTCCTGCATTCTATCGTACATGTGACATGTCTCCCCGGGGGCGTTGAAAAACAACCCCGTATTTAAGGTTTGTGGTTATTGATTATTTTCTTTTTTATATTTTGCAAGTCCCCGAAAGGTGCCAAACAGCACCAGTAAAAGAAGGAACATTAATGGAAATGCCGTTGCAATGGATGCGGTCTGAATGGCTTTTAAGCTACCGGTTCCTGCCAGAACCGCAGCCACAGCTCCCAGGGCAATGCCCCAGAAAGCCCGGAGATTTTTCCCGGGGTTCTCATGGCCCGATACAAACATGGCAAGGGAAATGGCCGCAGAATTGGCACTGGTCAGAAAAAAGGTACCAATGAGAAAAATCAGGGCAATGGATAAAATGCCGGTCATGGGAAGATTCTGTGCAATGGCAAAAATCGCACTTTCCACCCCATGCTCCTTTAATGTGCCGGTGACATCAAAACTGATGCCCGCACCGCCGATAACGCCATACCACAAAAAATTTCCCAGGGTGGGCAGAATAAGCGTGGCGGCAACGGTTTCCCGGATGGTTCTGCCCTTGGAAATTCTGGCAATGAACACTGCCACAAAGGGTGCCCAGCTCATCCACCAGGCCCAGTAGAATACTGTCCAGCTTCCGATCCAGTTCCCCTCATACCCCGGGGCGGTGAAAAGACTCATGGGAATAAAATGGAGCAGATACTGACCAATAGCGTTGGTGGTGAGATTGATAAGAAAAATGGTGGGTCCAAAAATTAGAATAAAAAACCACACCGCCACAAACACCCACATGTTGATATCGCCAATGAGTTTCACCCCTTTTTCAAGACCTGTGTAAACGGAAAAGGTAAAAATGGCGGTGAGCACACCGATGATGATGTAGGTACTGCTGGGGCCAAGCTCCAGGCCATACTGGAATTTTAATCCACTGGAAAGCTGAAGCGCCACCAACCCTGTGGTGGTGGCAAGCCCCCCCAATGTTGCAAAAACCGCGAATATATCCAAGACTTTGCCCCAGGCTCCATGAATTTTATCCCCAATAACATAGTAGAAAGCGCTGGAAAATTTCAGGGGAAGATTCTTGGTAAAACAGGCATGGGCAATGGCAATGGTGAGCATGGCATAGATGGACCAGGCACTGAGCCCCCAATGGAAAAAGGAGTAGGTCATGGCATTGGCCCCGGCTGCCGGGGTAAGGGCGTCTCCGCCAAAGTAAGGAGGTGGGGTCATGTAGTGGTAAGCGGGTTCAGCAGGCCCCCAGAAAACGATGCCAGCGGCAATGGCCGATCCAAACAGCATGGCAAACCAGGAAAAATTTGAAAACTCCGGCTTGTCATGGGCAAAACCCAGCTTCAAATTTCCATAACCGGGCCCCATGAGCACAAAGCAGCCGATGACCAATAAAAATGCCGTTAACAGATAAAGCCATGCCCAATTGGTGGTGGTCCAACTGAAAACGGCATTAATAGTTTTAGCCATGTTTTCCGGAAAAACAATGGACCAGAGGACAAACAGAACGGTTAATGAGGCTGACACCCAGAATACCATGGGATCAAAGGGTTTAGTTGGGGTTATTGGCTGTGACATGTGACACTCCTTATACACATTAGGTTTCAACTGACCTTTTGGGTCAGCGGGATCAAAAATTCTTTTAGAATCCGGTTTCAATTTGACCACCCACAAAATGGGAAAAATCAAACCCAGGACCTATGAATACATTGATAGCAGGTTGTGTGCCACACGGATAAAAACAATTTGCATAAAACAGGATGAATCACATAAAAAATTGATATAATTCACAATATAGCAAATATAAAATTAACAATTTATTAAAATAATCAAAACATATGGCAGGCAGAAAAGGAAATGTTTTCATTTGAAAAATTATTTTCGCAAAGATTATTTTCTAATGAAAAATATTTGTCGCTATCTGGTATCAGGCGAATTCCCATTTTCCCGATCGGAGGCTTCATTAGCGATGGGGCAGGCGTTTTTTTAAAAAAGACCTTCAGCGTTTCATAAAGTCAACCCGGCTTAACCCATGTTTTTTAATTTTATAATGCAGTAATTGCCGGGAAATACCCAGGATGGAAGATGCCCGGGTCACATTCCCCCGGGAAGCGGTGAGGGCCTCCTTAATGGATAATTTTTCCTGTTCAGCCTGATTACGGGCCAGGGGGATCTTCACCTCGGGTTCCAGTGGCTGTGCCCAGCGGGGTTGATCACAGCAGGAATGCAATTTTTCAGAAAGATGCTCGGTGGAAAAATGGCTTGAAAGCTGAGGCAGAGATTTCCCCAATTCTGATATGGAAGCAGACGTCACAGATGAAGCCGGGGGTATTTCATTCATCGCAAGATCACCTTTGGACTCCAGGGGGTCGGCATCAAGACTTTCCCAGCTCTCAAGCCCCGATGAAAAATGTTGAATTTTTAATATTTTCTCATGACCTGTCATGTTCATGGCACCTTCAATGAGATGCTCCAACTCCCTGATATTTCCCGGCCAGGCATAGGCCATGAAAAGATCCATCACTTCAGGAGAGACCTGTTCCACATGGGTACCCAAAAGGGTATTGATTTTATCAATAAAATGAAATACCAGTTCACCCATGCCCTTTCGACGCTCCCTTAAAGGGGGCAGTTTTAACACCACCACCCCCAGGCGATAGAAAAGATCCATTCTTAATACATTTTTATTCACCGACATGCGGGGATCATCACTGACAGAACTGATGATTTTAATATCCAGCACAGTTTCTTTTGTTGAACCCACCCGGCGCACCGATTTCTCCTGGATTACCCGCAACAGTTTGGCCTGGAGGACAATGGGCATGGACAATAATTCATCCAGAAAAAGGGTACCTCCATTGGCCATTTCAAATAATCCGGGCTTATCAAGGGCGCCGGTGAAAGCCCCTTTGGTGGTTCCAAACAGCAGGCCTTCCAGCAAATCGTGGGGGATGGCGGCGCAGTTGACCCCCACAAATTTTTTTTTGTTCCGCCAACTGTGGTTGTGGATGGATTGGGCAAATAACTCTTTACCGGTACCGGTCTCTCCCTGGATCATGATGGGGGACGAAGAGGAGGATGCCTTTCTGGCAGCACTGACCATTCTTTGAAAATCAGGGCTGTTGCCAATGAGATCTGCAAAGGTATAACGGGTTCCATTTCCCAGATCCGGGCGACACTGTGTGATGGATGCCATGGGGGTTGATGCCTGTAACAATTCATAATCTTTGACAAAACAGATGACCCCGTTCACCTCATCGCCTTTAAAAAGAGGATACACACTGGTGATGGTGTTGGCCACTTTGCCTGAACAGGTGCGATAAAAAAACGTTCTGTTTTTAATGGAGGCCCGACGATGAACACATTGCATGATCATGCTGGTCTGCTTGTTCAGCTCATAGATATCAGTGACTTTTAATCCCACCACATCCTGGGCGTTAATGGCATCTATTTTGGATTGGGAATGATTGTAAAACAAAATGGTTCCCTGGGTATCAGCAATGATCACGCCATCATCCAGGCGATCCAATACGGATAAAAAATCAATTTGTCCCATTTCCAATGGAAAAGGAAATTCTCGATCATGGGGTTGACTGGCCATTTTTCAATCCTTGTCGGCTTGAATCAACTTTCCGGCTGACATGGCAGAATCCATAACGTGACGATGATCCAATTTAAACAAACTTCAACATCACCTGCAAAAACAGCCGTCAACTTTAAAAGTAAAATTCATTTAAAATGAGCAGAACCGTAAGAATAATCGTCATAAAAGTCAATGGCCAATGTGTTATCCAGTATTGATGTATGGGCGAATTCTTTTTAAAATCAAGCTGTTATAAAATATATTTTTCACACTGTTATGAGCAGTATAAAACAAACAAAGGATTAATTTAAATGTAAATCATCAAGGAATTCATGCATCAGCATTGATTTTTTACATGGGTGGTGTATCCACAACCATAACATCGCGTTGCCTCGGCAAGGGCCGAAGGGGCATCAAAGGTCTGCTCCATCATTTTTCTATTATCACCGGAAGGGCCATTGTCTGAATAAAGGGGCTCAACTCTGACAGCAGAGGGAAACCCGGTGCGATCAATATCTTTTTCACCCACCACGCGGGAACTTGCACGGCTCCGTTCTCCCAGAAGATAAATATCCATGGACTGGGCTGTTCCATTCCCCACCCGGGAAATTGCCACAGATTCCCGGATGGCACTGCTGCCTGTATCAAAATATACATACAGCGCAATGGCCGCAGTTTTGCCGAAACCCACTGCATGGGCAATGCTCTGGATACCGTTGTACCACCCCCCTCCGTACACCACAGGAATCTTCCCAAGCTCTATGGTCAAATTGCCAAGTTCAATGTGCCGGGGATTTTCCCGGGTCTGGAGTGCCCCATGAAGGGTGGCTTTCCCATTGCCAAGGCATTGGGAAAAGGTCATGGACTGGGAAATACCCGATCCCACCACCACGGTGTGATACTGTGAAACCAAATTTTTAACAAAATCCGGGGACAAAGACTGTCCACATTTGATACTCACTCCCAAGTCACGAATTCTGTCAATCTCCATATTGAGAACTTTCCCTGGAAGGCGTGATTCTGGGATGCACCATTGAGCGGATTGATTAGGTGAAGGAGCTGAATCATACACATCACATGAAAATCCGAAAATCGAAAGAAAATAGGCCGCAGATAATCCAGAAGGACCTGCACCCAAAATCGCAACACGCTTTCCATTTGATGGAAGTTTCCTGATGACCGGGGAAAATTCACGGTTCAAGGCAAGGTCTCCCACAAATCGCTCCATGCAGTGAATGGCGATGGCATCGTCCTGGGCCGTGCGATGGCAGGCGGTTTCACAGGAGGGAAAACAGATACGACCGCAGGTGGAGGGGAAGGGATTTTCCACCATAAGGGTTTCAAAGGCATTTAAAAATTGTCCCTGGAGTACATGGTGCTGCATCTTTGGAATATCAACCCCGGCGGGGCAGGCAGCACTACAGGGCGCAACACTCTGTTGGACAGTGGATTTAACGGCGTGGAGGTTATAAAGCCTTGTGGTACTGATCAATGGCTCATCGTATACGGCATCAAGCATGGTGCACAATCCCCCAAAATCAGAAATTTGATTCAAAAAATATATAAAGTATATTTCTTGAATTATATTTAGCAAGACTAAACTTTATTTACTTAAAATTAATATTGACAATATTAATGTCATGTCAAGACAAATATTGCAACAGGATTTTTCTTGATTTAAGCTTGATTTTCCAGTATGTCCCAGACTTAAAATCAATTCCTTTTTTTCCTCTCCTTGCAGGTACCCTAAAAAACTGGTATTACAAACAAAAAATAACGAATTGAGGGCATCCTTACATATGACCCCAAAAGTACTTTAGCATCGGGCGCTCTCCCATTTTCCCGAGAACCATCATTAACTTAAGGAGAAAAAATGAATAAATATATAAATATGTTTGAAGGTGACTACAACCCTTTTGATGCCCTTTTCACCCTGCTGACCCAGGAGAAAGCACGGGTTGAAAAGGCCATCCAGACCCGGGGACAATTTAATCCCGTGGCCTTAAGCACCAAACGCCCCCTTAAAATCGGATTTGCCCCGGGAGACGGCATTGGCCCCATTGTGGCCGAGGCAGCCCGCACCATCCTTGAATCTTTGCTGGCCAAGGAAATTAAAGCCGGTGAGATTTCCGTGGTGGAAATCCCGGATCTCACCATTGAAAAAAGACTGGAACTGGATGTGGTGGCTCCCCAGACCTCCATTGATGTCATTGACCAGTGTGACGTGATTTTAAAAATGCCCCTGGAGACCCCGGACAGCTCCAAATATCCCAATGTCCCCAGTGCCAATGTGTGGATGCGGCAATACATGGATCTGTTTGCCTGCCAGCGAAATATTAAAAACGATGAAATGGGTATTAATTTTACTGTATTCCGCTGTAATCTGGGTACCCCCTACCAGGATGCAAAATCAGCTGGGGTCTCAAGCCTCAATGGCCAGGAAGAGTACGCCATGTGCTTCTGGCCCCAGGCAAGAATAGATATTGAACGTCTCACCCACATGGCCTGTCTCCATGCCCTGGAAAGCAAATCGGGCGGGGTGGTGCTCAACTTTAAAGACAATGTGATCAAACCGGATGCGGCAGCCCTTAACTGGGCCAAGGCCTACATTGATGCCAATTTCCCGGACCTTGATTATTTAAGCGTCAAGCCCGATGATTTTTCCTACACCGTGACCCAGCCGGAAAAACTCAAAGCCATGAAGGGTGAAAAAACAGGCAAGGATTTTCCCCTGAGTACGCTGGTTTGCAACAATATCGTTGGGGATATGGCAGGAGATGAAGCGGGCATGTATGTGGGGGGCATTGGGGGAGTGGGATCAGCCAATTTATCCTTTACCCAGGGTATGTTTGAAGCAGGTGGCGGTACCGGTACCCGCATGATGCAGGAAAACAGAGGCCACTTTTCTTCCCCTGTGGCAGTGGTCAAGGCCACGGGTGAATTACTGGAATTCATCGGATACCCTGATCTTATGACCTCTGTGTTTAAGGCTGTGGATGCCCTGACAACGGCAAATCTGGTGCCCAATGGCGGTAAAAACGGGGTCACCTGCCAGCAGGCCACCCAGTTTCTCTTGAAACAACTGGCGGATTAAAAGCTCTCCATCAAATTTCCCAAAAATCATCATGATATTCGGCACCCGTATGAATTCCCAATAAAAAGAAATTAACTCTTAATAAAATGGCGGCAGAGCTGTTCACTTAAGCCTGCCGCCCTTTACAGCAAAACAATTTTACTTTTTAAAACTTATATTTTACATCAAACTGGTAAAGATTGACTTCCCTTTGGTTATTTCGTTCATCTGCCTCATACAACATCGCGGTAATACCTGTGGACATATTTTTTGAAAAACCGTAAGAAGCACTGATTTTATGGCCTTTGATGTCAGTCTCACTAATGCCGGTACCAAAATCTGCATCTTTCAATTCTCCATAGATGCAATCCGCTCCGACAATGGCGTAGGCATAGCCAAGTTTAATATTTTCAATTTTAGCGTCCAAGCCGACAACCCATCCCAGGTTTTCGTCTTCCGGTTTCAGCTCCCCGCCCAGTTGACCCTCTCCAGCATTCCCATCAGCCCCTAAATTATTCCAGACCTGGGCATAAGGAGACAGTTTTACAGGACCGGCTTTAAATTCAGTCTTGGCATAGAGATCGACGATCTGAAAATCATATTCTGAATTCGGCGCAGCCCCACTGCTGAAAACGCTGTCATATAGCTGATATCCTGTGGCAACCGTCAACTTAACATCCCCGATTTTATTCTTATAGCCAACCTGTCCAGCATACATCATGGCGGTGTTGTCGTCATCATAAAGAAGAACTCCGTAACCACCTAAGGTTGCAAACACACCAAAGTCATTGCTATAATGAGCTGTCAAGCCTGTGGGACGAAGGTCACCATCCCAGATCAACCAGGATTTCACAAACGGGTTTTTCTGTTGACCGAGGGTAAAGGAATAATCGCTGATTTTATGTTTAGCGTAGGCATAATCAAGACGGATGTCCCCTGTCTCGAAAGGACTATCATCCCCCCAGGTATCATTGGTACTGGTACCACCCGAACCACCGGTGGCCAAACCAGCGCCAATTTCCCAGTTTTCTGCCGTATTATTCCAGACACCTCCTAAACGAAAACGAGTTCGGTAACGATCCCGAGCCTTATCCTCCGAACTACTGCCGGAGGGTTCCGTTCGATCCCGGCGCTCATATCGAACCCTCAGGTCTCCTTTGATTTTCAACTGATCAATGAAAGCGTTGCTCAGTTGTATTTTAGAATCACCATCTGCGGCAATTTTCTCTTCTACCTTTGCTTCAATTTTTTTGTCCATGGAATCGCCCATCATGGTTGTCAGACGATCAATATGGTCTTGTTGGGACTTAACTTTTTGCTTCAGAGATTCCAACTCTTTCAGGATTTGTTGTTGATTGTAATCCCCTGCATTTGCACAAATCGGTATAAAAAGCATTACGCTCAATAATCCCAGAGCTACAAGTGGCGCCAATGACTTCCTCATGAATTGTTCTCCTTTAATATTTAAAAAAATAAATACAAACCCTTAACGTTTTGACGAATTTTCATTACCCCTTACTGCGGATAATTAGAATCCAAACGCCATAAAGACATGTGATATGTGTGGGTTTATACAGGATGGATATTAAAAATGAATTTAATTTTCATTAAGAAATGATTTGTTTAAATTAGCGCCTTTGGGCGGGCTTCTATCTGGCTCAATATTTTATTTCAGGTCATAATTGTATGTCATTTATTTTGTATCAAAAACTGCAAATTCCTATACTATTAAATTATGCACAAAAAAAAACCCCGGACAGAAAAAAATATTCTGTACGGGGTTTAAATATTTTCTACTTATTTTCGTAGCCGAACAAATCAATTGTCACACATTTTTAACTTATGAAGGGTGTTGAAACGATTGCTATTTTAAGCAATAAAATCAAGCATTTATATTAACGTTAGTTTTTTGGTATTTTTAGAGATAACATGTTGAAATAATTAGTATTTTAAAAATACTTTTCAACACCCTTTTATGGTATCTGCTGCTACCTGCCCTATACCTCTGGCCGAGGATAAAGCCCACTTCGTTCCACAATCTCGGGCACCTTCTCCTCCCATTCAATGGCCATAACGTGGAATCCGGCAATGCCCTCCACCTCTTTGAGACGTTGAATATGCTCAACGCAAATGTTAATGCCCTCCTGGGCCTGTTTTTTCTTTTCCACCCCGGCAAGACGGGCAATTATCTCGTCAGGGACATCCATGCCCGGTACCCTGTTTTTCATGAACTTTGCCATGGGCGCTGATTTCATGGGGGTCATACCAGCCATGATAAAGGTCTTTTCATGGAGCCCACGGTCTCTCACCCGTCGCATCCACTCCTCAAATTTATCAATGTTATAAATACACTGGGTCTGGATAAATTCCGCCCCGCAGGCGATTTTCTTGGCCAGGCGCGGTACCCGAATCTCAAAGGGATCGGCAAAGGGGTTTGCTGCGGCCCCCACAAACATTTTGGGAGGTCGTTTGATGTCATCTCCACCCAGGAATTTTCCTTCATCTCTCATGTGCCTGACGGTCTGGACCAGTTGCATGGAATCCAGATCATGTACATTTTGACCCTGGGCACAGTCACCAAAACTCTGGTGATCCCCGGAAAGGCACAGCACATTGTGAATATCAAAGGAGGCCGCCCCCAGAAGATCACTCTGCAGGGCCACCCGGTTGCGATCCCGTGTGACCATCTGGAGGATGGGTTCAAGGCCCATCTGTTTTAAATGAATACAGGCGGCAAGGGAACTCATGCGGGTCATGGCGGTCTGGTTATCGGTGATGTTCACCGCATCCACATGATCCTTGATCAAAGCGCCCTTGGAAGTAACCGCTTCAGGATCACTTCCCCGGGGGGGACCACATTCTGAGGTGACGGCAATGTGCCCCGATTTGAAAACCTTTTCCAGCTTACTTGGTGTGTTCATTTTCATACTTGGACGTCCTCCCTTGCCACTGTTCTGGGTCCACCGGCCCGCTCCGTTGACCAATCCTTAATGGGGGTCACAATCTCGTAATCATCCATACGATCCAGATCTCTTAACCGATCAATGATCAACTGCCAGGCACAGTCCAAATCCTTGTTAATCTCGCATTTACCGCCGGTGGACCCCCCACAGGGACCATTCATCACCCGTTTCGCGCATCGAGAAATAGGACAAATACCGGCGGTGTGGGCCAATACACAGGAACCACACGCCTGACACCGTTCCGTCCACAACCCTCTTTTTTCCGTGGCCCCCAGAAAGCAGGTATTCACCCCGGGAATCAACGGGGTGGTGTGGTATTTTTCCGCCATGAACTGCACCCCCACCCCACAGGCAAGGGAAAGCACGGCATCGTAATTATCAATGACACTACGGATTTCCTCCAGATATTCATGGTCGCACTGCCGTTCCAGAGTCTGTTCATCAAAGGTTTTCTTACTGCCCTTCTGGATAAAATGCATTCTAAGGGCAGATGCCAGTACCTCCACCTCTTTTTTTCCGCCAGCTTCACACACGGTCACGCATTCATTGCACCCCAACACCAGGATTCGGTCGTAGGCCTTGACCGTTTCTATGATCTCTTCAATCGGCTTTTTATCGGCTACTATCATATCTCAAACCTCATTTAACAGGGTTATCTACCCACTTTTATTCTGCCTCTGACCAAAATCTGAGCGATTCTACATCCATGGAAAAACTTAAAAAACAAGTCGCAGATTTTTCAGTCAGATACGATTAATGTTTTATAAAAACATATAACCTGCCTCATGCCGCAGTTTTTTGGGCTTCCAGGGCCGTTCTCACCGGGCTTGGGCCAAGGGCTCTTATGTGTGCATCCATCTCAATGGCATATTGGGCAAACAAGGGGCCTTCACCAGAGGACAGGTTGTACATGCGAACCCGTTCTCCGCCAACGCCTACGGTATCCAGGATGGCCGCCACTTGTTCAACCCGTTTTTTTGCCCTGAAATTTCCTGTTTTAAAATGACAATCCCCCTCCATGCACCCCACAACAAACACGCCATCAGCCCCCTTTTCAAAGGCTCTTAACATGTGAATCACATCAACCTTTCCCGTGCAGGGTAAACGAATGATTCTAAAGTTGCTGGGGCATTTCAATCTCATCGAACCTGCCAGGTCCGCAGCAGAGTACCCTCAGTAGTTGCAGCAGAAAGCCAGAATTACCGGTTCAAAATCGGTGCTCATATTTCCCCCTCCAGCAAAGCTTCCACCTTGCTGAGCAATTGATTGTCTTCATACCAGTTGAGCTTGATGGTTTTGGCAGGACACTCGGATACACACACACCACAGCCCTGGCACAGGGCCGGATCAATGTAACTCTTTCCCTCCTCATTGATCCGGGGGACAGAAAACGGACAGGATCGCACGCAGATAAGGCAGGATGCGCAATGATCAGGATCGACTTCTGCTGTCACCGCCGACAGGGTGAGAAAATCCTGGGAAAGATAGGTGGTGGCCCGGGAGGCCGCTGCCATTGCCTGGGCAATGGTCTCTGTGATCAGCTTGGGACTGTGGGCCGTTCCACAGATAAACACCCCTTCTGTGGCGGCATCCACCGGCCTTAATTTCACATGGGCCTCAATGAAAAACCCTTCTCTGTTACGACCGGTTTTAATGATGGTGGAAAGCTCTTCGGTGTCTGCTGCGGTCACCCCGGCACTCAGGGCCACAAGATCCGCATCCACGGCAAGTTTTCTTCCCAGCACATGGTCAGAAAAGGTGACCGTGATACCGTCAGGGCCTTTTTCCACCACCGGGGGATCTTGGGGATCAAAGCGAAAAAAGAGCACCCCTTTTTTCCGGGCCTGGGTGTAGTATTCTTCCAGCATGGAATACATGCGCATATCCCGGTAAAGGATAAACACATCAGCATCGGGGTTGAGTTCTTTGATGTGCAGGGCATTTTTTATGGCCCCCTGGCAGCACACCCGGGAACAATTGGGATTTTCCTGGTTCCGTGATCCCACACACTGGATCATCACCACCTGTTGCAGATGATCAGCGCCCCTCTCTTCAAGCATTTCCCCCAGTTCCAGCTGGGTCACGATCTCATCGGTGTCGGGGTAACCATATTCTGTTGGCACATACTCATTGGCACCGGTGGCCACAATCATGACCCCATGCTCAATTTTACGTTCATACATACCAGGCCCCACCAGAACCTCGGTGGTGAAATTACCCTTATATCCGGTGAAGTCCACAATCAGGGCCTGTTTAAGCACCTGGATTTTATCATGGGTCTCCACTTTACCGGCAAGTTCCGCCACAAATTTGCGGATATCGTTTCCTTCAATGGTGTGATACAATTTATTGCCAAGCCCTCCGAGGACGGCTTCCTTTTCCACCAGCACCACCTCAAATCCCTGGTCAGCAAGGCCCAGGGCCGATGTCATCCCTGCAATGCCGCCACCAATAACAAGGGCCCTCACCGTCACAGTGATTTTCTTTTCATGGAGGGGGGTCAACGTGGCAGCCCGTGCCACAGCCATTTTCACCAGATCCTTGGCCTTTTTAGTGGCTTTTTCAGGTTCATGGAAATGCATCCAGGAGTTCTGGTTACGAATATTAGCCATCTCAAAAAGATATTTATTCAGGCCACTTTTTTCCAGGGTATCCATGAAAATACCCTCGTGGGTCTTGGGGGTACACGAGGCCACAACCACCCGGTTCAGACGATGTTCCTGGATGATCTCCTTCATGATATCCTGGGCATCCTGGGAACAGGTAAACAGATTTTCACCGGTATAAACCACACCGGGCAACTTTTCTGCGTATTGGGCCACGGCATCCACATCCACAATACCGGCTATGTTGATGCCACATTTACACACAAAAACCCCGATGCGGGGCTCTTCGCCGGTGATGTCCCTTTCTTCTATCACCTCCACACTGTGGGTGCAGGTATCCCGGGCCGCCACCAGGGCCATGCCTGCGGCACAGGCAGCGCCACTTGCCTCGGTCACCGAAGAGGGAATATCCTTGGGACCCTGGCAACACCCGGCAAGAAAGACCCCGGCCGTTGGGGTGGCAACCGGTCCCAGCTTGGCATGGAGTTCCGTAAACCAGCCATCACCATCGGTCTGAACTCCGGCAAGTTTTCCTGTCTCAGCCGACCCCTCTGCCGGTTCAAGGCCTGTGCTGAGAATCACCATG
>CAKZLA010000258.1 GCA_937124525.1 uncultured Desulfobacterium sp.
GAGATCGTCAGACTTCTGTGCCTTGGCAATGCCCCTTTAACCTTAATTGCCAACCGCACCCATTCCCGGCAGTTCAACATCCGATCCTTCTACCTCGGCTCTGCCAAAAACAAAACCCTGAACAAAAATGCCCGCTTCATAACCCCCATTAACCTCTCCCAGATACCCAAACTGTTCAGCACACGCATGCTCCCCATCAATGTTGCCCTGATCCAGGTATCCCCCCCCGATGACTTCGGCTGGATGAGTCTTGGCGTTTCAGTGGATATCAGCAAAGCCGCGGCCGAGTCGGCAGATGTTGTCATTGCCCAGATCAATCCCTGTATGCCAAGGGTACTGGGCAGAAGTTTCATCCATGTCAACAGCGTCGATTATATTGTGGAGTTCGAGGAACCCCTGCTGGTGAAACAGAATATGCCGGACATTGAAACCGCCGACACCATTGCCCGACATATGTCACGGCTCATCAATGACGGGGCAACTCTTCAAACTTCCCTGGGGGCAACCACCCAGGCCACCCTCCTGTAATACTGCCGTTGTGGTACCAAGGGGTGATGTCCAGTTTGTGGTAACAGAGTACGGTGCCGTCAATCTGTTCGGCAAGAGCATCAGGAACGGGCACTGGCATTGATCAGCATTGCGCATCCCCACTTCAGGGATGAACTGTTTGAACAGGCCAAAGAGCTGGATTTCATCGATATTGCCAGACAGCTTAAGGAGTCCATTCACGGAGTATATCTGTACTATTCAATAATTTTCGGGGTGAAAGTGTCTTTCAACCATTTCTATTAAAATATGAAGAACCTTTATATGTAATTCTTGAACTCTATCTGCGAATTCACCAGCAGGAGTACAAATGTATATTTGCGAGAGTTCTTTTAGCTCTGGATTGATTTTGCCTGATAAAACGATGAGGTTGATACCGATGGATTTTGCGGCACTTGCAGCGCGTAAAACAGTTGGACTTGAACCGCTCGTACTTATAGCAATGAGTGAATCACCGGTTTTGCCATGTGCCTCGATATACCTGGAAAATACGAAATCATAACCGAAGTCATTTGCAACACAACTGATATGGCTTGGGTCTGAAATTGAAACAGCAGGGTAAGCTTTTCTATTTTTTCTGTATCGTCCTGTGAGTTCTTCGGCAAAGTGCATTGCGTCGCACATTGAACCGCCATTACCGCAAGAAAAAATGCGATTTTGGGATTCAAGTGATTTGATAAGGATCTTTGCAGCTGATTCAATTTGAGAAAGTGTAGTTTCATTGGAAACCAAATGGTTGAGGGAATCTTGAGCTTCTTTCAGACTATTTCGAATATTCTCGATCATGTATCAATTTTCCATTTTAAAGTATAATGTTTAACGGGTCTGATTTCATTGGCAATGGTTTTTTCCTGCAGAGGAATTAACGTGGGTATCGGAAAAAGGGGAGTACTGGCGTGCCCATCTGCATGACCGCCATGTACAGAAAGCAATAAAATCCGTGGTTTCACGTTTGCAGCTTACAAAACGGGCACTGCTTATTATTTTTTTGACACCAGTAAATCCCCCAAACCCGAGGCCCGGCGGGTCCGGCGATTAATGGCCCAGTCAAAGGAACTACCCATGGGTTCCACCAAGGTAAACCGGGTGCGGGCCCGGGTGATGCCGGTGTAAAGAAGCTCCCTTGTCAACACCGGACTCTTGGTATCGGGCAGCACCAGCACAGTGTGGTCAAATTCCGATCCCTGGGATTTATGCACGGTCATGACATACACCGTCTCAACAGTATCCAGACGCGAAGGCAGCACCTTTTTAAGGCTGCCGTCCACCATGGGAAAGACCACCCGGTATATGACCTTTTCCTGGACAAAATCCCACACCGGCAGATAAATACCCACGTCGCCATTCATCAGCCCAAGGGAATAATCGTTGCGGGTTACCATCACCGGACGGCCGGGGTACCAGCCATCAATGCTGGAAATCAATCCCGCACCGGCCAGAATCCGGGCCACAGTCTGGTTCAGCCACTCCACTCCAAAGGGGCCCTTTCTCACCACCGCCAGCAATTGAAACTGACCAAACAGCTCCAGCACCTGTCTTAACCACAGGATTTCTGATTCTTCAGTAACCGCACTCTTTTTTGAGGAAAATGCTGCCACCGCTTCCAGATAAACCCGGTATCCCCCTTTTTTTTGATACGATTCTAATTTATCAGTGAAATGTGCTCTATCATCTCCCCTGCCCTTTATTGAGTTGAAATGTGGAGATTTGCCGTCCGGCACAACGACGCTTCTGTCCAGGCCATCAAGGACCAGGCGTTGAAACGCCTTGACCTCCAGGGACTCAAGCTCCATTCGTTTAATATCTGCCAGATCTCCCCGGACTCCCTGGAATAGCCCCATACTTTTCCGGGTATCTCCTGCATTCACAGCCCGGGCCAGGGCCCCGATCCCACTTTTTTCCCCAAATCGATGGCTCTTTTGCAGCACCACAATGTGCTCCTGCATGGGACCAGACTTTCCCCGAAATTTTTTAAGGGAATATCCCGTGTACTCCCTGGCCCACTCAATAAACGCCTTGTCATAACGGGGGGGATCTGCATCCCGGCACAGGTCTCCCAGCACGGCCCCTGCCTCCACCGATGCCAGTTGATCCTTGTCCCCCAGTAATATCAACCGGGCATGGGCAGGCAAGGCATCCAGCATTGCCGCCATCATCTCCAGATCCACCATGGAGGCCTCATCCACCACCAGAAGATCCACGTGGAGACGATTCCGGCCATGGTGAACAAAATGCCGGGAATCCGGACGGCTGCCCAGAAGCCGATGAATGGTGGTCACCTCCCGGGGCATGTGTGCTTTAATGTCATCAGATAATTGATCAAGGGCGCTTCCCATGGATTCTGTGAGACGGGCCGCGGCCTTGCCCGTGGGGGCTGCCAGACGTATTTTTAAGGGGGACTCTTCCTCCAAGGCCAAGGACTGGAGAAGGGCCAGGACCTGCACCACAGTGGTGGTCTTACCGGTGCCGGGACCTCCGGAAATAACGGTGAAGGCATTTCTTGCGGCCACCCCGGCGGCAAGGCTCTGCCAGTGGATCTCCTTTCCCGATGCCTCTCTGGGAGATCTCAGGGAAGAAAAGGCCCAGCTCAACCGCCAGCTTAAATCAGCGGGTACGGGAAACCGCCGGGCCATGAGTTCCTTTATGGTTCCTGCCACAAAACAGGTGTGTTGCCAGGATCGATAAAGATAAAGCCGATGGCTGTTTAATACCAGGGGCCGTTGTTGGTTGTCCCGGGACACCAGAACAGAATCCGTTAAAAAAGATTCCCAGGTTTTCAGGGTCAACCCCTGGAGCACCTGGGAGGGCTTGTCCGGCAGATCCTCCCCGGTTTCTCCCTCCGGTGGCAGGGAAAGGGTGGCATCGGGATCTGCCAAGGCGATTTCCAGATCCAGGCACACATGGCCCCGCCCAAGCTGATGGCTCACCAGGGCTGCGGCCAGCAATACCTCCCCGGATTCCTGGGGGGCTTCCCGGTTTAAAAACCGTACAAAGGCCCGGTCCAAGGAACGCATCCATCCCTTATTTGTCCATCCATCCAGAAGTTCAAACAATTGCGCTGGTGTCAAGTTTGTTTCCCTTTCCTGTAGTCAATGATCAAATTTGCAGGCCAATTTTTAGAAAACTGGATCATGCGAGAACGCAAGCCTGCTGCTCCCTCTCAGATATGGCCTCCCATGACTTTTGAGGTAAAATTAGAATGAATGCTCACCTCTAAAAACCATGTCCAGCCCTTCAATTAGGTCCCGGGGTGCCCGTTGTCCATAAACCCCGTTTCCCGTGCCATCCACCCCCCGCAAAAACAGATACACCGCTCCCCCCACATGGATATCATAGTCATAGTCTGCCAGACGGGCCTTTAAAAGACGGTGCAAGGCCAGGGTGTAAAGAACCAATTGCAGGTCATAGCGATGGGATGTCATGGAATGGCCCATGGCATCCCTGGTGTAATCGGCGTTGGTGTTACCCAGATAATTGGATTTATAATCCATCACATAATATTGATCTTGAAAAACAAAAACCAGATCCATGAATCCCTTTAGCATGCCGTTGAGCCGGTTTCGTTTCAGCACAGGTCGCCGCACCCCGGGTAACAATGCCCTGGTTACAGCCCGGTCCAGCCTGGAAGTATCCACATGGGTGGCGGAAAACATGAACTCCATTTCCGCATGACAGTCGTTCCGGGGAAGATCTGCCAGGAACAGACAATGGTCTGGCCCAGTATCCAGGTGCAGGGGGGTTAAGAGCAATTGATGAAACCAGCTTGCCAGGGGCTCCACCCACTCTTCCCAGCCATGGCGGGGACATACCAGGGCAAGGCGTTCCTGGATGGCCCCGGGATTTCTGGCAACTGTGTCAAAGCCCTGGTCCGCGGCCCACTCAAACAGATCATGGAGAAAGGTGCCAGGTTCCGGCCCCCGGGCAAAGGTGTGGATGGACCGGGCAGGAGAGATAATGGTTGAATCGGTGACAGGTTCAAATTCCGCCTCCATGAGCTGATCGGCCCTGGCTGAATCTGGAGAATCAGCCAGAATTTGAATACTTGCAGAGGATGATTTTGGGTCCATGGAGAAGTCATCTCCATTATCTTCAGCTGGATTGGGTTCTATTT
This sequence comes from uncultured Desulfobacterium sp., assembly GCA_937124525.1. The sequence continues at coordinate 4,658 of CAKZLA010000258.1, forward strand.
CAACAGGGCCCGGGGTTTTCACCAAATTCGAAGGCGTATCCATCTCCACCAGAGTCTTAGTAAAAGATGCTCCCATGGAAGATTTTTCCCCGGTCAAATCCGACAAAGCCGCCATGCCACCTGCCCCCCCTGGCACATGGATGTCCGGCATGGTGGCTCCATCGGCAATGCCACTGTAGCTGGTGATGAACCACCGTTGCCATCCGGGATGGGAAAAATACCGTGCCGGGGCAAAAAATGCGCTGTTATCCCCCGGTGTTCCAAGCATATCCGGGCATTCCGGTGCCGGTGTGACACAAATTTCGCTGCAATTTTCCCCCATGTGATCCAGCAATTGAAGAATCTCCCGGGTGGAGTGCTCTTCACCCCCGGTGATCACATGACCAATGCCAGAGCAATGGAACTCATTGGTTTCTCCATTTTTTAACATTCGTCCCACAACCCCCATGCCCAGGAAACAGGCATGGCAGGCCCGGGTCATGGCCACGTAGAGAAGCCTTAAATCTTCGGCCAGGGCCTCCCGGGCTGCCAGGGCAAGGGCCGTTTCTCCGGGATTGATTCCCACTTGACGATGTCCCTGTTCATCGTGCCAGGCCACCGGGGATTTACCCTTGGGGGCTTTTCTGTGGCTACAGATAAAGGGAAGAAACACCAGGGGATATTCAAGGCCCTTGGATTTATGGATGGTCACCACCTTTACCAGCTTTTCATCACTTTCCAGGCGAATAATACCCTCATCAGAAATGGTATCAGGTGTTTCCAGCTGCCGGGCAAACCATCGTATCACGGCATGCTCTCCATCCAGGGACATGGCCTTTGCCTGGATCAGTTCCGCCAGATGCAACACATTGGTCAGACGTCGCTCCCCCATGGAGGAGGCCAATAAACGAGCGGGGACTTTAAAGTCACGCAGCAGTGCCCGGATCATGGGTAGCACCCCGTTGTGATGCCAGATAAGGTGATAATGCCGAAAGCGTTCCCCTTCTGCCTCCCAGGCAAGTTCATCCATGCTCAGATTATCCAGAAAGGCAAAGGACAGATCCAGCAACGCCGTCCCCAGGGCCGCCTTGATGTATCCGGCATTACCCGGGGATGCACAGGCCCGTAAAAGATACAGCAGATCCAGTGCTTCGGAAGAATCAAACACCGAGCGTTTATCCGATAGATACACCGAGCGCACCCCCCGTTGATCCAAGGCCTGGCGCACGGCTGCGGCTTCTGTTTTGTTTCGCACCAGAATGGCCATGTCCGCCGGGGTTAAGGGGGTTATGGTGTCATGGGCATCTTTGAACCCGCATTGGGGAGGCGACACTCCGGCCAGGTTCAACAGGCGCACCATTTCTCCGGCACAGACCTCGGCCATGTGATGGATATACCCATTATCGCCGGTTTTATTCATGGGCACTTCCTGGTCCTCTTTCCACAGGGTCAGGGGTAAGGGAAATTCATCTTGAACAAAAAAACGATCCTCCCTTCCCCGGGTATTCACCGGTGTAAAGGGAATATCATCGCAAAATAAAAACGGCCCCTGTTCATGGGGGATGGCAAGACCAAAAAAATAGTTCACCGCCGCCACCATATCCCCAGCCGATCGATAATTGGTGTCCAGGGTATAAAGATGGCTCGCCGCATCCTTCCGGGCCGAAAGATAGGTGTGGATGTCGGCCCCGCGAAAGGCGTAAATGGCCTGTTTGGGGTCGCCGATCATGAAAAAGCCCGTGTCCGGCTGATTAAGATAAATGGTGCCAAGGGTGCCATATTGTACGGGATCTGTATCCTGGAACTCATCCACCAGGGCCACGGGGAACTGATGTCTTATCATCTGTGCCAGCTGATCATTTCCCGGGCGGTGAATGGCCTGTTCCAGATGGGTGAGCAGATCGTCAAATCCCACCAGGGCCTGGCAAAGCTTTTCCTGCTCCACCCGGGCCTTAATGTCACTGGCCCCATGGACATAAAGAGCGCTCTCCAGATCCAAATCTCCCAGGGCCGTGTTCAGCTCATCCAGGGCATCAAAGGCCGGGTGCACCGGGGGTACCCCTTTTTTGCTTTTTCCAGCTTCCAGGCCGGACCGGGATAGTTGTACCAGAGCTTTCCCATCGGGCAGTTCACAGCCCCCGGCAATCCAGTTTTCCATCTCTTTAAGCCATTTTTCCAGGGAGGCTTCTCGATATTTATTACCATTTAAATGTTTTTCCACCCTGGCCCGGCGCACCAGATCCGCCACATGGGTAAAATCAGCAGCCCAGCATTGCCGGGCCGTTGCAATGATCTTCTCTCTTTGTTCCAGAAGCACCCGGGGCTCCAGGGGGGGTACGGTATGACGCGCCCCCATGAAAGGTCGAACCTTAGCTAATAACTCCTGGGGGGTGGTAACCGCAAAGGTGTTTAACACCATGGCAAGCTGGGAGGCAGGCAAGGGATAAAAGGTGGCCCGCCAATAGTCACAGGCCGCCTGCTCCAAAAGTTGATCCTCCCCCGGGGAAAGCTCCAGATCAAACAGACTGCCACTGCCAAAGGCGTAACGCTTTAACATGCGCTGGCTCCAGGAGTGGATGGTGAAGATGGCGGCCTCGTCCATCCATTGGGCTGCCTGGTCCAGAAGCCGGGCGTTCCCCGGCCATGCATCAGAATCACAGCTATTACCAAGGCTGATCAGAAAGTCATCGCCTGTATCCTGGTGTCTGAAAAAGGCAGCAGCCTGGGCAAGTCGGCTTCTAATGCGGTCCCGGAGTTCCTGGGTGGCGGCATTGGTAAAGGTGACCACCAGAATCTCCGGCGGGGTCAGGGGGCGCACAAAGGAGTTTTCGCCACCGTGCCCCAGCACAAGGCGCACATAAAGGGCCGCAATGGTATAGGTTTTACCCGTACCGGCACTGGCCTCTATCAACCGGGTGCCGTGCAGGGGAAAGGTCAGAGGATTTAAGGGGTGTACCATGTTCAGGAAGCTCCTTTAAGGGCATTAAAAAGAGGACCATAAAGACGCCGGGCCAGCAAGGGAAAGGCGTTGTCGTGGGCCTGCCACAAGGAGTCAAAATCAGGGTAGGCCCGCAGGGCGCAGGGGGTATACCCAATTTCTCCGGGACGAAACCCATCTCCCTGGTACACTTTACTGGCTTCGTTTATGGCCATGGCCATGGCGGCCCGGGAAACCTCATCTCCCTTGTCTTCCCCATCCAAAGCATTCGCTCCAGCCTGGGTATTTTTTACCTCCGGTCCAGGCGCTTTTAAAAGCCAGGCCATGGCCGTGCGGGGGGTGATGGGAAGCGGGACGCAAAGCCCCTGCCACCACAGATCAATGATGTCATGGAGAAGTTCCCTGGCGGCATTTTTTCCCAAGGGACTCAGGGTCACGATACCATCCGGGGCCCCAAGGCAGCTTGTTAAAGACATGCCCACGGCACAGGCAATCACATGTTTTACCCATAGCCCCGTAAAGGGGGTCAGGCGCAGGGGGGTTCCCTTGGCATCCAGGATGTCATGGGAATAAAATTCCCATCTGGCAAGGGAGTCCATGGAAAAAGGGGAGATTGTACTCCGGGGATTTTTATCCGCTGGGTTTTCCCCGGCATGGGCTGATGGAGATTTTGAAGCATCCGGAACGTCTGGGACTTTTGCTGAGTCTGGAGCATCTGCGCTGTGAAGACCATCTAAAAATCCTTCAACTATCTTCCCCCGAAGGGGACCCTTTTTCAGATGAAAAGATCGTTCTCGGGCCGGGATTTCATGGGGCCATTCGTGGCAAAGGGTTTCATTATAGTCCACCATGGCTGCCACGGGTGTTGTCAATGCATCCATGGCAAGCTGACCAAACCCTTTCATGGGCAGTTGTCCGGTGTTTAAAAGACGCAGGGCAGCTGTGTTTACTGCCTGATCA
>CAKZLA010000259.1 GCA_937124525.1 uncultured Desulfobacterium sp.
TCTCAAGACGCAGAACTCTCTCCGACTCAATCGGATTAAACCTGCCCTTTCTTTTTCTTTCGGCAAGGGTATTGGTCGAAAGTCCTGCCAGTTTAGCGAACCGGCTCTGGCTAACGCCCGCTTTTTTTATTAATTTCATGACTTGGGGGAACGTTGCTCCGTTTTCCATTCGCCGAATATCGTCAAGATAGGTTTCCATGGGGACATCCTCTGTTTTTGTTTCGATCCATAAATCAGGATATTACAGAATTAAAATCCTGTCAATCGCTGAAAAATGCCATAAGCGATAGATAGAAGACGCTTTTTGGCATTCTTCATATGTTTTCAAAAATACTTTACCATTTTTTAAAGGAGGAGCACCGAAAAATGGGCATTCAACAGATTCTGCTCCGAAAACAACTCCACAAAATTTTCAGGCGGCCCAAGGAGCAGGATTTAGGGTTTCAAATCCCCGGCACCTGCAGCTTTTGACTTTCAGTGCGACGGTGCCAAATGATTTTATAGAGAACCACACCGATCAAAATGGTCAAAATACCAAATAAAACAGCCAATGGCCGGCTGGTGACGGAGTAAAAAATAATCCAGATATTTCCGGCAATGAAAAAAATCGGGGTCAGGGGATAACCGGGACACCGGTAGGTGCCGCCGGAATCAAAGCTGCGGCGAAGCCGCAGCAGTCCGGCCACGGTGAGCATGGCGGAAAGAGACAGGGTAAAGCCCATGTAAATCAACAGCTGGTCAAAGGCCGCCATCAGAATCATGACGATGGCCACAGCCCCCTGGAAAAGAATGGCCCGGGACGGCGTCTTACGGACATCATGAATCCTGGCCAGTGAATGAAAAAACTGCCGGTCCCGGGCCATGGCAAAATATACCCGGGGTCCGGCCATGATCATGGCGCTCATCACCGACAGCAGCCCAAAGGCAACGGCAACTCCGAACAGAGCCCCTGCCTCTTCACCAAAAAGCGCGGCCGCTGCCACCGCCCCAACCTCCAGAACCCCCCGCATCTGCTCCGGCGGCAGAGCATAAAGATAGACCAGGTTCAGCAAAAGATAGAGAATGGTAACGATCGTCGTTCCAAGGATCAGGGCCAGGGGAAGATTCCGGGCCGGGCGTTGGATTTCACTGCCCAGATAGGCAGCGGCATTCCATCCGCTGTAAGCAAAGGAGACAAAAATCAGGGCCACAGCAAACCCTTTGGCGCTGGTGGCGGTATTGGCGGGTGCATGGATCAGGTGCGTCATGTCGCCCCGACCTATCCAGAACCCGGCCATGATAAATCCCATGATCAGCAGCAGTTTGAACAGGGTCAGCAGGTTCTGGACCCTCTTTCCAAGGCGCACACTGTGGCAATGCACCAGGGAGAGCACTGCCACGGCACCGCAGGCCAGCAGGGATGAGGGCGACAGGCAGAGAAACTGAACACCGCCCAACTCCAATGTGAACCAGGGAACGGTATCACCCCCGAGCAGATAGGCGGAAAACGCAATGGCCGCTGCTGCGATGGGGGCAGAAAACCCGACAATTAGGGATATCCAGCCGGAGAGAAAGGCAGGCAGAGGGCCAAATGTCTGGTAAAGATAGACATACTCCCCCCCGGCCCTGGGAAACCGGGCTCCCAGCTCCCCGTAGCACAGGGCGCCAGCCAAAGCAAAGGCGCCTCCGATCAGCCAGCAGACCAGCAGTGCAGGCCCGCTGTTCAGCTCTTTCATGATGAACCCCGTGGTGGTGAAAACACCGCTTCCCACCATGTTGGCAATCACCAGCGCCAGGGCCGAAGGAAGACCGATATCTCTCTTCAGCCCGTTGGACACCGCCGTTTCAAGGCTCATCTTAGAAAATCCCCCACATAGATTAAATGTTCAAAGGGAAGCTTTCCACTGCCCACGCGATCCCCGATGGTATCCAGTGTGGCAGTGACAATGTTTTCATTCTCCCGGGAGCCTGCATGGAAGACAATGGCAATGGGGGTGTCACCCGGATAGTGGGTTTTGAGTTCAGTCACCACGTCGGAAAGCCTGGATCCCATGGTGAAAAACACCATGGTGGATCGGCTTTCGGCAAGTTTTTTCAGAGAATCCGTGCCCTTGTATTTACCCCCTGCACCCATGGCAGCCGTCAGGATAACCGACCGGCTGGTGCGGCCGCTGGTGATGCTTCGGCCCAATGCGGCATTGGCGGCATTAAAACTTGAAATACCCGGGATCATGGTTGGAGTCAGGTCTTTGAACTCCGTCATAAATCCCGTATGTGGACAGAAAATGGTGGGATCTCCGGAGCAGAGCACCGCCACATTCTTTCCCTTGGTCACGGCATCCCGGATGATGGTACGGGCCTTGTTTTCCAGCAGCTCCTGCTTCTCTTTGGGGCCGTGCCTAAGATGGGGGGTAAACAGTCCGTGACCTGCCTCGTACACAGGCTTGTCACCAATAAGATCGGCGTACATTTTCCTTGCCGTTTCCGGGCGCATGGCAAAGTAGATGTCCGCTTCGGTCAGAATGCGATGGGCCCGCAAGGTCATGTTGTCAAGTTCTCCGGTGCCGGTACTGACCAGGTAGAGATGACCGGCCGGGTCAGCAGTTCCTTCAACGGTTTTGGCTGTTACCGTTGCTGTACTCAAAAGAACAAAAATAAAAACAAATGCCGTTGTCAGAGACAGATGTCCACGAAAAAATGTCGTCATAAAATTCTCCTATCATGTATGGCAAATTGGGCATCCCGCATTCCTGTTTTGCACTTTCACGATGTGAATGCCCGTTTTGGGGTGGTCGTCCTTAAAAAAGTATAAAGTATTTCAGGGCATATGAAGGATGCCGAAAATTGAAATCATCCAACGGATCCGGCTGCCAGGGAACACCTGCCTGCCGGATCTGCCGGCTTAAAACCGGTAGGTCGCAGCAAGGCGGATATCCCGGCCCGGCTCCGGGGTGACGCCGTTTGTCCACTCAATGGACCCATGATCGGCGTAATCCTTGTCAAACAGGTTATCCACTGCCAGGGAAAGAGTGAGCCCCGGCAAGCTTTCCGGTCTCCAGGAGGTCTGAATTCCGTGCAGGACATAACCCGGGCGCTGGCTGTCACCCTCCGGCACATCTGTAAGATCATCCACATAAGTCAGGGTGTAACCCAGGGTCAGGCCCGGGTCCGGGGACCACCGGGTGTCCCAGACCAACTGATCTCCCGATGCAGCGGTCTTACGGCGGATGATGCCCACGGGATCTCCGTTGCTGTCCTCGGTCTTGAAACTGGAGAATGTCAGCCGTGTTCCAATCTGTTTGAATTCCCAGGCGAGATTCACCTCATACCCCTTTGAGTGCAGGGTCTCCGGATTGTTGTAAATTGCTGTGATGGGGGCGCCCATCCTGCCGCCCGTCTCCACCTCAATGGTGTTTGTCAGATGGGTGTTGAAGAGGGTCACCCCGGCTCTTATTTGGTCCCCCGGCACAAACAGGTCTGATGTGCCGTAGCGAACCCCTCCCTCCCGCCGGGTCGATTTCTCGGGTTCTACGGCGTTGCCGTTGTTGATCACCACATCATCGGCAATTAGGGAGAGCCAGCCAATGGGAATAATGCCGCTGCCGCGTACTGCTTCACTGTATTCGGCAAACACCCACAATCCTTTTAAAATCTCAAAATCACCGCCGAAATTGGGGGAAATTTCGTTGCCGGAAACGGTTTCGGAACCATAGTCTGCACTGTAATCGTCAAACCGTGCTCCGGCAGTCAAAATGAGCCTTCCGATGTTCATACTCTCCTGAAGTGCCACACCAAAGTTGTCCGAGTCATTGATCGTTTCCTGGCCGGAGGCTTTATAAGAACCCTCTTCCCGAAATAAATCCATGGCTGCCGTGAGGCGGTGCCGGGTCGGGCCCAATTCGAAAATGGCGGTGTTTTTCAGGGTGCCCCCGAATTCCGTGCTGGTGACGATATTGTCCGCATCCACGTTCTCCAGCATGTTTTCATTGTGGTAGAGGTTGAGTTCGTAGTTGATAAGGGGATTGCCATTGGATTCGTAGCGATGTTGCAGGGTGTAGGAATCCCGTTCCATTTTCTGATACACAGCGTTTTCGGTATCTGTGGTGAGCCCCATGTCGCTGCCAAGACCGCCCCAGTTGGCATTTCCGGACATGGTGTTACGCTGGGCGCCGAGCCTGAGACTCTGCCCGCCCGGATCCAGCAGACTGAGCTTTAGCAGGTAGTCACGGTCATGACCGGCGGTGTTGAGAACGTCTGACCCGTCGCCGGATTCATAATCCTCCCGGTTCGCTCCGGAAACATGGGCCAGAATTCCCAGATTTTTCGTGAACAGAGCATAAACGTCCGTGCTTGCCTGGACCGTGTCATCCACACTGGCATAGCCCATCTTCAGCCGGGCCCCCATGGTTTGCTCCCTTTGCAGAAGGTCCTGGGCGTCCACCGTTTCAAATCGGATGCTGCCCCCCAGGGCCCCGGGGCCGCTGTCCGCTCCCGCTCCGGTTTGAACCTCCACCTGTTTGAGCATGTCAGGATCAAGTCCCCCAATGCTGCCACGGTGCTGGAACAGGGCACGCCCCTGGCGTGCACCGTCAATGGTGACGTTAAGATTGGTGCTTTCGATGCCCCGCAAATAGATGCGCTGTGCATTGCGGCTGCCGCCCCCCACGGTCACCGACGGAGTGGCTGAAAACAGGTCGGAAACATCCGAGGCCAGGGTCCGTTGAGCCTGGTCCAAAGATATCCGCTCACTGAAAACCATGCTGTCGAGGACCACCATGGATGGCAGTTTCACGGCACCTAAAACGCTGTTTTCCGCCTCTGTTTCAGCACTGCTTTGAACTGCTGGTGCCGGTTTTGAGGGAGACGCACGCCGGAGAAGCCAGCCGCCGGGCTGGGCTATGGCGACGATTCCGGTACCGGACAAAAGTGCTTCAAGCCCTTTTTTAACAGTATAAGAACCTGTCAGCCCCATGGTTTCACCGCCTTCCACCAGCGTTGCGTCGTAGGAAAGGTTGACACCGGATCGACGGGCAAACTGCATCAGGGCAGGGCCGAGACGTCCCGGGGCAATGGAATAGGATTGGGCAGCGTTTTCTTTAACTGCCGACTGAGCGGAAAGGGTTGCAGGCGTACTCACCAACAGCGTCAGCAGCAGCGCGATGACATAACTCTTTAAAATTCTAAAATTTTCCGGGCGGCAACCCTTTGCCGGACAATGAAAAATAGATTCAAACACCGTAGTCCTCCTTCTGGATTTTCAGTTATGGTTCTATCCAGAGAGCCGGACAAAAGAGGAAATCCCCTCATTTTTTTTAAAAATTATTTTTCAAATTCTGAGTGGAGGGCGGAATGCGGCAAAGGACCAACATGGACACGGCTTCCGACCAGACCTGTGAGCGTCACGGGGAGGCTTTGCGATAGAATCACCAGGGCCTTGTCAGTGTCTTTGATGTGATAAATGCCCGAGACTTTCAAATTAGCCACCCGTGGATCACAAATAATTTTTCCGGGACGGTACCTGGCAAGCTCAGCCAGAAAATCGGCCAGAGGCATATTTTTTGCCACAAGTATCCCGTCAATCCAGTCCACGGCGTTCAGGGAGAAATCGGCAATTTGCCGGACATCCCGAGAATCCAGCATCCAGGTTTCACCCGCCTCGGCCACACTCCCCCTGCCGGACGCCGCGGCCATTCTCACTGCACCTTCCAGAACGGTAATACGGGCGCTTTCAGGCATCAGGCGAACATTGAACCGGGTACCCAATGCCTCCAGTGAACCAAAAGAGGTTTCCACCCAAAAAGGTCGACGAGAGGTCGATTCAACATCTTTACCGGCACTGATGAACACCTCTCCGTGCAAAAGGTGGACATGACGCCGGAGGGTGTTGAACTCGACGCGAAGAGCGGTGTCGGTGTTAAGCTCAATAACAGTGCCCTCTGAGAGCTGAAGGGTACGGCGCTCCCCGGTTTGCGTGTCGGCCACCACCCTATCCGTCTCCGGGGAAGGCGATAAATAATATTGATAATTCCATCCGGCAACCAGGGCGATGCCCCCCAGAAATGCCAGTTTGATGGCACTACGCCTGGAAATTCCCCGGGATCGACGCTTTTCCGAAACTTTTTCAAGGATACTCATGACGTGGTCCCCCGGCAGGGCATCAAACCCCTTCTGGGCACATTGCATTTGCCGCCAGGCCTCTGCGTGTCGGGCATCGGATTGCAGCCAGATCTCAAAGGCACGGCTGGTATTTTCATCGGGGACGTTGAAGCGCATTCTAAGGGTCCAGTCGATGGCAGCCTCAACCATTTCATCGGGAAGGGGGAAAACCTCCTGGCAAGATGTTTGCCTCTGGTTGCTCATGGTCCAAGGCCTCCACCGTTGAATAAAGCACGGTGACAATGGCGCAGAGCACAGGCGATGTCACGCTCTATTGTGGACAGGGAAACCCCCAGATGCCGGGCGATGCAGGGACAGGTCATGCCCTCGACCCGGGCCAGAAGAAACGCGGTGCGCATGCGAGGTTTGAGTTCTTCCAGCAACCGGTCAACAGCCACTAAGGTTTCAATGATTTCAAGACGTTGTTCGGTGGAGGGCTGCACCTGATCGGGAAGCGAGACCTGGATATCGTACCAGGCCTGTTCCACATCACGACGACGCCAATTGTCAATCACCAAGCCCCGGGCGATGTTGCACAAATAGGCCCGAGGACGTCGGATCTGGACGACGTCCGGTCTGCCAAGGAGGCGCATGAAAACATCCTGGGAAAGATCCTCAGCGGTCTCAATGCAGCCCACCTTCCAGCGCAACCAGCCCCGCAACCATGTCCGGTGATCAATGTAAAGTGTCCGGATTTTTAAATGGACCGCCTGTCTCATTGCCGGTGACATTTACACGGTGTCTCCTTTTTTTTACAACAACAATTAAATACTCATAAAGGGTGTTAAAACGATTGCTATTTTAAACAATAAAATTAAACACTTACACCAAGATTAGCTTTTTGGTATTTTTAGATATAACATATTGAAATAATTAATATTTTAAAAATACTTTTCAACACCCTTTCATAGGCCTTTTGTTAAATCAACATCAATAATAAAGCACAGAACAGATGATCATTTAACGCATTAAGTTTTATAAGTCAAACATTATTTGGATTGCAGTTATTTTGTTGTCAGGTCTCGTTCTCGGTGCTCGTCCTTAAAAAGTGTAAAGTACTTTTGATGCGATATGATCTCCAATTCGCTCATTTATTTCTAAAATAGAATACCATACCCTCCGGGTATGGTCAGAGATATTTGGCTCTGCCCTATTAACAGTTATTTT
>CAKZLA010000260.1 GCA_937124525.1 uncultured Desulfobacterium sp.
TTTGTTAAAATGGATGGAATTGGAACCCCGATTCCCACTGCACAGACTCTGGAGCTGAAGTTCGATGATCAAATTTTTTATCCGGAAAACTCCTGCATTAACAAGATACAAGCGTGATACCGTTCACGCAAAACCGGCATGGAAAACTTGATCATCTAAACCCCATAGGTAACAGTAGAATTGCTGCAAAAAGGCTTGGCATGTTAACAATGATGAAAAAACGCAGGTTTCAGTTAAGTCTTAAAAAGCGGGTATACCTGGTCAATGCCATTCTGGTGTGCATCACCCTCATCGGGGCCATGCTCATGATCTGGTATACCTATAAAACTGAGAAAATATTCAGGGAAATAATTGATCGAAATGTTGTGATTTTTCAATCTGCCGAAGCCCTTTCCACCTCCCTTGTCAATCAAAAAGGCTTTATCTCCTATTATCTGCTGGATGGAGACCCCGCCTGGATTGATGAGCTGAAACAATACATGGCCCTTTTTGAGGAACACCTGGAAACGGTGAAATCCCTGGTGCAGGAGAAATGGGAAGAAGATGCCGTGGCCCAGATCCAGTCAGAGTATGACTATTGTGTCATGACCAAAAATAAAGTTCTAAAGCTCTACGATGCCGGTGAGACCCAAAAGGGGGCAAGGCTTCACAAGGATGCCAAGGCTCATTTTGCCCGCATCTTTGAATTGTGTGATCAGTTCAACTCTTTTCATAAAAATAAAATTTCCCAGGCCATTAATACCAGCCGCACAGAGTCCAACCACCTCAGATATATTGCCTTGCTGGCAGTTATCACCGTCATTGTCTTAAGTCTTCTAATCAACTACATTTTTAACCGCCATATCCTGGAACCCATTCGGAAACTGGCAGCAGAAGCAGATCGGCAAGGGCACAAAGTTCCCATTGTAAATGAGGTAACCGCCTTAAAAGAAAGCGTTCATGGTCTCATTGAAAATGCGGAACAGACCCATCTGGAACTAAAACGAAGCCAGGAGACCCTTATGCAATCAGAAAAAATGGCCCTGGTAGGTAAACTTGCTGCCGGCACGGCCCACAGCATCAGAAACCCATTAACATCGGTTAAAATGAGACTTTTTTCTTTGAATCGTTCCTGCAATTTCACCGAGGATCAGCAGGAAGATTTTAATGTGATCTCAGGGGAGATCAAGCAGATTAACAAAATCCTGGAAAATTTCCTGGAATTTGCCAGGCCCCCCAGGCTGAAACCCAAAAAAAGAAGTCCCTCAGAGGTGGTGGACAGTGCTTTAAATCTGCTAAAGCAACGATTGAAATCCTATCAGGTGACCACAACCATTGTCCGCAAAAAAAACCTTACAGAGACACTAATTGACCCGGAACAGCTCAAAGAGGTGGTGGTGAACATTGTAATCAATGCCTGTGAGGCCATGGAGGGCGGCGGAATGATTGCCATCCATGAAGCAGAGCACTATATAGATCCCCTGAAAAAAGTGGATGTCATCACCATCACCGACAATGGACCGGGTATCGCAGTGGGGATTAAAGAGGAGGTGTTTAATCCTTTTTTCACCACCAAGGATGATGGCACCGGACTGGGCCTTAACATTGCATTTAATATCATCAGTCAGCATGGCGGATGGCTGGATGTAAAGAGCCAGGAGGGTGAAGGTGCATCCTTTATAATCACCCTTCCGGTGAAGGATATATAACATGGATACCATTCTGGTTATTGATGATGATGATCAATTGAGAAAAAGTTTTGCCAAGCTTCTGGTGGAAGAAAAATACAAGGTCATGACCGCGGCTTCCGGAGAGGAGGGCATTGAGGTTGTGGCAGAAAATCATCTTGATCTGATACTTTTGGACATGCGCCTGCCCGGCATGAACGGCATGGAGACTTTTAAACAAATTAAAACCATTGATGCCAAGCTCCCCGTTATTATCATCACCGCTTACAGTACAACCGACATTGCCATTGAAGCCACCAAGCTTGGGGCCTATGATTATATTCTCAAACCCTTTGATATTCCTGACATGCTCACCCTGATAAAGCAGGCCATTGATGCCGGATACTGCATGCGCTCTCCAGTGCAGGTGGATGCGGCCTCCTGTGACCATTCAGGGGATGCCATTGTGGGCCAGAGTCGACTCATGCAGGGGGTCTATAAAAAAATAGGCCGGGTGTCCCAGACAGATGCCACGGTGCTCATACAGGGCGATTCCGGTACCGGCAAGGAGCTGGTGGCCCGGGCCGTTTACCAGCACAGCAACCGATCGGACAAGCCGTTTCTGATCATCAACTGTGTGGCCATTCCCGAACATCTTCTGGAAAGTGAGCTGTTTGGCTATGAAAAAGGGGCCTTCACCGGTGCCACCCAGCGCCACATCGGCAAAATTGAACAGGCCCATGGTGGCACGGTGTTTCTGGATGAAATAGGGGATATGCCCCTGAATATCCAGGCCAAAATTTTGAGATTGCTCCAGGAAAAACGCATTGAAAGACTGGGGGGGGAAGAGACCATTCCCGTGGATGTGAGAATCATTGCCGCCACCAACAAGCATCTGGAAAAGGCCATTGGCGATGGAGAGTTCAGAGAGGATCTCTATTTTCGACTCAAGGTGGTGACCATTGAACTGCCCCCCCTGCGGGAACGCCAAGAGGACATTCCCACCTTGATTACCCATTACATGGAAAAATTTTCCCAGGAATTAAAGGTTGATAACCCCGGCATTCACAAGCAGGCTCTTACCCTTTTAAACCGCTATGAGTGGCCTGGCAATGTCCGGGAACTGTCCAATATGATCCAAAAGGCGCTGATTTTTAACCGGGGAGCCCCGGTGTCTGTACTGGATGTACAGCAGATTCTCCAAAGAAAAACAGATGCCAGCACCGCTGACACCATTGATTTGGATGTGTTGACAAGGTGGGTATGGCAACAGTTATCAAGTCCTTCAGAGCCCCATCGTTTTGAAGATTTCATGGACAGCATGGCCGGTATCGTGGTTTCCCAGGCCTTAAAATTTACCAATGGCAACCGCTCCCAAGCCGCCCGTTTGCTGGAGATTTCCCGTCCCACCCTTCATGCAAAGATGGATAAATATGATATTAAATTTAAAATTGATGTGTCACAGTCATAGTTCCGGGTGTCCCGGAATTTAATTGGGTGTACCTTATTTACTCAATTTTCGGACTTCCGGGGTTGGTCATAATATCGGTCACTCTGGGTAGGCGTCAGGCTTGCGTTATTGACATTTTTGCTTAAATACAGGCCGTTACCAAAAGCATGAAGCCTGATAAAAGCCTCTGCCTCCAATAACACAAGCCTGACCCCATTGGCCCACCAATTATGATGACTGGTCTATGTTATGACCACCCCCAATAAATCCAGCACAAATGGGGAATGATCTAAGAAAGTGTAAAATGCTTTTGAAAGGATTCAAAAATTTACACCTCAACTCTCTTGTGGGGGCCCTGCCTGACGCTGAGCACTGGGATGGGGGAATGCCGGAACACTTTTTCTGCCTGGGAACCAAAAAGCGTTCTGGCAATATTGCCCTTGCCCTTGTTGCCCATGACAATGAGATCCATCTCTTGTTCCTTGGCTGTGTTAAGGATCTCTTCAAAGGGAACTCCCATGCCAATGTGGATAACCATATTAGATTTTTGTTCAAAAAAATTCTCTTTAATAATTTTTTTGATGGCTTTTCGTCTTTCTTCCGTGCTCTCTTTGACATATTCCTGGAGATCCAGTCTATCGGGATAATAGCTTGTGACCATCTTCACGGCATTGATATCCCGCTGGTTCAAAATGTTGATGAGATGAATTTCAGCGTTGGTATTACCGGCAATGGCAACGGCATACTCCAGGGTGGGGATGGAGTAGTCAGATAGATCCACACAAACCATTATCTTATTAATTTTTTTCATGGAGCCCTCCAAATGTTTTTCTAATGTTTCGGGTCTGGTCTGCCAGAAATAAAAGTTCTCCTGCGTCATCAAGCTGGGATACCACGCCATCAAAATTTTCTTCCGGCATATCAAAGGCATGTATGCACACCTTTCTATAATCTTGTTCAACATCGTCATAGGATGTCAAAACACTGAGCAAACGACCGCCCCCCATGCGAACAATATCGGTGAGAGTTTTAATGGTACCGGGGCTGTCACTTATTTTCAAGGCAAAGATCTGCCCTTTTATGACCCCACCTGTAAAGGAAACCAGGCACCTGAAAATATCGCTTTTAGTTATAATCCCGGATAGATGTCCATGACTGTCCTTCACAGGCATTCCAGAAATATTTTCCATGAGCATTATTTGGGCAGCCTCTTCCACGGTGCAGTCCTCGGTGGTGGAAAACACAGGCTTTGACATCACCTGTGAAATTTTCACCTCTCTTAACAGTGTGGTAAGTTCATAGACAGCAAGGGAGGTGGCCTGGGAGGGGGTCGCCTTTTTAATATCACCATCGGTGACAATCCCCACGATCCGCCCCTTTTCCATCACCGGAAGCATGGAAATCACCTTTTTATCAAACAAATCCGCAGCATCCATGAGAGAGGTATCCGCCTCCACGGTGTTAACGGGTGAACTCATCCATTTCTTAACCAGCATGGGCACCTCCTTTTTTTAATGGTGGAATAGCATTCATGCCTTTTATATGCAACTATCATGCCGTTGGATTTTATGAGAAACCCGATTTTTAAAAGACCACCCCATGAATACAAATAATTTCAATAAATTATGACTCGATCTCACGAAATAGATCTATAAAATCAACAATTGCACTGGAATGTTGTAAGTTCTCAATAACCCCGGGTGATAAAACCCGCTCATCCTTTGAACGTCGGATGCTATTCAAAAGGATTCTCTGAATGCCCGGACTTATTGAGAACTTACGGAATGTTTAATGGTGTGCTGGCGTAAGGGGGAGGATGATACGGGCAGGTTGCCACAGGTATCAAAGGGGAAGGGGAGTGTCGGTTCTTTTTACACATTGCAAAAAGTTAAAACGCTGTACACTCTATGATCAAGTTTTGTAGAATTTTTTGCTCTTCCAGGCGTTAAGAAGCACAGATTGTCTAAGGGAGCTTGCCTGCAGTTTCTGTGGTTTAGCCTGGAAGGGCAAAAATACCCCCGACGTTTCCGTTCCGGTCAGGGCAGACCTTGGGGGCGGCATTATGCAATTTCCGTTATTCATTAGCCGTTATTGTTCGATGATGCCCTTTCGGCACCAATATCTGGCCAGATAGAGAAAAGGGGTATCTGCTGCGGCCACCACCCATTTGAGCAAATAAGTGGTCCAGAAAATCTGCCACAATACCCCCGACGGATACACCCCGGCAAAGGCCACAAGCGTAAAAACCGTTGAATCCATGAGCTGACTGACCATGGTGCTGGCATTGTTTCTCACCCACATCATACGATCCTGGGGAAATCGTTTTCGCCAGAAATCATAGGCCCACACATCGTGGAACATGGATATCAGGTAGGCCACAAGACTGGCTCCGGCAATTCTTGGCATAATGGAAAATATGGTTGCAAGGCTGGACTGGGCAAAATCATCGCTGGCAGGCATGAATTGCAATGCCAGTGCCATGAGAAGGGTCATGGACAACAGGGATAAAAAACCTGCTTTCACGGCCCTTGCCGCTTCTTTTTTGCCATAAATCTCCGAAAGAATATCGGTGACAAGAAATGAAGATGCATACACAATATTTCCCAGGGTGGCAGAAAAACCAAACAGATCCACCAGTTTGACCACTTGGATATTGGCCACAATACAGGCAATGGGAACCCAGATAAAAAGTCCGATTTTACCGAATAGACGAAAAAAAAGAAGAATCATTCCAAAGTTGACCAGCAACATTACCAGCCATAGAGCTTCGTTCATACTACACCTCCTGTTTTGTTAAGGCGGGAGCGTCGACCGCCAGGCCGGGGTAATATATAGATGGGACCATAAAAGATCAACTCTTTTTAAAGGTCTCCGAGCTTTCCCGTGGCATACAAAAAAATTCAATTGTGGTTTCAGCGCCAAGTCTATTGTTGTAATCATATAAAATCATTGTCTATACTTGAGTCATTACCATTAAAATCCTTTATGGAGTTGGTTCTAACGTCGGCTGCTGGATATACACCAAACAACCTCCAATAAAACAAGCCTGACCCTTCCCAGAATGGCCTATGTTATGACCAACCCCAAAAGTTGAGTTAATTTAAATGAAAATATTGAAATACATTTAAATGACATGTGATAGACTCAAAGCAAAAATAATTCCCGGAGAGCATTGTCAATTTTGTGGAACCGAATTCTGTCCCCATTAGTAAAAATAAAATATTTTTGTAGTAATACGTCTTTTACATCTATGAAAGGTAGGGTTATTACCAGTATCATCACGAACACGAAAGCGCCTGCCATTTTCATTACAATAATAACTATAAAGAAGGAAGATACTATGGATATCAATTGTGTCCCACAAGAGCATGAAGGCATTGACCGTCGGATGTTTCTTCCAATGATTGATGTCGCCGATGCCACCGCTGCCGGTTTAACCATGACTGTGAAACGGGCCACGGCTGAGCCCATTAAAATGAAAGAGATGAAGAAGAGCGAGGACCTTTTTGCCTATATCAAAAGAATAAATGGGAAACACGATCAGACGCTTTATCAACAGGTGATTGGCGCCGCAAACGATTTTAAGGAAGGCGATCTGACCATCGGTGTAGGCGCCACGGATGAAGCTTCCCGAAAAATCGCACGAGAGCTTCTGGCCAACACGAAAATTAAGGATCTCTATGAACATCCATTGTCTGTGGACAATTTGCAAAAGTTGATCTGGAAGACCACCGTCCAGGAGCAATACAAGAATGTCAAGGACTGTACCATGGGGGAGCTGAAAAAGTTCCTCTTGACCAAATCCGAATCGAAAATAAAAGGAATCATGAATGGCCTGACCAGCGACACCATCGGTTGCGTGCCAAAATTGATGACCAATGATGAGCTGATCGCATTGGGTCAAAAAATATTCAACCCCATGCCGGGCACCCAAATGGGGACAAAAGGCTATATGGGTGCCCGCATCCAGCCCAATTCACCAACGGACCATCCCGACGACGTTATGTGGCAGACCTTTAACGCATTTTCCTATGCCACCGGCGACATAGTCATCGGAACCAACCCCGTGGACAGCCAGGTCGTCAGTGTCACTGCTGTTGAAGAAGCACTCAAAAATGTGGTGGATGCGTTCAAGCTAAACGATATCATCCCGTGGTGCGTGCTTTCCCACATTGATGTTCAGGCGGAAATCGCCCATCAATACCCAGAATCAGTTGAAACGATCTTCCAGAGCCTTGCTGGAACCGATGCCTGCAATAAAACCTTTGATGTCACTGTTGATTCTATCTTAAAGTATGCAAAAGCCCAGAAAGGAAAACGATACGGGCTTTATTTTGAGACAGGTCAGGGATCTGAGTTTACCAATGGGGCTGAGAACGGTGTGGACATGATGGTGCTTGAGTCCCGGAAATACGGCTTCAGCAGGGCGGTGGAAATGGAGTTGGCAAGGGTGCAGCCCCAAGGTGCGTGGCTCCATATCAATGATGTGGCCGGATTCATCGGGCCGGAGGTGTTCCAGACCCGGGAGCAACTGGTGAGGTGCTGCCTGGAGGATATCGTCATGGGAAAACTCCATGGGTTGACCATTGGTCTTGATATCTGCTCCACGTTGCATATGTCGGTCACCCTGGATGACCTGGATTGGTGCCAGGACCAGATCATGCCGGCCAATCCTGCTTACCTGATTGCGCTTCCCACAAAGAACGACCCCATGTTGAGCTATCTCTCAACGGCGTTCCAGGACCATGTCCGCATCAGGGAAAAATTTGGTTACAAGGTCAATGATGAGATGTGGAATTTTTATAAACAGCTCGGGATCGTAGATGCGAACAACAAATATACAAAACATTTTGGAGACCCCCTCTGGGTCTATTACCAGTACCTCAAGGCCAAGGGAGACAAACGTTCCAAAGATGCCATCTATGCGGAAGGTAAGAAAAAAATTAAGGAAGTTGAGGCCAGGGGCGTTGATATTGCGACCGGACACGGTGAGAATATCTGGGATCTTAATCCTAAACTTAAAGCCAAGGTTAAATCCTTGTACGAGGACGCCAAAATTTCCCTCAGATCCGAGCTCACCCCGGCTTTTGTGGCGACCATTCCCAAAGCATTACCCGTAAACACCCTGTCCAGGAACCGTGATAACTATATCTTAAACCCCGAATCAGGCGAAAAGCTCAGCCCACAAACCATTGCGACGCTGGAGGATCTCAGAAATTCATGGGGAGCGAAGATCCCCAAGGGCCAGATTGTGATCTCCGACGGCTTAAACTCCAAGGCCATTATGGATGAAGGACATCTTGCTCCCTATCTGGATGAAATGAGAAAAATACTTTCAGAAGCAAACGTTTTGATGAGTGAAACAAACATCCTGGTCACCAGCGGAAGGGTCCGGGCTGGCTACCGAATCGGAGAGGTGCTCTTTGAAAAGTCAGATCCCCATTCTTTTCAAGGGATACTTCACATCATCGGCGAACGGCCAGGGACCATGCATCACTCCTATTCAGTCTATATAACGGTGGCCAAGGGTAAAACATGGACTGAAAAGAGAATTGATCATGATATTACGAAACTTGTGTGCAATATTGCAGATACTGCCCTGGAACCCAGAAAAGCAGCCCAGGAAACCATAACAATCATAAGGGAAATGATAGGCAAAAAATGGGCTTAATCACAATATCTGCCACCCTGGGGTGGGGTCAGGCTTGTGTTATTGGCATACAGGCCCAGCTTATGCCCACCCCCTTTTTTTGTTTTGTAAATAATAGAGAGAACTTCTGAGAACACCATATTAAATTTCATGTTTTTGGAAGAGAAGTATGGGCTCTTCCCAAAATTTGCAGGATGCATTTATGATATTATGATATGTGTTTAAGAGGTTTTGTGCCGGAATATGGATGAAGATCCCCCGGAAACCGTTTAGGGCAAAAGGGCAGATGCCGCCCACTCGAAATCGAATCAAAAGAAATGATAAACAATTTTTGGAAACGGATGGTGAAATGAGTCTGATAGTTACAAAAAATCAACAATTTAATCTTAAATTTGCACAGCCTGAAGACGCCGGTTTGGTGGTTGATTACATGAGAAAACTGGGCACATATCAAAAAATGAGGGATAAAATCATTGCAGAAAAAGAAGAAATGGAAAAGATTCTGTTTGAAAAAAGAGGAGAAGCTGTTTTTGGAGAATATGGTGGAGAAACAGTTGCATTTGCCTATTTTTATAATAACTCATCTGCCTTTATCGGTCAGCGGGGGATGTTCATAGATGGTTTTTACGTTGATGAAGAGGTACGACACAAGGGGCTTGGGAAAATAATCATGGCCTTTCTTTCAAAGCTTGCCATCCGTCGAGGATGTAAACGTCTGGAATGGGGGTGCCTGGATTGGAATGAAACATCCATAAAATTTTACAAAAATATGGGTGCCTACAGCGTTGATAATATGCGGATATATCGTTTTGCTCCAGATACGCTTAAAACTGTGGCAGCTCAGTTTTAGCCCTGATAAAGGGCATCTTTTAAAAATACTTTACACTTTCTTTGATCATTTCACATTTGCAGGGGCTTTTCCCAAAAAACTGTAAACTACTTTTGAGGTCATATGAAGGAGGCCGAACGGTGAAGAATTACCCCCAGAAAAAAAGGAGACGACCATGGGAGACAAAATAAAAGCAATGATAAAAGCAAATTTTGCCGCGGATTCACTGGCATTGGGTGTTCACTGGATTTATGATACCGACCAAATCAAAAATTCCCATGGAGAGGTGACCCAACTGTTGCCACCGGCACCGGGGTCCTATCACCCCACAAAAAACCGGGGCGATTTTACCCACTACGGGGAGCAGACCCGGGTTCTGCTGGAATCCGTTACCGCATCCGGTGGATTCAATCTCAATGATTTTTTCATAAGATGGCAGAACCTTTTTGAGTCCTATGGGGGCTACCATGACATGGCCACCAAAACCACCCTGAAAAATATCCAAAAGGGAAAAGGCCCGGAAAAATGCGGCTCTCTTTCTGAAGATATGTCAGCCGCCTCCCGCATTGCCCCCCTTTTTCTGTTTCATGCCCATGATCCTGAAACGCTCCTGGAAGCCGCCCGAACCCAGACAGAAATGACGCACAGGGGAAGTACCGCTGTTGAAGCAGCACAATTCTTTGCCCGGTTGGCATTGGCATGCATTAATGGTGAGACACCGACCAGCGCGGCTGTTAAGATCGCAGACAAACACTTTGACTACACCCCCATCCATATGTGGGTCCAGGAGAGCATTGCTGCAAAGGATCAAGACTCGGTGGAGGTCATTGCTCGTTTCGGGCAGGCGTGCAGCACATCAGAGGTTTTTCCAGGTATTATTCAACTGATTTCAAAATATGAAGACAATCTTTCAGGGGCATTGGTACAGGCGATCATGGCCGGTGGTGAAAATGCGGCCCGGGCAAGAATTACCGCCATGATTCTGGCAGCCTATCAAGGTCTGGACAACGAAACCCAACAATGGTTCCAGGGACTTCAAAAGAAAGAAACGATTGACAAGCTGCTGGATACTGCCCAATAGCCCCACAAACCAGATATCTTTAAATAAATTTTAACCCCAAAGGTAGCATTCTTGAAAATGTTAAAAAGCAGAATTTATGTTATTATTCTCATCATCCTTATTTTAAGTCTTAATGCCTGCGGAAAGTCCAACAAAGAATTTGAAAATTTTTCAGAAGTTAAACAATTATTGTTTGAAAAGGTTTATTATGACAACAGGAAAACCTTTTACTGCAAATGCAGTTTTTCAACAAAGAAAAAAGTACGATGTAAAACAGGAAAGGGAAAAAGAGCAAAATCTGTTGAATGGGAGCACGTTGTACCAGCGTCAAGGTTTGGCAATACCTTTAAACAATGGGAAAGCAAAAAAAGCTGGGAGTGCATTCTCCCTGGATTTATTCAAACAATAACCGGTTTAAAATGCCGAAAAACCAGTGGCAGACAAAATTTAAGAAATAAGTCAAAAGAATACAGACTCATGGAATCTGATATGTATAACTTGGTTCCTGCTGTGGGGCTTATTAATCAAAAAAGATCCAATCTCAATTACGGATTAATCCCGGGAGAAAAAAGAGCTTTTGGCTCGTGTGACTTTGAAGTATCTGGCAAGATTGCCGAGCCTGCACCAGACATTCGTGGAAATATTGCCAGGACATATTTTTATATGGAGAAAGCCTACCCTGACAGGGTTAAACTTGAATCCAAAGAGATCAAAATGTTCAAAAAATGGGATAAATCCGACCCTGTTGATAAATGGGAATGTGAAAGATGCGGGAGGATTGAGAAATTGCAGGGAAATGAGAATTCAATTGTAAAGGAAGCATGCAAGAAATATCAGCGTTGATTCACCGGGTCATTTTTACGGTCTGACTGGACCGGCATCAACGGGGCTTCCTGATGAAATAAGCACGGAGTCTCCGCAAACTATCCCCGGCTATATACAACCAATCCTGCAGTACAGCCAACAATACCTGTGATTTCCAGACCGCTTAAGTTTTCTCCCAGCATCAGCCAGGCAAACAGTGCCGTGATGACCGGAACAAATGACATGAATAATGAAACCGTAATCGTCCCCAGATGACGTATGGCATAGGCAACACAGGGAAGCGCCACAAGATTGACCACAATTCCCTGGTAGGTTGCCTGTAAAAATATCTCAGATATTGGAACCTGAAAACCCGTTGAAGGGAAAAAAAACCAAAAAGGCAAAAATAACACAAAATTTACCGTCGGAACGACCACCAGAACATCCCTCCAGGTAAATTTCCATAACCGCACACCCAGCATGTGAAAGGTATAAATCATAGCGGCACTGAGCAGCAAAAAGACACCGAATAACTGGTCAAAGGATAAAAGGTTCCCCCCTATCATGACAAGATTGGCCATAAAAATAAGTAAAATAGCACCATATCGCACAAGGGAAACCCGTTGCTTAAAATACAACCAGGCGGCAATGGCGCCAAATACAGGCAACATGCCATTTACCAACACCCCGGCATGGGCCGCTCGGATTTCCATAAGACCATAGAACGACACCATGGTATACGGAAAACCGACCCCCAGACCCACGATCAAATACTGATGGAGAGACGATTTTTTCCAAGGATATTTAAGGATCAAGGGAAAAATGATGATAAAAGCAGTGCCATACCGAAGCAGGGTGATATCTGCCGGGGTAAGCAAGCTGTGCACCCCATGTCGGGAAATTGTTATCCAGCCTGACCAGATAAGAACCACAAATGCCGCAGCGAGACAGGGTTTCCAGTTTTCCAAAAAGCCTCCATTCAATCTTTACTTGAAAATGAACAAAACCGTAAATTTTCTTTTTTACTACTGAAAACAGGTAAGGTCAAATCATTTGAGGTCTTTAATTCTGGGGTCATCGGATTGGATTTTCTTTTGGTTTAAAAGGGGAAATGCATCCAGGAGGGAAACAGCGGGTGCTTTGCGGTCCCCCCTGATTGTTAAATAAGGACATTCTGAAGTTGCCTGATATTACCGGGCCGGTGGTAATCCGCCATGGCAGAGATCACAGCGTCTGTGACCAGGGGCAGCGCCTCATTTTGGGGATAGGCATCCAAAAAGAGTTCTCTAAACGTCCAAACGTGATCAGTAATTCCGGCTGCCATACCTGGAGTTTTTTGATTCCATTTTTTTTTAAAAACGTTCTTCAGAATCACAGGTCCTTTCCCGGAGACTCATATGTGCACGGGCAAAGTTATAAGGATGAGGTCCTTTAACAGGCTCTTTCGGACGTCCCTTTTGTCCGGTTTTTGGGAAGATTTTTATTTCATGGTAGTATTCAAGCAGAGCATTGAAGTAGCAGCTAAACCCGTCGCTAAAGAAGCAGGTGGTCTCCGTTCACAGAGCCGTGAAGCAATATTTTCCCGCGGGCACCCGGTCCATCCTACCCCCCGGGGGGGATTTATTCTGTGGGTCAGACTTCCCGGGTCGTCGGACAGCCTTGGTCTCTATCAGGATAGCTATTGCCAAGGATATAGCCATTTTACCCGGGTTTTTATGTTCTTACTCCCAACAGTATAAAAAGTATATTCGGATCAATTGCGGATTTCCCTTTGACAGCAATATCCGGGATGCCATTGCACGGCTCGGGCGGATTGCGGGTCGCCAGCGGATACGGTCAGGCCAATGAACGGAGGGACGGCCGCCGTTTAAAACCCAAGGATCTCGCTGATATCCAGGATACTGAACCGCTCGGACCCTGTTTTTTGTCCTTTGTGATCCGGGCAGGGCTGGTGGGGATTGCTGACCAGCTGAAAGGTGCTTCACTGGGTGGTTGTTGGCGTGATGAGCAGCCAGGCACCCAGATTGATATGCTGCGACCAGTTCAGTTCGGTCCCCCGGGGCATGAAGTCTTACTCGGCTTCGGTATCGCCTGTCCGGGTAAAAAGTTTCCATGCAGCAACATCCAGAACGTTTTTATCCGGTTGGGGCTTTGATGAAAAATCGGTCTTGGGGATAAAAAAACAGCCCTGAAAAAATCAATTCCAGTCGACTGCCGGGATTTGGGATTTGGGACAGGTCAGCGGATCTATCTCATAGATTTTTTGAATCAGGTGGGCCCGATTCTGCCGAAACTCTTCGGAAGACATCTCGTTCTGGATAATGGTGGTGATGGTATTATCCATACCCGCCTTTTTCCTCATTCCTCTGGATTTGTAAAAATAGTGTCCATAATATCTGACCGCCGGCTCATATCGGCCGGGAATGTGCGTTACTAATCTGGCCAGCCAGTCCAGGGCAGTAAAAGCTTTCTGGACCTTTCGGTCTTTTGAGGTATAGACGACCTTGGCAATACCGTTATCAGAATTTTCCACCGGGATATACCCTAAGGGGAAGAAATTAGGCCTTGCGTTCCTGGGAAAAACAGCCATCGGAAACAATGGTATGCAGATGAGGGTTGAAATTCAGAACGTCTCCATATGCCTGGACTGCGATACTGGCGCCGGGGACAGCATCATTATCATCCATGTTTGATTGGAGATATTTTTTAATGACATTTCAGGCACAGATAGGCAATTTTACCAATAGTTTCCGGTCAAAGAGAAAATAGCTCCGAAACCGCTTGGGGATATTGAAAACCCATTTCTGGTGGCAGAACGATCAGAATTGTCTTCGTTTGCAAGAAAATGCCAGGAGGTACTCATGACCACAGTCATCACACCTAATGGATATTACCGCAACCCAGGTACCGATAAATTACAGTT
>CAKZLA010000261.1 GCA_937124525.1 uncultured Desulfobacterium sp.
AATCCGTGTTTCTGACCGGGGCCTCCGCAAAGGCGCCCTTTACCGCCAAAATCAATGCGCTGAATAAAGAGGTTTCTTTTTTCAAGTTCCTGTAAGATATCCAAGGCGTCATGGGAGTCAGAAATATGATTTGCCACCTCTGGATCAATGGTTTCAAGTACGGCGGTTTTCATTAAAAAAGTTTGCATTGGGGGGGCAAGGGTCTGGTAAATCTCCTGGGAAAAAAAACTGAATACCTCCCATGACAAGCGATCCGGCAGGTTGGCAATATCCTTGAACCGGGCTATGGATTCTGACACCAGGGTCAGACCCCCGGCCCATCCGTGGGTGATTTTCTGGATTTTTTCAATATCCCCGGTGTTCATGTTGTTTTTTCTGGAAAAAAACTGCCGGGTCTCCCCAATGGTAAATGCCAGATCCTCATTGGTTAAGATCAGGATGTTTTGTTCCATTTTGAACCGGGGTAGGTGAAGGGGGGGCATACTTCGTGAGAGAATGAATATTTTTAGTTTGTCAAAGCGTTTATCAAGAAGCGATTTAATCAATTGAAAGCCTGAACTGGTTTCTTCCAGGGATTCAAAATCATCCAGGACCAGGATTAAAGGCCTGGGGATGTTCCTGAACAGTACACAGACCCCTTCAATGTGCCGGAGAAATTCTTTATCCGTTCCAAGGGTGGTGTGGGGAATATCTCCCTGGGGCATCCCCGGGGGCTGTTCCATCCCCGCTTTCCTGACCCCCTGGAGGAGCAGATCAAACAACTTGGCATGGTCATCATGATCTTTTAAAAGATGAAACCACAATACTTTTTCCTGGGACAACGCCAGGTATGAGGCCACAAGGGTTGATTTCCCCTGGGCTGCCTGGCCCGTGATGATGAAATTCTGTTTATGAAAATGGGTGTCCAGAAGCGTGAACAGGCGCTGGCGGTGGATGGTACTGGAAATATGCGGCGGACGGTATTGGTTCATCATGACACCCTTTGTTAATCGTCATGTAAAGCTTCTTTTAAGGTCGCCATCTTGTCCATGCCTGCCATTTTAAATACCCTGGCATAATTATAGGTGATATTTTCCATTTCAATGGAAATGCCCTGGTGTTTTAATGGGGGCATGACCTTCATTAAGAGGGCGATTCCCCACCGATCAATGGAGAAACTGTCATCCAGTACCAGGCGGATGTGATGGATATTTCCCAATGATTCCGGGGTTAAAAATGATAATAAAGCGTGTTCAGCCGATGCTGTTAGTCTGCCTTTTACTTCTATGATCAGCGCTTCATCCTTTTTTGTTGTAAAAAATTCGGCAGGAAATTCCCGGGGCAATGCAATTCTTTGCTCCGCCCGGAAAAGGGCAGCATTCAATGCCTGGCGTTCAACGGGCTTGTTAATGAAATCAGAGGCATTTAAGTCCAGGGCCTCCAGGGCCCTTTCCATGTCCCCATGGCCAGTGATGATAATGACCTCTGACGGGATGTCTGTTTTTTTAATGCAACGAAGAACTTCCAGTCCGTCCATGCCCGGCATTTTGATATCTGTGAAAACAATGTCCGGGGCAATTTGCTCAAAAATCACCAATCCCTTCTCACCGTCTTCGGCCGTATAAACATCATACCCATAGGCGGTTAAAAAAAGTTTAAACATGGAAAGGGTGGTTTTTTCATCATCTATGACTAAAATTTTCATTTGTTTTTCCTTTGCTCTCCTGGTTACCCCATGTCGCCTCGCCGGTTCTGGAAGGGGCATGGGATAATCAAGTCGATTCCTTTTTCTCATGACCCCATTTTCTCAATATGTGCCGGGAAAATGATTTTAAAAACCGCACCATTGCCCGGTGTGCTCTCCACCTGGATGGTGCCATTATAATCCTTTATGATGCCCTGTATAATGGGAAGTCCCACGCCCATACCTTCTCCCATCTCCTTGGTGGTATAAAAGGACTCAAATATGAGATCCAGCTCTTTGGATTCAATGCCGGTGCCGTTGTCAGCAATGACAAGCCCCACCGTATCTGCATCATGGAAGGTGGACACGGTGATGATGCCCTTGTCAATATCGTTCCTTTCTTCGATCCGTTCGTTGATGGCGTCCCTGGCATTGGTGATCAGATTGAAAATCACCTGCTCCATGCGGTTGTTATGGGCCAGAACCGGGGGAAGCCATGGGGTAAGATCCAGTATAAGATCAATGTTTTGCAAGGTGATCTGCCTGCCGATGATTTTATTCACCGCCCGGACGCAGTCATTGACCTGGATCACCTCCCTGGAAAAATCCGCTTTTCGGGAAAACGTCTTGAGTCGTCCCACGATTTCGGCGGCCCGGGAGACCTGGTTGCTGATCTGGTTCAACACCATGTCAAGGTCTTCATCTTTAATGGTTTTTTTTCTTTCCTTCATCATACACAGGTATTCACTGCCCATCTTAATGGCATTGAGGGGCTGGTTGATTTCATGGGCAATGCCGGCGGACATTTTTTCCAGGTTGGTCATTTTGCTGGCCTGAATTAACTGGGAGTCCTTTTCCACAAGCTCGGTGATGTCCGTGGCCGCCACGATGAGGACATCTTTATTACGATATTCCGAGGGGTTGGCATGGATATTTACAAACAGAAAACCACCGTTTTTTTTAAAAAATTTCACCTTGGAGCTGATCACCATGGTGTCGCCATCGGGATATTTATGGGTAAAATGGATCTCATTGAGATTTGCAATGGAGAAAAGGCTCATCCTGAGCAGTTCTCTTCGTTCATATCCCAACATTTCTATGGCATTGGGGTTGGCATCCAGAATGTTAAAGGTATGTTTTTTTACCACAAATATGGGGTTGGGTCCACTCCTGAACAGGGCGTGATACTTTTTCTGGGAGTCTTTTAATCGCTTGGTGGATACTTTCAGCCGGGAGGTCATCTTGATAAATGAATTGGTGAGTTTGGTGATTTCATCATCCCTGGCTCCGGGCTTCCAGTTATTTTTATCACCATCATCCTTAAAAAGAATATTAAAATTTCCCTGGGTGATCTGGTCGGTGTAACGGATCAGTGAAGAAATTGGTTTTGTGATGTGCAGGGCCAGGCGGTGACTTAAAAAGAAGAAGATAATGGTCACCATGGACAGAAAACTTAAAAACAGCAGTCGTAAATTAGATATGAGTTTTTCAATGTGGCCCTTGTCAAGACCTGCCTGCACCGACCCGATGGTATAAATGCCCTCTTTCACTGGTACCACCACATGAAACACCGAGTGATGCTCCACATCCATACTGGTGATGTTTTCATTTTCAAAGTCCTGTTGTTTGACAAGGGTTTTTATCCCGGGGGGAAACCCCGTTGTGAAGGTATGGGCCAGGATATTTCTCCGGTTATCGGTGATCATCAGATATTTGATAATGTCCTTGCGATTCCCAAGCTTGCCATCATAGGCAATGGCCGTGAGTTCGGCCCGGTTCTTGGTCAGGATATAGACTCTGGAATTGTCGGCAATGCCCTGGGCCATGCCGATGCCCCTTTTTTTTAATTCGCCGGTGAGGCTTGTGATCAGAAGCGATCTTGTAAAAAGGGCAATGAAGACACTCACCAGCAGGATAAATCCCAGGCAGGAAACAAAAATTTTATTTTTAAGGGTGAGCTTGTTGAAATAATTCATTTGATCAACACCAGGCTGCCCTTCTGAATAACGGTGTAATAAACATCATCCAGTCCCTGTGTGTCATCTTTGTCAAATGAGAGGGAGTTTTGTATGCCCAGATCATATTGGTGGATGGACTCAATGGCTTTGATGAATTTTTCCCGGGTGATGTCTGGCCCGGCTCGCTTGATACCCTCCACCAGAATTCTGGCATTGAGGTATCCCTCAAGTCCCACAAAACTGGGTTTCCTCCTTGGATAACTGGTGTTGAGCAGCCGAATGTATTCTTTTACCCCGGGAAGAGGAGTTGTACCAGGCGCAACGGTGGGGGGGGGCACCACCTGGGTGACCATCACCCCATCACCATTGGGGCCAAGTCGTCTGGCAAGCTCCTTGGAACCCACAAAGGAAACATTGTGAAACAGGGGTGAAAAATGACGTTCCCTGGCAAAGTTAATAAATTTTGCGCAGGAGTCGTAGGTGCCGATCATGATCACAGCCTGGGCATTGGATGCAATTATTTTTTCAAGACCCGCCTCGATATCCAGGGTTCCCCGGATGTAGGAGCCCTTGGCAACGGGTATGAGTCCATGTTTTTTAAGGGCGATTTCGGTGCCCCGGAGACCGTCAAAGCCATATTCATCATATTGATAAAACACCGCCACCTGGTTTAGCTGTTTTTCTTTGACAATGAAATCCACAGCCGACTGGGTTTCCTGGTAATAGGAGGCCCGGATGTTGATGAGATACCGATTCACCGGTTGTCGCAATCGGTTGGCCCCGGTGAACATCCCCACCAGTGGAATCTGGGCCTCATTGATCAGGGGAATAATGCGTACCGTGGTGGGGGTTCCCACATAGCAGAACAGGGCAAATACCTTCTTCTCCAGAATTAATTGTTGGGTATTGTACAGGCACTGGGTGGGATTGTAGCGGTCATCCAGGGCAATTAGACGGATTTTTCTGTTGTGAATGCCCCCCAGATTATTGATGTGACGAATATAGGATCTGGCCCCCTGGAGCATCTGGGTGCCAAGATATCCAGCATGCCCCCCCAGGGCCAGGGAGGAGCCGATGAGAATTTCCTTTTCCGTGATGCCGTTTCTGTTTTCCGGTGTAATGTCCTCCTGCCGGGGCGGTGTGCAGGAGGATAACAAAAGCATGGCAACAGTCCAGGGTAAAACAATGGAAAACAGACTGGAAAAAAGGCTTTTGTTTGTTTTTTCCATGGAAAATTATTTTTCGAAAAGAGCGCGGATCTGTTGCACTCGTTTTCTGTTAACGCCAAAGTCGGAATATCCCAGCCGGGCCGCCGATCGCACATGGATCAGCGGTTGATCTTCGGGAAACCAAAATTCCATGTCATCCACAAACCCCATGAATTTCGACCGGAACTCCACATGGAGATAATCTATGGTTTCCGCCACAATGGTTGCATTGTCCTGGTTTGACACGATCTGTTTTATTTTTGCAAATGCCGTTGCTCTTTTTGTGGAATAGGTTAACGGACGGACGGCCTGTTTGACAGTCTTCGTTTGGCTGGTCACGCAGTTGGGGCTGTCTGGACAGGGGGGTAATCCTGCCGGGGTGAGCCCGATTTTAGGGGCTTTGCATCCCATGCAAAAGATCAGGATTCCCATAACGCCCAAGGTCCATGGTGAACTTTTTATTTTAATCCCTCCTTTTGCTGGTTTGCGGTATGAACTTGTTATAATGGAATATTATGGCTTTTGCAATCAAATGCCCAGATAATCCTCCGGCATCAGGTCCGCGTGCTCCAGATCTTCAACGGAACTCTGGATGTGGTTTGCAATGGCTGCGGCGGAAACTGCTGGGTTGTGCCGGGCCAGGGCATCGACAATTTCCTGGTGGGAGATAAGAGATGGGCTCATGGTTAGTTTGGCAAAGGGGTCAAAAAGAATCAGAAAAATGCTGGTTCTGTCGATGAGTTCCCGGACATAGGCCGTAAGCACCTTATTTTTTGAAAATTCTGCAATTTTAAGATGAAAGGTCTCATTTACCTCGTAGTAGATTCCCAGATCACCGTTGTTAAATACTTTTTTTTCCAGCTCAATGAGCTGGCTCAGCTCATCTATCTGGTTGGGGGTAATTATCCGGGCAGTCAAGCTTGCTGCCATCTCTTCCAGCTGTGTGCGTACCTGGAATGTTTCTTGAATTTCCTGGAGGGTGGGGGTGATTACAAAGGCCCCCCGATTGGGAATGGTGTTAACCAGCCCTTCGGATTCCAGCCGTTTGATGGCAATGCGCACAGGGGTTCTGCTCACCCCGAGGTTTTGGGCAAGGCTTCCCTCCACCAGTTGGTTTCCCTGCTTTGTGTAGCGTTTTTTAATGGCATTTTTGATTTTTTCATAAACCGCCTCTTCGGAGGTTCCCCTTATTGGTTCCATAGTGTTGGTTTTATTTGTTTTTTTCATGATTTTTCGGTTATCCATTATTCTTCAATAAGGCATATCAGCAATTCTAATGTTGGCTCAGAATCCGTGAGGGGGGCAGGTTTTCGTTATGGCTCTTTTATTGAAGATTCCTTGTTTGGGGACGGGGAGGCAGCCATTAAAATGATGGAAGAAATTCGAAGTCTTACCCCCCTGGGCCGCAAATGGTCGGTTTTTTTATAAGTCCACCGTGGGGGGGCCCGGATTGTGTGTGCAGGGGCCAGCTTGACTATGGTCAGCAGGTGGGGATCACCGGGGCTGTGGTGGCCCCTAAACTCTACATGGCCTGGGGGATTTCAGGCGCTGCACAGCACATTGCCGGCATGGAGCAGTCAGAATTTGTGGTGTCAATTAACAAAGATGCCACAGCTCCCATGATGAACATGGCCGATGTGTGCATTGTGGAAGATCTCAACTTATTTCTTCCCATGTTTCTTGGGGCAATCCGATCATCATTCGGGGTATAAAAAAATCCATGAAGGATTCTCAAATTTTGGAGACAACACAATCAACTTGATAAAATGTATGGAGAGATGAATGCCAATTGATTTTTTAGTACCACATTGATACTAATTATATTATGCCAAAAAAAATCAAGTGTGGGATATTAAGAGAAACAATATTGAAAACAGACTCATCTCTGTCGAATAATTGCATCGAGAGGGACTGAAAAAAGCTGCGCTTGTTCTTCGCTTTGTATTTTTTCAACCTGTGCGGGTAGAGCCTTGCTGAGCCGATTTAAAGCGGCATAACGGTGCCATTTTATTTTTTCAGATGGTTTATTATAAAGCATGATTTCTTCCGGTCGGACAGCTATTTGAACACTTCAAAGGAAGCCCGGAGAACCGTGAAGGCTCTCCGGGAATTGGGAGGGAGTTGCAAATCGGGGAGAGATCGGGCGGGGTTAAACTTTTTCTAAAGCCACGGCACAGGCTTTATATTCGGCGGTCAAGGTATCTGGATCAAAGGCCGGGTTGGTCAACCAGTTGGCATTGCCCTCTCGAAAGTGAAAGGCCATCCACACCATGCCTTGGGGCACTTCATGTGTCACCCTGGCCTTGACACACACCTCCCCCCGTCGGGATTTAACCCTGACAAAATCATTGAGTGCAATGCCCATCTTCTTAGCATCCACCGGCGAAATATCTGCGGTTTCTTCCCCCAGAAGATCGTTCAACCCCTTACAGCGGCCAGTCTGGGTTCGGGTATGGTAGTGATAAAGCCGTCGCCCCGTGCTGAGTACGAAGGGATATGCCTCATCGGGTACCTCGGCGGGAGGCGTCCACTCCACCGGATTGAATACGCCAAGGCCACAGGCAAATTCACCATGCTGATGAAGCACACAGGTACCGGGATGGGCCGTATCAGGACAGGGCCACTGGAGCCCGTCGTTTTCAATGCGATCATATTTAATACCCCCCAGATTGGGGGCCAACATGGAAATTTCATTGTCCCAGATCTCCCTGGCACTGTTGGATTTCCAGTCATGTCCCATGCGTTGGGCAATTTGTTTAAAAATCCACCAATTGGGTTTTGCATAGCCCGGCGGGTTGCTGGCCGTGCGCACTCGGCTCACCCGTCTTTCGCTATTGGTGAAAGTACCGTCGTTCTCGCTCCAGGCTGCAGCGGGAAACACCACATGGGCAAAGCGGGTGGTTTCGGTTTCAAAAATATCCTGGCAGACGATGAATTCAGCAGATGCCAGTTCATGCTCAACCTTTCTTATATCCGGTTCCGTGTTGGCAAGATTTTCTCCAAAAATATAAAATGCCCTTACTTTACCATCCACAAGGCCATCCATCATCTGGGGAATCATCAAACCGTTTTCAGAGGGAAGATGTTCCACTTCCCAGAATTTTTCAAATTTTTTCCGGGCAGAACTGTCCGTTACGGCCTGATAGCCGGGGAATACATTGGGAAGTGCACCGCAGTCGCAGGCCCCCTGGACGTTGTTTTGACCTCTCAGAGGATTAACCCCACCACACTCCTTGCCCATATTTCCCAAAAGCATCTGAAGATTGGCCGTATCCATGACGTTGTTCTTACCGCAGGTGTGCTCGGTGATTCCCAGGGTGTAGCACAGCATCACAGGCTTTACTGATGCCAGTATTCGTGCTGTTTTCCGGATGGTATCAGCATCAATGCCCGATATTTCAGCGGCCTTTTCCGGGGGATACTTCTGTACGTTCTCTTTTAACTCTTCAAACCCCACACAACAGGAGGAGACAAATGCCTTATCATAGAGTTCTTCCTCAATGAGTACATTCATAATGCCGTTTATGAGGGCAATGTCGCTTCCCACCTTTAACGGCAGATGGAGTTCTGCAAAATCCACCAGTTTATGCCGCCGGGGATCAATGACGATGAGACGGGCCCCTTTTTCCACTGCGTTTTTCAAAAAGGTGGCCGCCACAGGATGGGCCTCGGTCATGTTGGACCCAATAACAAGAAACATTTTTGCCTTGGTAAACTCCCCAAAGGAGTTAGTCATGGCACCTGAACCAAATGATGTTGCCAGCCCGGCAACGGTGGGAGCATGTCAAGTGCGGGCACAATGATCTATATTGTTTGTCTTAAACACAGATCGGAACAGCTTCTGCATCTGGTAGGAGTCTTCGTTAATGCTCCTTGCGCAGCTCACACCTGCCAGGGCATCCGGTCCATCCTCTTCAATGATCTGGGTGAATTTTGCTGCCACAAGATCCAGGGCCTCATCCCAGGTGGCGCTGCGAAGCTCACCGTTTTCCCGGATCAGGGGGGTTCTGAGTCTTTCTTTGGAGTAGATAAAATCATATCCGAATCGACCCTTGACACACAAACGGCCCTGGTTGGGGTTTCCTTCCTCCACACCGGTGACCTTAATGATTTTACCCTCTTTTACATGGAGCCACTGCTGGCACCCCACACCGCAATAGGGACAGGTGGTCCTGATTTTTTTTGTTTCCCATGGCCGGATGGCATTCAGAGCTTTCTTTTCCACCAGTGCACCCACGGGGCAAACCTGGACACATTCTCCGCAAAAGACACAATCCGATGTCATAAGAGAGTCATCCCGGCCGGCAATGATTTTCTTTTCATCACCATTTTCACCAAAGGCAATGGCTCGGTTGACCTGGACCTCATTACAGGCAGCCACACACCTGCCGCACAAAATACACCGAGACGTGTCCCGTATGATCATGGGATTGTCCATCTCCAGGGGAATTTTTCTGGCAGGGGCAGCAGTGTGTTTTCCCTGGACCTGGTATTTATACGCCAGTTCCTGGAGTTTACACTCCCCCCAGGCCGGGCAGAGGGTTTCGTAGTCATCATTGGATACAACTTCCATCTGAAACTGTGTCCAGGCGTCGTCTCCGGAAGAACCGATGTTGCAGTTGTGATTCCCCGATGACAGCATTTGTTCCAGGACTTTTTTTCTCTGGCAAACAACCTTGGGAGAATCGGTTTGTACAACCATCTTGGCTTCTGCCAACGTGGAACATGAGAGCCCAAGCTCTGGATGCCCCTCAATCTCCACCACACAGATTCCACAGTTTCCTGTGGGGGTGGTTCCTTTTAAATAACAAATGGTTGGAATTTCCATTCCGTTCCGGGTTGCAACATCAAGAATGGTTTCTCCCGGTTCAAACGTGCAGGGCCTGCCATTTATGGTAATAATTTGTGGATACACTGCTGCCAACTCCCTTTATTATTTTTAAATTTTATATTGCTGTTCATGCCTTCAACCGCATCAGCCCAATTTTTATTGACAGAATCCTTATGTACAATGTGCATTGATTGATCATTGATATGGGTTGATTTTGGTCTATATTAGATATCAAAGATGTTGTTGTCAATGAACCCTTGAATAAAATAACAATTAATAACCATTGACAGAAATAAGGACCTTTTAATTACTAATAATAACCATTGCTGGTTTTTCCATGGGTGGTCTTTTTTGATAATATGATTTTTTGTCTGTAAAAAGTGTGATAAATGAGGATATAAACATACATGGCAGCGGGGTTGGTCATAACATGACTGCCAGTCATCATAATTGGTGACCCTTCCCCAGATTGGCCGATGTTATGACCAACCCCAAAGAATATAAATCTTAATATATTTGGGTGCCTGAAATAAGACCATTGCCGGAAAAGAATATTCTTTGACACAAATGGCCTGAGTCCAGGCGCTCTTGGTTTATATGTAAACCAAAATGGTGAGAAGTATGTTCAAAAAGAACCTATTTAAAACTAACTTATGTTACCAACTCCTTGCCGGTGCCATTTGCCTTTTGATAGTTTTTCCCCACTTACCTGTTTTTGCCGGTGACATCGCCTCTGATAAGAATGCCCATCCTGATATTCAGAAATTATTGACCCCCCAGGAAAAAAAATGGCTCTCACAGCACCCCACCATTCGCGTGGCAGGTCCCAGGGCCTTTCCCCCATTTAACTATTATGAAGCAGATGACACTTTAAAGGGCATGGCTGGGGATTATATCTCATTTGTTCTTGATCAACTGGACTTACAGGTAAGGATTCAAACTAATCTTCCCTGGCCAGAGGTGCTTAAAGGTGCCCAGGACCGACAGATTGATTTAATCTCCTGCTCCGCAAAAACCATTGATCGCGAGAAGTATCTGGCCTTTACAAATCCTTATCTAACATTTCCCCTGGTGATCATTACCAGAATCGATACGCCATTCATGGCAGGGCTTCAGGATTTGAGTGGGAAGAAAATGGCCTTTGTGAAGGGGGCTGCCGCCTTTGAATGGGTCTCCCGGGAAAATATTCATCTTATTCCCCATATTGTAAAAACACCCCTTGGGGCATTGCAAGCGGTTTCTTTTGGCCGGGCCTATGCATACATTGACAATTTGGCCGCAGCAACCTACTTGATCCAGAAACATGGATTAAGCAATTTGAAAATTGCGGCCCCCATGTTTTCGGAAAATTATCATTTGTATATGGGTGTTCGTAAAGATTGGCCCCAACTGGTTTCCATTCTCAATAAAGTCATGGGATCAATGCCATCCCAGCAACACATGGAGATTCAAAGACGATGGCTTGCTGTTAAAAGTGATGTGGGTTTTTCCAAACCCGAAGTCGTCAAATGGTTTATGGGATTTTTCCTCGCTGCGGTTGTTTCTATTGGGATGATTTTGTTGTGGAATAGACGATTGGGCAGGGAAGTCAGAAAACGAAGTCGTGCAGAAAAAGCGCTCATTCGCAGCCAGGATAAATTAAGAGATCACAATGACATGCTTTCATCGATTTTTGAAACTGCTGCCGAAGGTATCTGTATCTGCTCCGGGATTGATGAATATCCTTTTGTTCGATTTTCCCAGTGGAACAAAAAAATGGAAACATTGACTGGATATACCATGGAGGAGATCAATGGTTTGGGGTGGTATCAGACCATTTATCCCGATGAGGAAATTCGGAAAAAGGCCATTGCCCGCATGTATACCATGCGGGAAGGGCAGAATATGAACAATGAAGAATGGGAAATCGTAACCAAAGGCGGCAGGAAAAAGTCCATCAGTGTTTCCACATCCATTTTAAAATCCCATGGTAACGAGACCTTTACACTGGCCATCATGCACGACATCGGTGACCAAAAAAGATATGAAACTGAGCTTATATCCTCCCAGAAAAAATGGGAAGATATCTTCAATGCCATTGGTCATCCCGCCATGATTCTTGACAAGAAGCATCGTATAGAAAACGCCAATCTGGCCACATTAAAGTTGACGGGGTTGACCAGTAGCCAGATCAAAGGAAAGTACTGCTACTCTCTTTTTCATGGAACCTGTGCCCCCCCGGGAGAATGTCCCCTGGAATCGCTGTTGAAAAATGGTTCCTTTGAAACTGTGGAGATGCATATGGAGACCCTGGATGGCCATTATCTGGTGTCATGCACGCCGGTGCTTGATGAAAACGGGGAACTTGATAAGGTGATCCACATCTCAACGGATATTACCGAAAAAATTAAGCTGGAATACCAGCTTCGTCAGTCGCACAAAATGGAGGCGGTGGGAACCCTTTCCGGTGGCATTGCCCATGAATTTAATAATATTCTGGGAATCATTTTGGGAAATATTGAACTGGCCATGGATGATCTCCCGGATTGGAATCCCACCCATGATCTTTTGTCCGAGGTACGCAAGGCAAGTCTGCGGGGGCGGGATGTGGTTCGACAATTATTGAGTTTCAGCCGCAAAATGTCTCATAAAAAACGTCCCCTTGATATGGGTGCCTGCGTGCAGGATGCCGTTAAATTATTACGGGCATCCATCCCCACCCAGATTCAATTTAGGGAAAATTTGAAACCAGATTGTCATACC
>CAKZLA010000262.1 GCA_937124525.1 uncultured Desulfobacterium sp.
TTTCGTTTTGGGCAGGCCGGGTCCAGAATACGGCCTGCCCGTGGCAGTTTATAAGAAACTCCGTCCAATGATTTGTAATAACTGGAGTTTCGATATTTGTTGTGGGCGAATCAAGATCAGAATCTTGGGCCGCCCATGGCGGTTATTAAGAGATTTTTTGTTGACTGGGGTAACGAATCGGCTCTCTTAAACGTTCAAGCTGCTCGTTGACCTCACGCTTGAGTTTTTGTACACGATCTTCCCTGTCCAGAATCATATTTTGCCATACGCGAAGTTCTGCCAATTGGCGCTTTATCTTCTCTTCAGCTTGTTTCTGATCAGTAATATCGACAATGGAAAAAACAATTCTCGAGAAGGTTTGTTCCTGGCTTGGAGAAATTGACCAATTGATTTTGACAAATCGCTGATTCCCATCCAACCTTGTAAAAATACCCTCCTGTTCCATCTTGGTCTCTCCGTCCCAGATCGACAATAAAAGGTGCTTGAATGCCCCAAGGGATTCCGAGGTGAAAATGTCTGTCAGCCTTTCCAATAGTGTCTGTTTATCCGGTGCTCCGAATAATTCCACTGCCTCCCGGTTGACATCAAAGAGGGCAATCAGTTTGGCACATTGCATAACGACATTTGGATGGTTAACGAGGTACGTTTCCAAGTCGTCGACTTTTTGATCCTTGAGTCTCTCTATAAACGCCTTGACTTTGGAGAGGTCTACCTCCCAAAGGGACACCGGAGAATTCTCAAAAAGGTCTCTGAATCGGACTTCACTGGCCTGTAATGCCTGATAAGCCTGGGTCAGTTCGGTGGTGCGACTCTGCACCCGTTTTTCAAGTTCTGAATGAGACCGCTCCAGCTGCAACTGCAGCCATCTTAATTCCAGATGGATACGCACACGTGCCAGCACTTCATCGGACTGAAAGGGTTTGGTGATATAATCCACACCGCCGGTATCAAATCCCTTGATTTTACTTGAAATGTTGTTAACGCCGCTGATAAAGAGGACTGGAACCTGGTTTGTTTTTTCATCGGCTTTCAAGCGGCGGCAGACTTCATACCCATCCATGCCTGGCATTTTCACATCCAAAAGGATCAGATCAGGCACACTCTCGGCCACGGAGCGCAATGCCATTTCTCCATTGGCGGCGGGGCGGACATGGTAACCATGACCTGAGAGTAAATCGTCAAGCAGCTTCAGGCTCTCGATGGCATTATCGACGACCAGAATATCGGCCTGCTCCGGCATTTGTAAAACATCACTGCTCATGATGACTCCTTAGGGAGTTCTTAGAAAATAATTTACCCAATATTAATGAACTCCATAAAGACTAACCCGAGTTCTCCATACAAGAAGTGGGTAGTTTTATTATTATGAAGTCCTTTATATCACGAAAAACATAACCAGTTTGGTCCGTTCATTGTTTTTTTCCGGTCCTTTTATGGAGGATTCGGATGAGAAAGTCGGCGACAGGTCTTTGAGTTTCAGTTTCTGCTCAAGCAGTTCAGGTCGCCCAGGTGTTTTTCCAATGTTATCTCAGCCGGTTTTACACACTTTCTAAGTGCATCGGAACTGCTGAAATCTACCGCCGGGTGGAACTCATCAATGGGATAGAAGACAGCCTGGTGATGGGCTCTATAAGGCTATGGGCACGTTTTGAATTATTCCCATTGTCCATGACCTATCGCCTATACCCCATATTGTTATTCCACGGTAAAAAAGGACTCCTCGAATTCTTCCGGCTTCCGTGTATACCGGCGGGTTAAAATGGGCATGATGGTGCTGTCGTAAATCTCAAATAGATCGTCATTCAACGGGAGGCCAGCATCCTGTAAGGCCTTGACGATGGCCTTTTCAGATGGCGGACAGCTCTTTACGGCATACATCTCCTGGATATCAGAATTATCCTTGTTCGCCTCGTAAATGCATTTCCCCAACAGAACGGTTTTCTTTTTGCCGGGTGTAGGCTTTAAATCCTTTCCCGTGAGTACTTCCACATCGTCGAAGGCCTCTCCCTTGAATGTGGAAACAATGTTTGTCATGACGGGGCTGGTAAATCCCGTGCAGTAGGTGCACATGGTGGAGCCCGGGTTTCGCCAGGAAATTCCGGAAACACCGTATTTGGCCAGGTAGGTCGGCAGTTCCCCGTCGTTGGCGTAATCGTATTCAATTGAATGTGGAGAAGATACTTTGTCCAGGGATTCACCCACGACCTCGATATCTGAAAAATCAACGGGCCGGTTGCGTCTCTTTGCTATATGAACCAGATGGGGTACTGCCTCGGGCTCAAAGCCCAGGGCTTTGGCACCGGCCATATCCGCTGAAAGGGGATCGCATGAGGCGATGAGCAGGTTGGTCCGCCTGGCCCGCCCGTCATATCCGGGCCCCAATTCAAGGCTGTAGATGCCGTCAATGATGGTAAATAGGGGCGGCAGGGGTTCTACGATTTTCGATACCCAGTAATTCAAGTCTTTTACCGGATCCGTGTTATGGCATTTTTTCCGAGAGGGGATGTCAATGGTGCCTTTGAGATTTTTAAGGGCCAGGCTGACCGTGGTCTGACCGTGGGTTTTCAATGCGGGGATATCCACAACAAGGTCGGTGTTTAATATATCCTCGTTATAATTCAACGCCATATCCTCGCCCAGGTCGACTGTTTTAAAGGGCCGTTCAAAAACATTGATGATTTTGATTCCGTATTTCTTTTTGAGTACATTATACCCGAGGGTTTCAAAGGCATGTTCCCGGAGCCCTTTTACCTTGGGCTTATTGATCACGGTGCCTTCCCCAACGGTGATGTCATCAATTCCGTTGTCCTTTAACAGGATGATCATATCTTCAACTACACGGCTTGTTGTAATGGAACCGTACTTGGGAATAGGGTAATGCTTGTTCCAGAACACGATATTGGGCTTGATAAACACTTTGGTGCCAGCTTTAAAAACCGCTGTTCCCTCCGCCATTTCCACTGCTTTTTTCACTGAGCTGACGGGTTCTTCATACTTAACGACTGATACAACAGATTTTGTCATAATAGATCTTTCCCAGGCCCGAAGTATGTTTATACAAATATTTCAAAAGATGTTCCTTACCGGCAATGGGTTTTCAGTATCCCCAAACGATTGCGGATTTATTTTTTGGCTACCTACCTAAACCGGGATAAGATATAAAATCAATGAGTTGAATAGCCTTGATATGCATAGTCAGCAAGGGTTAAAATTGTCCTAGGTGGGTGGCCAATTTGTGTCCTGCCACTTAGCCGTCA
>CAKZLA010000263.1 GCA_937124525.1 uncultured Desulfobacterium sp.
GGATAACCGAATGAAATCATTCGATCTGAGTTTTAAAAAAGCACTTATTCTGGCCTAATAATTTCAACAAGTTATGAAAACTTATGACTCTTGAGAACCTTTTAGACTAAACGATAAACAAGACCCATTTAAAAATAGTTGAAGAAAACCAAATCGTATCATACTCTGGACAAACTGGTCTGCATTAATGTTAGTGTATCCCCACACCGGATCAAACTCTGGAACAATAAGAAACAACTTCACTGGAATAGAAAGGAGCACGCTATCAACACAGAACAAAAAAATTCAAGACAACAAAAGGCCATGCTGGCCGTAAATCTGGGGCTGGTTGCCAATACATTTCTGGCGCTGTTAAAAACCACCATCGGTATTTTAGGCCACAGCCCGGCCCTTCTGGCAGATGGAATAAATTCTACTTCAGATGTGGCCTATGGCATTGCCGTCAATATATTCATGCGGCTTTCGGGAAAACCTGCAGACCATGAACACCCCTATGGCCATGAACAGCTCGAAAGCATTGCCGCTGTGGTGGTAGGTGCCTTTGTTATTACCACAGCCATTGCCATTTTCTGGAACAGCATTAATACCATATATGAAATTATTACAGCCCAGACGATTTTCCAAGGTGCCAATATACAGGCATTGTGGGTGGCCCTGTTCACCGTGGGATTAAAATTGATTCTTACTGTCTGGACCCAATCCATTGGCAAACAGACAAAAAACAGCGCAGTCACTGCCCTGGCAGCCGATCACCGCAACGATGTGTTTGCCTCCCTGGCAGCCACCTTTGGTATTTTCTTCGGTCGCATGGGTTATGCCTGGATTGACCCCTTGGCCGGGGCCGTGGTTTCTTTAATCATCCTTCACACCGGCGTTGAAATTCTTCGAGATGCCGCAGGAGAACTCATGGACACGGTGCCGGGTCAGGCTCTGGGGCGGCAGATAAAAACGCTCATTGCACCGGTCAACGGCGTAGATCAGGTGGAGGAAATAAAGACCCATCGGTTCGGCCCCTATCTTGTGGCCAATATAACCATTGGGGTTAATGCCAGCCTCACTGTGGCCCAGGGGGATCACATTGCCACCCAGGTGGAAAAAATTCTGCTCAATAAAATTGAGCCCATAAGACGAGTCCATGTTCATTACCATCCCACACGTGAATTCACCTATTAAACAGCAATTCTGATTATGGTTTTTAATCGAGTCCTCTGCTGTGTAACCCACTGAAACCACATTAATGAAAACTACCACTTCCTTGGTTTTAAGCCCATAAGTCTCCCAAATTAGAATTGCTGCCCATTAAAATACATTGGAACTTGAAGGTTGAGCAAATAATCTTCCCCAAAGACATCGCACCTGGTGAAATATTTTTTACAGGTTGCATTTCCAGAGATATCTGGAGTATTATTATTCAAAGATATCTGGAGTATTAAAGGGAGTTGAACATGGTTGTCATTTTAAATGATAAAATCAATCACTTATATCAAGATTGCTTTTTAATGTTTTTAACATATACTTTTCAACACCCTTTGTTACAATTGATTTTATGAGACTTAAACAATATTGCCCATCAAAAATAAGTAGCAGGTGTTGGATCAAGCTTTCATAAGAGCTGGCACCCTTCGTATGACCCCAAAAATACTTTACAGTTTTTTGGAAAAATTTTTTTGGGGTTGGTCATAACATGGGCCACTTTGAACCATTTTTTTGGGGTCTAAAAAAATAAAGTCAGTAATTACAGACAATTGAGCATGATACAAATTCGGTATCCGTATAGTGGCCCAGCTTATGACCAAGCCCAATTTTTTAAAATGGGGAAGTCTTTCACAAAGTGAGAAATGAAGGATGCCGTAATTCTACTTAAAAAAAACAGCACAATACTCTAAAGCCAGTGCCCAAGCACTCGAAAGAAAAGGTTTAAAAAATGCAGATCTACCAATATCCCTCAAAAGAGGGAGAAAAAAAAGTTAATGACACCATAGAAAGGGGTCTTGGCTACACACAAACGGATTACAAGAATGTGGAAGCCTACATAAAAGATGTAAAAGAAAGGGGAGACGAGGCCCTGGTGGCCTACACCCGACAATTTGATTCCAAAGCCATCACCCGGGGAAATCTCAAGGTCAGTGAAGATGAGTTCAGTCAAGCCATGACAAAAGTGGATACATCTTTTCTAAAAGCCCTGGATCGTGCCGTGGCCCAGTTGACACAATTCCACCAGCAGCAAAAAGAAAAATCATGGATTGACACCCCCAGACAGGGGGTGATGGTGGGACAATTGGTAAGGCCGGTTGATGCAGCAGGAATCTATGCCCCCGGTGCCCAGGGCGGCAAGACTCCCCTGGTATCTTCCATTTTAATGGGCGGTATCCCGGCCAAGGTGGCGGGGGTTGAAACCCTTGTTCTCATGACACCTCCCATGGCCGATGGCACCATCAACCCCCACATGCTGGCAGCGGCAAAAAAAGTGGGGATTGACCAGGTTTTCAAGGCCGGAAGTGCCTGGGCCATTGCGGCCCTGGCTCATGGTACAAAGCAGGTGCCCCGGGTGGATGTCATCGTGGGACCTGGCAATATTTATGTCACCTTGGCCAAAAAAATTGTCTCCGGCACTGTGGGCATTGACATGATTGCTGGCCCCAGCGAAATTCTTATTATTGCAGACAAAGACGCAGACCCCGAGTTCCTGGCAGCAGATCTTCTCTCCCAGGCGGAACATGATGTCATGGCCTCGGCCATCCTAATCACTGACTCAAAGAAACTTGCCACTGCCACCCAACAGGCTGTCAAGAAACAGCTCAAACACCTTTCCCGCGGGGATATCGCCACCCGGTCCATGGAAGATTATGGAGCAGCTCTGGTGGTCCCCGATATCCAGACAGCCATTGATCTTGCCAATCGCCTGGCACCGGAACATCTGGAGCTTGTGGTCAAAGACCCCTTTGACTACATTGACCGCATCAAAAACGCCGGAGCCATCTTCATCGGCCTCTATACACCGGAACCGGTGGGAGATTACATTGCCGGCCCCAACCATGTATTGCCCACGGCGGGAACAGCACGATTCTCTTCCGCCCTTTGCGTGGACAACTTCACCAAAAAAAGCAGCC
Organism: uncultured Desulfobacterium sp.; assembly: GCA_937124525.1. The sequence goes on from CAKZLA010000263.1 coordinate 3,111, forward strand.
TTATCAACTACTCCCGGGCAGCATTCATGGCAGAGGCCGATGATATCATTACCCTGGCTGAAACCGAAGGACTGGATGCCCATGCCCATGCCATAAAGGTCAGAAGGAAGGCTAAAGGGTGTGATCCAGCCCATCAAAATCATTGAG
>CAKZLA010000264.1 GCA_937124525.1 uncultured Desulfobacterium sp.
GTGAATTAACCTCCAGGTAAAATCCGGTGAAATTCTGGGGCTTCTGGGGGAGAATGGTGCCGGTAAAACCACGCTGATGAACATCCTTTATGGACTGTATCAGCCCGATGGCGGTGAAATTCGAATCAACGGAAAACCGGTAAAAATCAGCTCTCCCACGGAATCCATTACCCATGGTATCGGCATGGTGCACCAGCATTTCATGCTGGTGCAGAACCATTCCGTCATTGAAAATATTGCTCTGGGATACAAGCACACCCCCTTTTTTTTCCCCAAGATACGCATCCGGGACCAGGTGGTGGCATTTTCGGAAAAATTTAACTTCAGCATAGATCCTGACAAAAAGGTGTGGCAGCTTTCCGCCGGTGAGCAGCAGCGGGTGGAGATCATCAAGGCCCTTTTAAATGGGGCGGATCTGTTGATATTGGATGAACCCACCTCTGTGTTGACTCCCCAGGAGATTGAGGAGCTGTTTCGTATCCTCAAAGATATGAAGGCCCAGGGCCACATGGTGATCCTCATCAGCCACAAGCTCGATGAGATCATGGACGTGTGTGACCGGGTAACTGTGCTCCAGAAGGGAAAAATTGTGGGTCATGCAGACACTGATGGTATGAATAAACAATCCCTGGCCCGCATGATGATTGGCAGGGATGTGCTCTTTAATGTGCACCGGGAAAAAATTCCCCCCGGGAAAAAGGTTCTCACCGTTGAAAATCTCAATGTCCTGGGAGATAAAGGGCTTGCCTGTGTGAAAGATGTCTCCTTTGATATCCATTCCAATGAAATTTTCGGGGTGGCCGGTGTGGCTGGCAATGGGCAGCGGGAGCTTGCCGAAGCCATCACCGGCATACGACGGGTGTCATCGGGAAGGGTTTTTTCCCAGGGGGTGGACATTACAAACCTGTCCCCCCGGCGTATCTATGACAGCGGCGTGAGCCATGTGCCCGAGGAGCGGATAAAATTTGGTATTGCACCAGGGCTATATCTCTACGACAATGCAATTTTAAAGCAGCACCATCTGAAGAAATTTTCCAAAAAGATGTTTCTGGAATATGGGCGCATCAAAAAGCACACCAGCGCTCTGGTGGCAGATTATCGGGTGGCCACCCCCTCCATTGATATGGAGATCAAAAATCTTTCCGGCGGCAATATTCAAAAATTGATACTGGGTCGGGAGATCAGTGAAGCGCCTCCCCTTCTGGTGGCTTCCCATCCCACCTATGGTCTTGATGTGGGGGCCACGGAATATTTGAGGGAACAGCTTCTCAAACGGCGTAAAGAGGGGGGAGCGGTGTTGTTGTTTTCGGAGGATCTGGAAGAAATTTTTGAATTATGTGACCGCATCGCCGTGATGTTCCAAGGGGAATTCACCGGAATCCTGGATTCGGCAGATGATAAACGGGCCTCGGACATCGGCTTGATGATGGCGGGTTCCTTAAGATTTTAAACACCGTTTCAATGGGTTCAGACAATGATGGATGATTCTTTTGAAAGGGCCTGGATAAAAATAATATGCTTAGAATAAAAGTCAGTGATCGGGACCGCATCACACCGATTCAGTCCCTTGTCACCAATTTGCTTTCCCTTTTAGCCGCCCTTGTGGCAGTTGGCATCATATTCATGGTGTGTGGTGTAAATCCTTTTTTTGCCATTTCAAAGATTTTCATGGGTTCCTTTGGGTCCATGTATGGGTTTAAGGAGACCATTACCAAGGCCATTCCCCTGGTTCTCATCGGCGGGGGCCTCACCCTTGCCTTCAGGGCCAAATTCTGGAACATCGGTGCCGAAGGGCAGTTGCTCATGGGGGCCATTCTGGGTTCCTGGGTGGGACTTAGCTGGGGGGAAAGTTACCCCCCTTTGTGATCGTACCGTTGATGTTCGCCGCCGGGTTTCTGGGGGGGGGGCTGTGTGGTCTGATTCCGGCCTTTCTCAAAATAAAATTTGCCATCAATGAGGTGATCTCCACCCTGATGATTAATTATATCTGTGCCGAGTTCCTCACCCTTCTCATTGTTGGACCCTGGAAGGGGAAAACCCGGTTTGGATTTCCCGGAACGGATAACCTGCCCGATGGGGCCATACTGGGGGTGATTTCCGGATCACGGATACATTATGTCACCCTGGTGGTGGCCCTGATTTCCGTTGTGATCCTCACCATAATTGTTTACAGAAGTCGATTTGGTTATGAGGTCCGGGTCATCGGAGAAAATCCCGAGGCCGCTCGTTATGCAGGCATTGATTTTTTTAAGACCAGCATGGTGATCATGCTCATCAGCGGGGGGCTTGCCGGTTTTGCCGGTGTGGGGGAGGTGGCAGGTATCCACCACCACCTTGGCTATCCAGCTTCCATCTCTTCCGGGTATGGATTCACCGCCATCATTGTGGCCTGGCTTGCCAAGCTCAATCCCCTTTATGCCATTGTGTCAGGGGTGTTTTTTGCGGGTATCCTGGTGGGGGGGGATGCCATCCAGGTGTCCCTGGGGCTTCCGGCAGCCACGGTGCAGATTGTCAACGGCACACTTTTGGTTTTTTTGATCATGGGAGATTTTTTCATAAAAAACAAAGTGACGATTCAGCGCACCGCATCGGTTAAGTCATAACCTGAATAAACAAGTAAAAGATAGGGATACATATGGATGATGTAATGATTTCAGTGCTCCAACGCACCATGGTGGCGGGCACGCCCCTGCTTTTGGGAACGGTGGGAGAGGTTATATGTGAACGCTCTGGGATATTAAATCTGGGGGTGGAAGGGGTGATGTCCCTGGGAGCGGTGGTGGCCTTTATCGTGACCTATACCACCGGAAATCCCTGGTTTGGACTCATGGCCGCCATTGCGGCGGGGATGGTGATTTCCCTTCTCCATGCCTTTGCCTCGGTAACCCTCCAGGCCAATCAGGTGGTCTCAGGCCTTGCCCTGACCATGATTGGGCTGGGACTTTCCGGTATGTTGGGAAAACCCTATGTGGGTAAACCCCTTGCAGTAAAAATGAACGATATAGCCATTCCCTGGTTGTGTGATATCCCCGTTGTGGGAGCGGTTTTTTTCAGACAGACACCTTTTTTCTATATGGCCATTCTCCTGGCCCTGGTGGCATGGTTTTTCCTTGAACGGACCCGGTTGGGCATCAAGGTGCGCTCCACCGGGGAACATCCCCGGGCCGCAGAAACCCAGGGGGTTAATGTCACCCTCATTCGATATGCCTGTGTGGTGATTGGGGGCGGCTTCTCTGCCATGGCCGGTGCCCATTTGTCCACTTCTTACAGTAAATCATGGATTGAGGGCATGACTGCAGGCCGGGGATGGATTGTGATTGCCCTGACCATCTTTGCCCTGTGGAATCCGGGTAAGGCCATTGGGGGCGCTTTTTTGTTCGGCGGTATTTTTGTACTCCAGTATTTGCTGCAACCCCTTGGTATCTCCCCCAATTTTCTGGCCATGCTGCCCTATGGGGCCACGTTGTTGATTTTGATCATCATCGGCCTGGGGAACCAGCGAAAACTCAGCGCCCCGGCCCAGTTGGGAGAACCCTATAAGCGGGGGGAACGGTAGAAATTAAGGAAGGGGTGCCTCTCCCTATATGGATTTCAATAGGGACTGAAACAAACTTGGCGAAGGTATTAAAGGTATTAGCCTCAAAAGCATATTGTATATGGCTTTAATACAACAGCGACACTTTGAGCTAAAACCGTATGACAATTGATTTTCATGGGGAGAAACAGCATTAATCGCAAGCAAAATGACACAAGTTTCTTGTGAAAATCGTTAAGTGTCGCTGTAGTTTTAAGGCTGTTTGAAAAGTGTACAAACCATTATTAATGCGTTGCAAACAATTATTACCTGCACAGATCGAAATTTTGCCACTGCCCTTCAGTTGATAACCAACAAGGAATGACCTGTAAATCTAAAACTCCTAAGTCAATATTTTTTTACATATCAAAAATTATATCGACAGATGGTTGATTTTATGCTTATCTAATTATTTTGTATTAAATCAATTCCCCATAAGATTGAATGAGGTGGTTTTATCATAAAATTGAACCGGCCGGGCACTGAAACTGCCTTAATGGCCAATGGTATGATCAACCCCGAATGAGGAGAGAATGGAAAGAGCAATCAACATCCTTAGAAAAAGTGAACTCTTCAGAAGCATGGAAGAAAAAGACCTTGACGCAATGGGACAGACCCTGGAAAAAAGAACGGTACAAGAGGGTGAAACTCTGGCAACCCAGGGAGATACGGCCACCTTCTTTTTTGTGCTAAAAACAGGAACCCTCCTGATTGCATTGAACGATGGAAAATCTGCTGTGGTAAACAAAACAGGGGATTTCATTGGCCTGGAACTGTTATCCTCAAAGGGGATATACATCTCCACCCTGACAGCCCTTACCTCCTGCGAAATTGTGGTCATTCCAAGAAATGCTTTCCTGGGATTTATCCAAAATGATTCGTCCGCAGCAGAGACCTTTATGCAGGTCTGGAGCGCCTATCGCTCCCGCACCTTCCCCTTCTTAACAGAACAAGATACCCCTGACATGGATTATCACTATTAAAATGGTTTTCCTCTTCTTTTTAAAATCATGAAATAAGCCATTAAATTTTTGATAATCTGAAAAATATGGAGGCAAATGTGTACGGTTTAGATGCAATCAATGCATACAACGGATGGGCAATCTCCGTTGTGGGCGTAACCATTGTATTCACTGGCCTTGTGACCTTGTCCATGGCCATCTCCCAGATCCATAAGCTGCTGGCTCTATGGGAAAACAGAAAAGAACTCTCCCTTTTTAACAAAAAGGCCCCTGCAACGGACCAGATCCCGGTGAAACTCACCCCGGGGCAGAAGGAAAGCGCAAGGCAATTCAAACTTCTGGCAGAAACCTTGAATGAACATTTTTCCCTGCCACGACTTTTAAAACTGGCCAGAATAAGTGGTATTGATCATCCCCATGCAACCCTTGCAAGGCTTCTTGAAGCAGATATCATCGTATCAGATACCCAAGGGTACCATGTCTTAGACATGGCAAAATTCAAGACACTGGCTTCCTAAAAAACATCAATCATCCACGCAGAGGCATACGCTATGGAGCACCTATTTGTAGATTTTTTTCAAAACACCGGTTTTTTTCTATGTGACTACCGCAACATCGTCATGATTCTTGTGGGAATGACCTTTATATACCTTGGCATTGCCAAGGACTACGAACCCCTTTTACTGGTTCCCATCGGCTTTGGCATGCTCATGGGAAACATTCCCGTATTCCAGGGTCTGGGGCTGGGTATCTATGAAGACAACAGTGTCCTTCACTACCTCTATTTTGGGGTTACCCAGGGACTCTATCCCCCTCTCATATTCCTGGGCATCGGTGCCATGACCGATTTTTCCACCCTGCTGGCACGACCAGTGCTCATGCTCCTGGGGGCCGCAGCCCAGGCAGGAATTTTTATCACATTCCTGGGGGCACTGGCTCTGGGGTTTGCTCCCAATGAAGCAGCTTCCATCGGCATCATCGGCGGTGCTGACGGTCCTACGGCCATCTTTCTCACGGCCAAACTGGCCCCTAAACTCATTGGCCCCATTGCCGTGGCTGCCTATTCCTACATGGCCCTGGTACCGGTGATACAACCCCCCATCATGAGACTTCTTACCACCCGAAAGGAACGCCTGATTCGCATGGAAGAGCCCCGGGAAGTCAGCAAGAGAGAAAAAATGCTCTTTCCCATTGTCTCTTTTCTCCTGTGCTGTTTTCTGGCACCGGCAGCCCTGCCTCTGCTTGGCATGCTCTGCTTTGGTAACCTTTTAAAAGAAGCCGTGGTAACGGAACGACTGGCCGTGGCAGCAAGAACATCCATCATTGATTCTGTCACCATCCTTCTTGGGGTCACCGTTGGGGCGAGCACCCAGGGTGATGTATTTCTCACCAATCAGTCTGTGGGAATCTTTTTTCTGGGGGCACTATCCTTTTGTATCGCAACGGCGTGTGGTCTGCTGTTTGCCAAATTTATGAATCTCTTTTTAAAGAGCAAAATAAACCCCCTGCTTGGGGCTGCCGGCGTTTCTGCCGTTCCAGATTCAGCAAGGGTAGTGCAGGTGGTGGGACAACAGGAAGATCCCACAAACTTTTTGCTCATGCATGCCATGGCACCTAACATATCCGGGGTTATCGGATCAGCAGTGGCGGCCGGTGTACTCTGGAGTTTCATGTCATAACCGTCAACACCCCCCTGGCTAAAGACCCAGAGGTTTTCTTGCCGATTTTTTATAACTGCCACGGGCAGACCGTATTCTGGCCCTGGCCTGCCCACAACGAAGCATGAAAGAATATTAGGCACACCTACTCTTTCATATAAACCTATATGGCAGTAACCGCCTGTCACAACGAAAATCAAAATCCTCATAATTGCAGATTTTCGTACTGAGTTTCATATGAAAAACACAAGGAAATGTATCCATGCTTAAAACACACATTGAAGACCAGATTCTCATTGCAAAACTGGCTGGTGGAAACACCAGCGCCATGGATCGTCAGACCCTGGAGCACCTCCAGAAAGCCGTGGACCAGGTAAATGTTAAAGAAGAAATCAAAGGAATGGTTCTCACCGGGCAGAATCGTTTTTTTTCCACCGGGTTTAATTTAAATACCTTCATGGCCTTTGAAACCCTGGAACAGGCAGGTGATTTTATTGCCTTTGCCGACCGGGTATTTTTTAACATTTTTACATGCACGAAACCCGTTGTCTGCTCCATGAACGGCCATGCCGTTGCCGGTGGACTGATCCTGTCCATGGCAGCGGACTACCGTCTTCTTTCCAACCACCCCAAAACAAAAGTTGGCATGTCGGAAATCAATATAGGTGTTCCCCTGTCCTCCGTGCAGACCGGCATCATGCGGTTTGGCCTTGACTCCGATAGAGTCTATCGAAATCTGCTCTATTTTGGAAAATTGATCAACAGCGCAGAGGCCTTACAGCAAAACATTGTGGATGAAATTCTTAACCCGGAAACGCTGATGGACCGGGCAAAAACAATTGTCTCCTCATGGATGGATACCCCTGGAAAGCCCTTCATGCGCTTAAAAAAAGAATTAAAAAGGGATGCCTCGGCAATAATGGAGGCAAGACTGTCAGAAAAAAAGAGATATCAAAATCTGGATTTTTTCCTGGACAAAGACGTCAAGGATTCCCTGGCCCGGGTCCAGGCTTCCATGGCATAAAGCTTTATTTATACAGATCAACCCAAATATTGACATACCCTGAAACAAAAGAACGCCGCCCCATTGAAATAAATGGAAGCGGCGTTTTATATTCCTTAGGCACCGGCTCGAACCTTAAATAAAAAGCCGGGTACTACCGGCTGATCCCTTAATATTTGGGGATCAAGGGTCAGTCCACCGGAAGGATGTAGGTGGCACAGGCATCGGCAGACTCCCATGCAGACACCCGGGAGACCCGTACGGTCTCATCGAGTTTTTCTTCCCCCAGGCAGGTTTGCAACCGATGGGCAATATAAATGGCAATTTGCTCAGATGAGGGCTGGATCTCCTTAAAGGCCTCCAGCTCATTTAAGAACCTATGGTCAAGCTCCTTCATGATGGCCCGCACATGTTTCTTGATATCTCCAAAATCCACCAGCACACCGGCGGCATTGAGATGTTCTCCAGTGACATAGACCTCCACATTCCAGTTATGGCCATGGAGGTTCTCACATTTTTCCCCCACCATGGTTAGCTGGTGGGCTGCGGCAAAATCCGTTTTTACCTTTAATTCAAACATAGATTCTCTCCCCTGGATGATCACATCCCCCTGAAAAGTCGTTTCAGCTTATTTGAAATTTTATCCGAATCCAGCTTATCAAATTCCCGCAACAGTTTTTCCTGTTTTTTAGACAGTCGTGTGGGGGTTTTGATATCAACCTGGATGATCTGATCTCCGCGCCTGCCAGATCTCAGGGAGGGTATACCCTCACCTTTAAACCGAAAGGTGTCTCCATACTGGGTCCCTTTGGGGATTTTAAGCTCTTTTTCATTTTCAAGGGTGGGAATGGTAATTTCATCCCCCAGGGCCGCCTGGACAAAGGAGATATCCACCAAACAGATGATATTGGTCCCATCCCGTTTAAACAGCTTGTGGGGCTTTACGCTGACAAACACATAAAGATCCCCGGAAGGCCCGCCTGAAGCACTGCTTTCGCCTTCACCGGTCAAGCGCAGCTTGGCCCCGGTATCCACACCGGCAGGCACCTTGACCGACACTTTTTTGGAAATTTCCATGCGGCCACTGCCCACGCATTTGGGACAGGGATGGGGAATGGACTTGCCTTTGCCCCGACAATATGGGCAAGTGGTTTTTACCTTGAAAAAACCCTGGCTCTGGATGAATTGGCCTGTGCCATTGCAATGGGAACATGTTTCAGGAGAGGTTCCTTCCTTGCATCCACTTCCCCCGCACATATCACAATTATCCAGTTTTTTTACATCAATAACCTTTTCAATCCCAAAGGCCGCCTCCATGAAGTCAAGGGTCATGTCATAGCGAAGGTCTGATCCCCGCTGGACCCGGGTGCCACCCCGCCCCCCCCTGGAGCTGCCACCAAAACCAAAAAAATCTTCAAAAATATCCCCGAAACTGGAAAAAGCATCCTCAAAGCCACCCCCCGATGCCCCGGCTCCTTCAAGTCCCTGGTGCCCAAATTGATCATAAAGCTGGCGTTTCTGATCATCTGAAAGGACCCCATAGGCTTCTGAGGCTTCCTTGAACTTTTCCTCAGCGGCACTGTTTCCGGGATTTTTATCCGGATGAAATTTTATGGCAAGTTTTCGATACTTAGACTTGAGTTCATCCTTTGAGGCATCTCTGGAAGCCCCCAGGATTTCATAATAATCACGTTTATCTAACATATATTCCCTGTCTCAGCTGCTCAAATTAACGGGCGTTATAACAACCCCGGCTGCTTTGGGGGCAGGACCGTTTTTCGTTATTGCACGGCTGTTGATCCTGTGCTTTGTATAAACCTAATCTTGTCAAAAGCACACCGACACAAAACGGCTCACTGGTCGGCCCATTGCCCCGGGCCACCGATGTTGATATCATACCCAAATTAACGCATGGGAATCTCAAGAGATTCTCACCATGCCTGCAACGGTACGTATAATGATTGATAAATTAAATCGATTGTGTTACTC
>CAKZLA010000265.1 GCA_937124525.1 uncultured Desulfobacterium sp.
TGATGTCCAGTCATTTTATAGATTACAGCACCGTTGACCTTTTTTCATATAATGAGGTAGACGATGACTTTCTTATAGAACAAGGCCTGACGGTTGAAGTTCTGAACAACAATCTTGAAGTCATCTACTCACGAGGTATTGAAGAATATAAAAATGCAAAATACAGTCTGAAGCAGTTAACCGATCTCATCCACACCGACACCTGGATAGAACATGTATTACATACAGTTTTCACTGATGAATCAGACAATGAAAATATCATCATATGGCATCAACTGATTCCGGATGAAATGCTTAAGACATTACGCGGTGAAGCAGCCCTCTATATAAGCCTCACCGTTCTTGGATTTATTGCAATATCGGTAGCCTTTGTTTTTCTATATTTCAGGGATATATTTTCAACCCTCGGAAGAGAATTCTTATACATAGGAGATGAGATAACAAGAATCCCTCATCTTCATAAAGAGATTGAAATAAAAAAATTCAGATTAATAGAAGCTCGCAGGCTTGCGGCATCATGAATGGCGGAAGGGTGACGGGCTCATCCTGAGCGGCGGCAACGCACGGCAGGGCGGCAAATCCCGCGGTGGCCAGCGCGCGCGCGCGGCGCAAACCCAAAGCCTGTCCACCGCCCGCGCCAATGCCCTGCAAGCGCAATGGGGGGCCGCGATCCAGTCCAAGGTGCGCCGGGAGCGCATGGCGCACATTGAGCTGGCCTGCCCCGTGTCACATATCTGGTTCTTAAAGAGTCTTCCCAGCAAGATTGGTAATGTGCTGGACCTGACCCTGAAAAATCTTGAAAAAGTGCTTTATTTTGATTCCTATATCGTGGTTGATCCCGGGGAGACCGAACTTTCCAAATACCAATTGCTGTCGGATGAAAAATACCATGAGGCCATGGAGGTGTTCGGACCCGGGGAGTTTGAGGTGGGCATCGGGGCTGAAGCCATTTTAAATCTTCTTGAAGAGATTGATCTCAAGGCTGTGTATGACGAGCTCAGGGAAGAGATTGCCACCACCAAGTCCGTTGCCAAACGTCAGAAGATGTCCAAACGGCTCAAAGTGGTGGATGCATTCCTTAATTCAGGACTCAGCCCCACCCGCATGATCATGACGGCCATCCCTGTTTTGCCGCCGGATTTAAGACCCCTTGTGCCCCTGGAAGGGGGGCGGTTTGCCACTTCGGATCTCAATGATCTGTATCGCCGGGTGATCAACCGGAACAACCGTTTGAAACGATTGATGGATCTCAATGCCCCGGATATCATTGTGCGCAATGAAAAACGCATGCTCCAGGAGTCCGTTGATGTTCTTTTTGACAATGGACGTCATGGCAGGGTGGTAACCGGCACCAATAAAAGACCGTTGAAGTCCTTGAGTGATACACTTAAAGGAAAACAGGGCAGGTTCCGTCAGAACCTTTTGGGAAAGCGGGTGGATTATTCCGGTCGTACCGTTATCACCGTGGGACCGGATCTTCGTTTACACCAGTGCGGGTTACCCAAAAAGATGGCCCTGGAGTTGTTTAAACCCTTTATTTACAACTATCTTGAGAAAAAAGGGCTTGTGTCCACCGTTAAAAGTGCCAAAAAAATGGTGGAACGGGAGGAAATTGCCGTGTGGGATGCCCTGGACCACGTTGTCCGGGAATATCCCGTGATGCTCAACCGGGCACCCACATTGCATCGTCTGGGGATCCAGGCCTTTGAACCCATCCTTATTGAGGGAAAGGCCCTTCAGCTCCATCCCCTGGTGTGCCCTGCCTTTAATGCTGACTTTGACGGTGACCAGATGGCAGTGCATGTGCCCCTTTCCCTGGAGGCCCGCCTGGAAGCCCGGGTACTGATGCTGGCAAGCAACAATATCCTTTCCCCTGCCAATGGCCAGCCCGTCATAGTGCCCACCCAGGACATTGTTCTGGGGATCTACTACATGACCCGGGAGGCCTCGGGCAAAAAGGGAGAAGGGGTACTCTTCTCAAGTATTTCCGAAGTTCGTTCGGCCTTTGATTCCAAAGCGTTGGATATCCATGCGAAGATCAAGGTGCGCATTGATGGTGTGATTCATGAGACCACCACCGGTAGAATCCTGCTGTGGGAGATTATTCCCGGTGATACCTTACTGTCCATGGATTGTCTTGGGTTTACCACCCGGGAGGCGGCGGAGTCAGTTCTGACAGAATTGAAAAAAGGTCGTGATTTACAAGGGGTGCTGGATGAGGCTGCCAAGGAAGATAATCCTGGTTCCATGACCCAGACCGGGGTTCTTACCAGCAAGGAGTTTCAGAACTATTTCCAGGTCAGTGAGATTGTGGTCACCCAGCTGTTTGGACTGTTGCAAGGGCAGTATTCCGATGTGGTGGAATACAATGGCAGATTCAATATTTTCAGAGTGGATGAGCGCAAAATCACCATTCCCTTTAAATTGTTGAACCGATTGATGGACAAGGGGGCTGTGCGGGGGCTTGTGGATTATGCCTACCGAAACATTGGTCTCAAGGAAACCGTTATTCTGGCGGATCGTTTAAAGGATATTGGATATCGGCATTCCACCCTGGGGGGGTTGTCCATCTGTATTGATGATATGATTATCCCTGATAACAAATGGGATATCATCCGCAAGTCCGAAGAGCAGGTGCAGGGCATCAAGCAGCAATACTCCGAAGGACTAATCACCCAGGGTGAAAAATACAACAAGGTGGTGGATATTTGGGCTAAAAGCACCGATGACATCGCCGATGCCATGATGGCGGTAATGAAAAATCCCGGTGGTAAAGATGCCCCCGATGATATCCTCAACGCTGTTTACATGATGGCAGATTCCGGTGCCAGGGGCAGTAAGGATCAGATGCGTCAGCTGGCCGGTATGCGTGGTCTCATGGCCAAACCCTCGGGGGAGATCATTGAAAATCCCATCACGGCCTGTTTCCGTGAAGGATTGACAGTGTTGCAGTATTTTATCTCCACCCATGGAGCGCGAAAGGGGCTTGCCGATACGGCCTTGAAAACGGCTAACTCCGGATATCTCACCCGTCGTCTGGCCGATGTTGCCCAGGACTGCACCGTCATGGAAGATGATTGCGGTACCTTGATGGGGGTGGAGGTGGAATCCCTGCTGGAAGGGGGGGAGGTGATCCAAACCCTTGGGGAAAGAATCCTGGGAAGGGTGGTCCAAGCTCCGGTGATTGATCCATATAAAAATACCCTGCTTGCAGACAAGGGGGTTGAACTGGATGAAAAATTAGTTGAAATCATCGAAACTGCTGGTGTGACCAGTGTGAAAATTCGGTCCGTGCTTACCTGCAAATCCAGACATGGGGTGTGCGCCAAGTGTTATGGCCGGGACCTTGCCCACGGTAAAACCGTTGAGATCGGCCAGGCCATCGGCATCATGGCGGCCCAGTCCATTGGAGAGCCGGGAACCCAGCTAACCATGAGAACCTTTCACATTGGTGGTACAGCCAGTAGAAAGGTTGAAGTGGCCGAGATCAAGGCCAGGGTGGCGGGAATTATCAAGCTCAACGAAAATATTCAGATTGTTACCACGGCAAGTCAGGATCAGATTGTCATGAACCGAAAAGGGGGGGGGTTTTCAATCACCGGTCCCGAAGGGCGTGAACGGGCCAAGGAAGACGTCATTTACGGGGCAAATCTCCATGTAAGAAATGGCCAGAACGTTGAGGTGGGGGATGTGCTTGCCTCGTGGGATCCATTTACCACGCCCATCATCACCGAGGTGAGTGGTCGTGCCCGGTACGCCGACATTGAGGTGGGTAACACCGTTCAAGAGCAGATTGATCCGGTGACGGGCAAAGTGTCCCGTACCATTATTGAAGGAAAATCCTCTGACATTCGTCCCCGAATCACCATTAAAGATAAGGACGGAAAGGGGATTAAACTCCCCGGTGCCACCGCCAATGTCATGTACTACCTACCGGTGCACGCAATTCTTATGAAAGACGATGATGATGAGATCATGGCTGGCGATGTCATTGCCAAGCTTCCCCGGGCCACCACCAAAACCAAAGATATCACCGGTGGTCTGCCCCGGGTTGCCGAGCTGTTTGAGGTTCGAAAACCCAAGGAGCCCAGCGTGCTCACAGAGATTGATGGGTATGTTGCTGTGTCCAAGGGTACCAAGGGAAAGCAAAAAGTCACCGTGACCCCCACGGATGTGGGTGATAAAAAGGAATATCTCATTCCCAAGGGCCGTCATATTAATGTGTATGACGGGGATTATGTAAAGGCAGGTGAACCCCTCATCGGCGGTTCTGCCAATCCCCAGGATATTCTCAATATCAAGGGAGAAGTAGCCCTGGCCCGGTACCTGGTGGATGAGGTTCAAGAGGTGTATCGACTCCAGGGTGTTCGCATCAATGATAAGCACATTGAGGTGATTATCAGCCAGATGATGCGGCGGGTGAAAGTCCTGGAAGTGGGCGATACGGATTTTATCCCCGATGAGCAGGTGGATCGGGACCGGTTTGCGGAAGCCAATCGGGACATTGTCATGAAGGGTGGGGAGCCTGCCAGGGGAGAGCCGTTGATTCTGGGAATCACAAAGGCGTCCCTTGCAACGGACAGTTTTATTTCTGCTGCGTCGTTCCAGGAAACCACCAAGGTTCTCACCGAAGCCAGCATCCAGGGTAGATACGATACCCTCAAGGGGTTGAAGGAAAATGTCATCATGGGACGTTTGATTCCCGCTGGAACCGGTTTCGTGGGGTATAAAAATGTGGAGATTGAGACGGTGGAGAATTAATCATAGGCCTATTTGAAAATTAACACCTTATGTTAAAAAAACCGGTGGAGTTGATGGGCTTCTGGTTCGAAGAATCCCCTCTTTTTTTGTTGAAATCACATCGGTTTTACCTTCTGGTGCTGTTCTTTTAACAGCCTTGGAAGAGATCTGTCATCCAGGGGTAATTTAAAAAAAGCTTGACAAATTCAGGCGTCTATATAATAATTCAACATTTTGTCACATAAGATTGTTCGAAATCATTCGATAAGGAGTTTTATAAAGGTATGCCAACCATTAATCAACTGGTAAGAAAGGGACGGGTAAAGGCCGAGAAGAAGCAGGGCACCCCGGCTTTGAAGGGTGGTCCCCAGAAACGAGGTGTCTGCACCAGGGTGTATACGTCAACACCCAAAAAGCCGAACTCTGCATTGAGAAAGGTTGCCAGGGTTCGTTTGACAACCGGCATGGAAGTTGCCGCCTACATTCCCGGTATGGGTCATAACCTGCAGGAGCATTCAGTGGTTCTTGTCAGGGGCGGGAGGGTGAAGGATCTTCCCGGTGTTCGTTATCACATCGTGAGGGGAACACTGGATACGCTGGGAGTTGAAGATAGAAGGCAGGGCAGGTCAAAATATGGTGCAAAGCGACCCAAGTAAGTTGTTTGAACATCGGGTTTGGATTTGTCTGGGATCATTGAATCAGTTTAAGAAATTGGTGGATGTATGGCAAGAAAAAAAATAGTTTCAGCACACTTGACCATGGGTGCAAAGGGAGAAAAAACCCTTGTGTCCAAGTTTGTCAATTGCGTAATGAGAGATGGTAAGCGAAGCGTCGCTGTGAGAGTGTTCGATGATGCAATGGATCTCATTGAAAAAAAATCCGGCGAAACACCGTTGGATGTATTTGAAAAGGCGATCAATAATGTTCGTCCCTCCGTGGAAGTAAAATCACGTCGGGTGGGCGGATCAACTTATCAGGTGCCCACGGAAATAAAACCTTCAAGGCAGACAGCTCTGGCCTTTCGGTGGTTGCTGACGTTTAGTCGGAAACGGTCTGAAAAGGGGATGGCCAACAAGCTTGCAGCTGAGCTTTTGGACGCATTCAATGAGCGTGGTGGCGCCATGAAAAAGAAAGAAGATACCCATAAAATGGCCGAAGCAAACAAGGCTTTTGCCCATTTTAGATGGTAATTTTTTAAAAATATTTAAAAAGTCCTGTTAAGATCTTAAGAAGATTTCAGGGAGGAAAATTTACAATGGCTAAGGAAAAATTCGAGCGGACGAAACCGCATGTTAACATTGGAACTATTGGGCATATCGATCATGGTAAGACCACTCTGACTGCTGCAATCACAAAGCATGCAGCCCTCGCAGGTCATGGTACCTATATTCCTTTTGATGAGATCGATAAAGCCCCGGAAGAGCGTGAGCGTGGTATCACCATCGCAACAGCCCATGTGGAGTACGAGACAGCCAATCGTCACTATGCCCATGTGGATTGCCCCGGCCATGCTGATTATATCAAGAATATGATCACTGGTGCAGCCCAGATGGACGGTGCGGTTCTTGTTGTAAGTGCCGATGATGGTCCCATGCCCCAGACCCGAGAACATATCCTTCTTGCCCGTCAGGTGGGTGTTCCGAGTATCGTTGTGTTTTTGAACAAATGTGACATGGTGGATGACGAAGAACTCATTGAGCTGGTGGAGATGGAACTCCAGGAGCTTCTGGACAAATATGAGTTCCCCGGAGATGACACCCCCATTATCAGAGGATCTGCTCTGAGGGCCCTGGAGTGTGATGATCCCGCCGGTGAAGACGCCAAGTGTATTGGTGAGCTTCTGGCCGTGCTGGATTCCTACGTGGAAGAGCCCGTTCGTGATACAGACAAAGATTTTCTCATGCCCATTGAGGATGTGTTTAGTATTTCCGGTCGTGGTACCGTTGTGACCGGTCGTATTGAGCGTGGTGTGGTTAAAACCGGTGAAGAGGTCGAGCTTGTGGGTATCCGTGAAACCACCAAGACCACCTGTACCGGCGTTGAAATGTTTAGAAAGCTGCTTGATGAAGGCCGGGCCGGTGACAATGTGGGTCTGCTCCTCAGGGGAACCAAGCGAGATGCCGTTGAAAGAGGTCAGGTGGTTGCTAAACCTGGGACCATTAAACCTTATACTAAGTTTAAGGCAGAAATTTATTGCCTGAGCAAGGAAGAGGGCGGTCGTCATACACCTTTCTTCAGCGGTTACCGTCCCCAGTTTTTCTTTAGAACCACTGACGTAACCGGTATCTTGACCCTGGCCGATGGTGTTGAAATGATCATGCCCGGAGATAATGCAAGTATCTCAGCTGAGCTCATTGCCCCCATTGCCATGGAAAAAGAACTTCGCTTTGCCATCAGGGAAGGTGGACGTACTGTGGGTGCTGGCGTTATTGGTGAAATTGAAGACTAATCCAGGGAAGATTGAATCGTTATGATAAAAACAAAAATAAGGATCAGGCTCAAGGCTTATGACCATAAGTTGCTTGATCGTTCATCCCTTGACATCGTGGATACAGCAAGAAAAACCGGTGCAAAGGTTGTGGGGCCCATCCCCCTTCCCACCCGGATTAATAAATTTTGTGTGCTGCGTTCTCCACATGTGAATAAGAAATCCCGGGAACAGTTTGAAATCAGAACTCACAAGCGTCTGATGGATATTCTTGAACCCACCCAGCAGACCGTGGATGCCTTGATGAAACTGGATCTGTCCCCGGGTGTGGCTGTGGAAATTAAGCTTTAATCTGACCCCTTCGTGGGCATCAGATAGGTTTGTTTTCAGCCGTAATTGAAAAAGATTTAGGCTATAAGATCAGATTCCCTTTATAGGGATTTGAAAACATAGAACAGGATATGATTATGTGTGATGGAATCGTTGGAAAAAAGGTGGGAATGACCAGTGTCTTTAACGCCGATGGCACCCTTGTGCCGGTAAGCGTACTTGAGGTGGGCCCCTGTGTGGTCACCCAGGTAAAAACCCTCAGTGTGGACGGCTACAATGCGGTTCAAGTGGGGTTTGGCACCAAAGACATTAAGCGGTGTACCAAGCCTGCTGTGGGTCATTTTGCAAAAAGCGGTGACGTTGGGTTTGTAACCCTTCGTGAATTTAAAGTGGACACCCCGGAAGACTATGAACCAGGTCAGGTTCTGGGTCTGGATTTTTTGCAACCCGGAGACAAGGTTAACGTGTCCGGTACCTCCAAGGGTCGAGGCTTTCAGGGGACCATTAAGCGCCATGGCTTCAGCCGTGGACCAGAGACCCATGGTAGCAGGAATCATCGTAAGCCCGGTTCAGTGGGTTGCTCTGCCTGGCCTGCACGGATCACCAAGGGTAAAAAAATGCCCGGACACATGGGGGTTGATCGAAAAACGGTCAAAAACCTTGTGGTGATTGAAGTCAGGGCCGAAGAAAATCTTTTACTGGTCAAAGGGCCTGTTCCGGGCGCAAAAACCGGCATCCTTGAGATCGTAAAAGTGGCAAAGTAGTTGGGATTGTATACGTAGTTTTTTACCACGACTGTGGGTATTGCAATGACCTTCGCAGTGAAGCACAGTCGGAATTTAATGAGGACATATATGGCTGCTGTAGATGTTTTGAACAGGTCAGGTGAGAAGGTCTCTGAGACACAACTCCCTGATACGATATTCAGCATACCTGTTAAAAAAAGTGTACTGCATGACGTTGTGAGAATGCAGCTTGCAAGTCGGAGACGCGGAACCGCCGCAGTGAAAGGGCGTTCTGACATCGTTGGAAGTACTAAAAAATTGTATCGGCAGAAGGGTACGGGTAATGCAAGGTCTGGAAGTGTCAAATCACCCCTGAGACGGGGTGGTGGTGTGATCTTTGGCCCCATGCAGAGATCCTATGCCTACAACCTGCCCAAAAAAGTGCGTGCGCTGGCCCTGAAGATGGCGCTGAGCAGTAAGTTGGCCACCGAGTCTTTGACTGTTATTGATGGCTTTGGCCTGGAAGGGATCAAAACAAAATCCTTTGTGGATGTAACCAAGGCTTTGGGGCTGAAAAAAGTTCTGGTGGTCACTTCAGACGATGATAGAAATCTGTTTCTCTCTTCACGGAATGTGCCTGGGGTTAAAGTCATTAAGACCGAGGGGCTCAATGTTTATGATATCCTGAAATATGACACGCTGTTATTGGTTGAGTCATCCATTCAGGGGATCGAAGGGAGGCTCGGGTGATGATAAAAGATTATGATATAATTCGACGGCCCTTGAATACGGAAAAAACAACTCTGCAAAAAGAGCTCTTCAATCAGGTTTCCTTTGAGGTGGACCGCCAGGCCAACCGCATGGAAATTAAAGACGCGGTGGAACGGATTTTTAATACCAAAGTTCAAGCCGTCAGGACCATTCAGATGAAGGGCAAGGTAAAGCGTCGTGGCAAGGTCGTTGGAAGACGGCGGGATTGGAAAAAGGCCATTGTGCGGTTAATGCCCGGGCAGAGAATTGATTTTTTTGAAGGTGTATAAAGAGGTAACCACATGTCAATAAAGAAGACAAAGCCGACATCACCCGGCAGACGGGCCCAGGAGTACTTTACCTTTGAGGAAATTACCAAGGTAAAGCCCGAACGGAGCCTGCTGAAAAAAATTAAGAAAACAGCCGGGCGTAATGTCCATGGCCGGATTACCAGTCGTCACCGGGGTGGTGGGGCAAAAAAGCAGTACAGAATTATAGATTTTAAAAGAGATAAAGATGGCATTCCTGCCAAGGTTTCTGCCATTGAATACGATCCCAACAGAAGCGCCCGCATTGCCCTTTTGTTTTATGTGGATGGTGAAAAACGCTACATCCTTGCCCCCAAAGATCTCCAGGTGGGTGATGTAATCGAAACCGGTCCGGATGCAGATATTAAACCGGGTAATTGCCTGCCCCTGGAAAATATTCCTCTGGGTACTCGTATTCATAACGTGGAGCTCAAACAGCAAAAGGGCGGCCAGATCGTCCGGAGTGCTGGTACCTTTGCAAGGCTGATGGCAAAAGAGGGCAGATATGCCCAGGTTCTTCTGCCCTCTGGTGAGGTGCGTATGGTGCACATCAAGTGCAAGGCCACCATTGGAAGGGTGGGTAATGAAAAACACGATGACATCAAGCTTGGTAAGGCCGGTCGTTCCCGATGGTTGGGACGCAGGCCATCCGTAAGGGGTGTTGCCATGAACCCTGTGGATCATCCCATGGGTGGTGGTGAGGGTAGATCCTCCGGTGGCCGACATCCTTGTACGCCTTGGGGTGTGCCGACCAAAGGGTATCGAACCCGTAATAATAAGCGTACTGACCAGTACATCGTGAAAAGAAGAGCTAAACGCAAATAGATAGGTGATCTGATATGCCAAGGTCGTTGAAAAAGGGCCCTTATATAGCCCCGGAACTGATAAGAAAGGTTGTTGCTGCTCAAGAAGATAAAAAGAGCAACAGAGTGATCAAAACCTGGTCCAGGAGATCAACTATTTTTCCCGAGATGGTGGGAATCACTTTTGCAGTTCATAATGGTAAAAAATTCGTGCCGGTATTTGTTACGGAGAACATGGTCGGACATAAGCTTGGCGAGTTTTCTCCCACAAGAACATTTTACGGTCACGCAGGTGATAAAAAGTCCAAAATGAAGAGATAACCCCTTGGGGTTACAATGTAAGAGGAAACTGAAATGGAAGTTAAAGCAGTCACTAAATACGTACGAATATCACCGTTAAAACTGCGTGCTCCTGTTGAAGCTTTGATGGGTAAACCTGTTGAGGAGGCGTTGAACCTTCTCAAGTTCATGCCCCTTAAAGCAGCCGGTATCATATCCAAAACCCTGAGTTCGGCTGTGGCCAATGCTGAGCACAACAATGAGCTGGATGTTGATGGTCTCATCGTCAAAAACATTGTTGTTGACCAGGGTCCTACCCTGAAACGATTTCGGGCAAGGGCCAGGGGCAGAGGTGCCAGGATTCTGAAAAGATCCAGCCACATCACAGTAACAGTTGCGGAAACGGTCTAAATAAGGAGGATTCGGATTGGGCCAAAAAGTAAATCCAATCGGGTTAAGATTAGGTATCATCAAAACATGGGATTCCCGGTGGTATGCCGATAAGGAATATGCTGATTTTGTTTATGAAGATTATAAAATCAGAAAATTTCTTAAAAAGAAGCTTTACCATGCAGGTATCTCTAAAATAGAAATTGAGCGGTTTTCCAAACGGATAAGACTCCGCGTGTTTGCAGCAAGGCCTGGGATCATCATCGGTAAAAAAGGATCTGAAATTGCCCTTTTGAAAAAAGAGTTGGAAAAGATGCTCACCCCCGAGGTCCTCATCGACATCAAAGAGGTCAGGCGACCTGAAGTCGATGCCCAGCTTGTTGCAGAAAATATTTCATCCCAGCTTGAGCGACGAATTGCCTTTCGAAGGGCCATGAAGAGAAGCGTCTCTTCGGCCATGCGATTTGGTGCCCAGGGGATCAAGATTATTTGTGCCGGCAGACTTGGTGGTGCAGAAATGGCAAGAACGGAGTGGTACAAAGAAGGCCGAATTCCGCTTCACACGTTGAGAGCTGATGTGGACTATGGCTTTATTGAAGCCCAGACCACCTATGGTACCATCGGGATTAAAGTGTTCATCTTCAAGGGTGAAGTTCTTAACACCGACCAGAACCTTACAGCTTAATAGAAAGTTTGCTTAGGAGATTATACATATGCTGAGTCCTAAAAAGGTAAAGTATCGCAAACGGATGCGTGGAAGGCTCAAGGGAAAGCCCACCGGCGGAACAGAACTCAATTTCGGTGATTTTGGACTGCAGGCCATTGAGTGCGGGTATGTCAATGCCCGACAGATTGAAGCTGCCCGTATTGCCATGACCCGTAAAATCAAAAGAACTGGTAAGACCTGGATTCGTTTTTTTCCGGACAAGCCCGTTACCAAGAAACCCGCTGAAGTCAGGATGGGTAAGGGTAAGGGACCCACGGATGCCTGGGTGGCTGCCATCA
>CAKZLA010000266.1 GCA_937124525.1 uncultured Desulfobacterium sp.
TTATTACAAATCATTGGACGGAGTTTCTTATAAAAAATAAAGCGCAATCAACCACGGGCCTATATCCGTTGTCTTCTATTACATAGCCGTCTGCGCACCATCGGAAAGAATGCCCCGGCTGACCACGAGGGTCTCCAGTTTTGCCAGCAGATAATCTATCAGCATGGCAAGGAGGGCCACAGGTACCGCCCCCGCAGTCATAATGCCCATGTCCACCAAAGCAATCCCGGTGAAAATCCAGAAACCCAAACCGCCACCGCCAATGAGAAAGGCAAGGGGCGCCCTGCCTACGATAATGGCAGAAGAGGTACGGACGCCTCCCATGATGACAGGCATGGCATTGGGTAACTCTATCTGAAACAAAATCTGCTTTCTGGTCATACCCATTCCCGTGGCAGCCTCGATAACATCTCTGCTCACAGAATCAATACCGGCATAGGTATTTCGAACAATGGGGGCCACCGCATGGAAAAACAGAGCAAAGAGAGCCGGAACCATGCCAATACCGGATATACCGAACATGGGCAGGATTCCATAGGCCAGGGCAATGACACCCAGGGAAGGTACAGACTGCCACACATTAACGACGGCCATGATCACCGAAGCACTTTTCTCAAACCCCTTCCTGGTCATGACGGTTCCCAGTGCAATACCCACAGAAACGGCAGCAGCCATGCTGATGAAGACCAGTACCAGATGCTCTCCGATGAGGCGGATGAATTCCGACATGTTTTTCAAGGTGTACGCCCATGCCCCGTAGCTGACGTACAGCCATACCACAAAAGCCATGGCGGCAATGTACGGAATGATTCGTTTTATCAGTTCAAACAAAATTTTAGAATTCATGATATCATCCTTTAAGGGTCTTTTTAATGTCTTCGGTTCTCAACCATCCAAGCACCTTTATATCATCATCCACCACGATCAAAAATCCGTAGTCGTGGGTAAATATTTCGGAAAGCCCGTCTTTAAGACTGGCGGTTCCAGGCAGCCAGGCATTGGTCTTTTCCGTGGCATCCATAACGATATCCACCCCGGAGGGAATAGCGTCCCGCTTGATCACCCCCTTTAAGAATCCATCTGAGTCCACTGCGATCAGGTAGTCGACATTCAGCTTGACAAAAAGGTTCATGGCAGTCTCAATGGTTTCACTAACATTGACCACCGGAGGATTTGTCTGCATGGATTTACGTATGGTGAACAGGTTGAGGCGCTTCAATGTCCGATCTCCGCCTACAAAGTCGCTGACGAAATCATTTTTCGGGTTAATAAGCATCTCCTCCGGGGAGTCAAACTGAACCAGATGCCCGTCTTTAAGAAGACAGATTTTGTCCCCCATCTTGATGGCCTCGTCAATGTCGTGGGTTACGAACACAATGGTTTTTTTCACCTTTTCCTGAATTCTCAAAAATTCGTTCTGGAGGTGCTCCCTGTTAATGGGATCAATGGCTCCGAAGGGTTCGTCCATCAGCATGATGGGGGGATCTCCTGCCATTCCCCTGGCAACTCCTATACGCTGCTGCTGACCGCCGGACAGCTCTCTTGGGTAGCGATCCCGATACTCCCCAGGGGGAAGGTTCACGATTTCAAGAAGGCTCTGTACCTTTTCCTGGATGCGCCCCTTGTCCCACTTGAGGAGTTTCGGGATGATGGCGATGTTTTCACCAATGGTCATGTTGGGAAACAGGCCGATATTTTGAATCACGTAACCAATCTTTCGCCGAAGTTCGATGGTGTTTATATTGGCAACATTTTGCCCGTTTATGAGTATCTTGCCGCTGGTTATGGAGATCAGTCTGTTGATCATCTTCATGGCCGTGGTTTTTCCGCACCCTGACGGTCCAACCACGGTACAGATTTCTCCCTCTTCCAGATCAAAGGTGAGTTCATTGACCGCCTTGATATTGTCTGCTCCCGGATATATTTTTGTCACTTTTTGAAGGCTTAACATGATTCCCATATTTTTTATCCCCTTTCTTAATTACTCGTCAGTCCTAAGTTCTCTGCATGTTGTGTATGGAGATTTGCTAACCCCCCCCCTAAAATTATATAGCCTGTGCCTTAAACCTTGGCTTTATATATCTTAATGATTTTAATTGCTTATGAGGACTTAGTACCCTTGAGTTAATTAATGCTTGAAAAAAAATCATTTTCATTCTTATTCAACGAAAAAACAGTGGTTTTTTTCCAGTACTAATTCTGTGCCTGTCTGATTTTCAGTCCCGTGGGGGTTAGCCACTCCTCGGCCTTGCCAAGAAACAAATCCGCAATGATGGCAAGAACACTCATCGCCATCGCACCTGCGATAACCGATGCATTGGTGGACATCTGAAGACCCTCACTGACAAATACCCCAAGACCTCCTGCCCCGATGTATGCGGCAATGGCGGCAATGGCAATGCCCATGACCATGGCGGTGCGAACACCGGCCATGATGATGGGAGCCGCCAAAGGCAGCTGTAACTGAATCAACAATTGAAAACTCGTCATTCCCATGCCCCGGCCCGCCTCTATGGTAGCGGGATCGACACTTTTTAAGGCGATGAAAGTATTACGGATGATGGGCAGCAATGAATACAGGGAAAGCGCCACCACGGCAGGTACAACCCCGATACCGATACCGCTGACAGCGTCCCAGGCATTATCAATGGAGGAAAGAATGGGCATCATGAAACCGAACATGGCAATACTTGGGATGGTAATAAGAATGCTTGAAAAATACAGAACCACTCCGGCAACGGTCGGATGACGGGTGATATAGACTCCCACAGGCACTCCGACTGCCACGGCAATGCCAAGGGAAATGGCCACGATGCGGATATGCGCCACAAGCTGCTTCTGTGTTTCGTTAATATTATCGGCAAAAAATGCTAAGGGTTCTGAAAAAAACAATGGCTTTACCATGACTGAATAGGCAATTACGGAGAAACCAAGAACAAATACCAGGAGCCAAAAATCCTCAACCCCCCGCATGTTCTTTAAAATTATCAGAACACTCATGATAAAAAAAATAATCAGACAGGCTTGGAAACCCCATATATCAAGGGAAACAATTGGATTCAGCCTTGCGTAAAAAACTTGATACAGATCGAACAGGTAAAACAGAGCCGACAGGCATAGGAATTCAATAAGAACATAATGGGATATCCTTCCTATATCTCCGCGTGTCATTCCGCGACGAAAATAGTACAACAAAGCAGCGGTAAACAAAATGGCTGAAATCCAGGCCATGGTACCTGACATCTTCTGGAAAATATAGATCAGCATCCCGGTAAGTATACATATAAAGAGAAAGATACCCGGAAAAGGGGTAGTTTCCAAATTATCTTGCAGGTAAATCAAAAAAAAGATAAGGACCGTAAACAGCGGCACAATTTGAACCATCCTTAGAATATTATAGGAGTCCAGAAATTCGACATCCAAATCAACCAGGGAAGTCAACATGTTATAGGCTGAAAATCCTGAATCCTGAGAAAGGTATTCTCCCGGAAACCAGGGCATGAAGAAACAGGTTAAAACCAACACCGTTGAGAGCAGAAAGAACCTGTCAAGCCAGAGCCAGGAAAAGATAGTATTGTGCATGGGTCGAGATACAGATTTCCCGCAATGATGACAGGTAACCGTATTGTCGCTCAACTCTTTTTGACACTCAGGACAGACTGGGACATCAATAAACATAATCCACCTCCTGAAAATTTTAGATCTTACTGGATTGGTGTGATTGGGAGATGATTGCCTTGTGCAATTATAGATGCTTATGCATCAGCGGCTATGAATTTTCACACAAATCCGTGATGAACCAAAATTGTTAAGTTAAAAAATATATCGTTATGACGGCCATGACCAGATGGTCACAATAAAAAATAAAAATGGCATAATGCCGCCCCCGACGGGCGATTGAAAGATAAGTGTCTAACAGGCTCCTGCCATGGCTGCCCCTAATAAGGCCAGTGCAAACGGCATATGAAAGTCAGAAAAAGGGAGGGGCTGATTATTTCCCTTCATAGCTGAAAGCGAAATCATACCGGACAGGGGGAATTTATGCAATGCCCTTTTTTCAGGCAGATTGTGAAAGGCCTCCTGGGTCAGGACGATCATTCTGGCCTGTCGGCATCCAAATACAGTGAGATCATCAATGGCCTGATCAAGATAAAGTTCATTGGTGGCATCAAGGATAATCAGGTTGTCCTGAAACACTTCGTAATCAGGACGCAGCAGGGGCAGATACCACTCCCCTTCGGAAAAAAAGGGCTTGTCCACCCGTTCACTCATATCGCCCGGCAGTGCGCTGAGAAATTGGTCCACACTCATTCCCTGAAGATACTTGTGCTCCCATTTTTCAACCACATCCACGCCATACATTTCATACATCCGTCCTCCGTTCTCCAAAAGAACATATTTGGAGGCAACCCGGTTATCCACGGTGACAAGGGAGCCGTGGGCTCCATTTCCAAAAGATTCCCACCGGGCAACCTTGGTGCCCATCCCGTCAAAAGAACGTACAAAGGGAATGCCGCTGCCGTCCGGTGTTGTGAGAAGAAGCAATGACTTATATTGACGATTACGTTCCATGACATCTGAAATATCTTCGGCAAGGCGCCTGTCGTTGAGAATGGAGAGTATCGCGCCGGGACTGAGCTTGAAGTGATTCATTAGAATTTCTGCCTTTTGGGGCTCGGTAAGTGACCAGGCCCTGATGAGCAACAGCACAATCCCGGCATACAGAAAACTGCCATTTCCCGGGGCATCATCAAATCTGTAGAGATATTTGCCGAAAGAGAACAAATCTTGTGGAGTATCCGGCATGAAGCCAACCCACAATAATTTGATATGTTCACATGCCGCCCATTGATCGGAAACGATTACATCCCTTTTAGAGGATATTATCATGACAACGGATTCTTCCGGAATGGATGCATGAGACTCACCAGGCTGCAGCATTCGCATTCGACAGGGTAGGATACGACGAAGCCTTACCATAGCCTGGTGTGTGGAGCCTTTTGCATCAAGGTCAAGGGGCAGAAAAAAGAGTTCTTTTGGATTCTGCCGATCAAATAGTGTTGATGCAAAAGCAGATAAATACTTCATATCAAATTTCAGAAGCATTGATAGGGGGTCATCATGATCAAGATATTTAGCTAATTTTCGCATTTGACGAAATATCTTCATGGCATCACCGTCAAAGGGAAAAACCTCCCAGGCCGTGGGGGCATTCAGATCAAGCATGTCTTTGTCGTTGAAGACAAGGCCGGTTCTATGCTGGATGTTGAACAGCTGACTCCCGGGACTGAACTGAGGCGGCAGAACCGATCTGGATGTGGTGACGGATTTTGCACGATTTCTGGGAAAATCATCATCTATTCCCCCCCTTGCTCTTCCGAAGTGAAAGGCCAGATGATAATAAAAAAAAAGGTCTATGAAAGGCTGAAAACAATCATGAATCTTGGGAATAATAATAACGGCATCACAAAATTTTACGATATGATCTTTAAGACTGCCATTCCATGTGACCACCACAAAATTAATGCCCTCACTGCCCAATTTTTCCATAGCTTCCATGGCAGCTCCAATCCTCGGTCGAGTGGTGGCATTAACCAAAATAAAAAGATTATTTTTATTCTTATGGATAAGGCTTAGGGGCAGTTCCCCGTAATCCACCAGCCGGGTTTTTAAAGACCAGGTCATCTCCTCTATCTTTAACCGGGCCTCATGCCCTGAGGCTGGAGTATGCAAATCGTCGACAATCAGAAGTAACTCCTTTCCGGCCTTGGTGAAGGAAAGCTCTTCAACTGCTTTAATTATTTTTTTGTCCGACATCATCTGCCGCAGCATGTCGGGAATCTGACGAATACTGACGGTGATGGAAAATTCCTGTTCCATGTCTAAAAGATGCCATTTCATCCAGAGCATGAAAAGATCCAGTACAAGCAGCAGACAAAAGGTGCTTTTAACGGCTGACACGGTCACCTCTTCACCACTCATCGCATGGATAATACCACCGCTTTTGCGGGTT
>CAKZLA010000267.1 GCA_937124525.1 uncultured Desulfobacterium sp.
CAGTGATGCTAAACGCAGCGAAGAGGAGATCAAGGCATTGCTGTTCATCACCGACCGTGGACGGGTTATCACATTCAAAGAGAACATGCCCCTTTCCGATGAAAGGGATGATGATGTGTTTCCTGCCCTGGACGATGTTGTCTATGCCGGTGCAAAATCAAAAGAGTTGTACACGGCCCTGAAAGCCGGTTATGGCACCATTTCCCCCCGGGTTTTAATGGAGATATCAAAACAGGTATCTCTTAAGGGAAACATTCAGAATGTCATCTTCAAACCGTCCACCCTGGAAAGCTGGACCACCTATGCAACCACCACCGATAAAAAGGATGAAAAGGGAAAGGCCTGCAATCAAAAGTGGTTCTATTTTGATCTCAAGGCCGAGCTTGGGAGGTTTTAAACTTTTTCTTAAAAAATGCAAGGGCCTTATATTTGATATATGGCACATAGATAATGGAGGAATAATGCCCCCCCAGAAGATAGATGGTTTCCGGGGTTCCAATTTTTTCCCTGAGCTGCCACCCCTTGGAAAAGGGGACAACGCTGTCGAAAAGAGCAAGAACCATTAAACTGTTTTCAGCATCAATATAGGGGGCATAGTGCAAGGGATCGCAGGTGATGTTGTTTTTCAACCCAATGTAAAATTGTTCCCGTGACAACCCATTTTTTTGTAAATACCGCTCTCTTCTTTTTCGCACGCCTTTGTCCGTGGAATGGCTTAAAATATATGGGATGTCCCCCCCTGCCAACACAAAGACAGACACCTTGATGCGTCTGTCCAGGGAACTGACAAGTGCCGCCTTGATCCCCCCCATGCTCACACCAAAAACACCAATGTTGGACACATCCAGCTCTTTTCTGGTCTCAACCCAATCCAGCACCTGCATGTGGTCAAAAACAATCTGACGCAATACAGCGTCCATGGTATCGATTTCCTTAATTTTTTTATAGGCTTTGTGACGATGAACAATGAGTGCGGCCATGCCGTTTTTCGCAAACCAGGCGGCAAACAATTCAGCCACTTTATTGGATCCCCCCAGAATGGGCAACACCATGACTAAAGGTTTTTTTCCCTGGCCCTTGGCCGCATAATAATCCATGGTGATGTGCCCGGCCGACGGAATAATGTTTTTTATTGAGAAAAATTCAATCTGTTTGATGGCATAAAATTTATTTTCGCGAACAAGGGTTTCACTATACGGCCCCTGGTAAGGTGAATAGGTATATTGGGATTTAATGGTTTCAGGTACCTTGGAAGGTCCTCCATAACGGGCATCCATGGGCATCTGAACACAGGAAAAAAAAAAGAAAACAACTCAACAAAGAAAGAAAAAATATTTTGGGCCGCATGTGCCTCCCTTTAAAACAAAAACTGGGTAAGGCCTGCGTTATTGACGCTTTTATTAAATTCTGCCTTTATGCCCAGATCGCTGTGAAAAACATAACAACGCAAACCTGACCCCTCCTCATAAACTAACAAAATAAAATCATAATCCAAATGAAATTTTAACCATACTGGACAGTTCACCTTCACTGGTTACCAACTCAAGGCTGGTTCTACCGCCCATGAAAGTATTGAGCAGATGACTTGTCACCTCCATGCCAAGCTCTCCATTACCGGGTATGAATTCCATGTTGGTGCTGATGCCGTAATAGCTGGAATTGACCTCCATGGAACAGCCAAAGGTGGTGCCAGGTAACTGGTCATAAACGTGGGCAGAAAAAATAATTTCATATAGTTTTTCCTGATCATCGGGCTGGGACTCCAAGTCCTGGCCGGGTAGATAAAGCAGGGACTTTTCGTCTCTACCTGGTTTTAAATATCGCATCCTTAAATGCCTTGATATTTTTTTGCCAAATTTATCAAAATTTTGGGCGATTTTGGTTTCCATCAACACTTTTTCTACCATTTTGAAAACATACCTTTCCGCCATTTTTTCCCTTATATAACGAATCTCCTTGAATTTGCCTTTGTAGAGTTCATATTCCAGGGCACCGGGTTGGAAATAGGCACCCTCTTCAAACAGCTCCCCATTGTTCCAGTGTAAAAATCTGTTTTCGTCAACCACCTTGGTCCATAGAGATTCCAGAAGCGTATAATCGGCCTCATTTGCCAGGGGCATCTTGCTTTGGAATTGATTGGAATAGGCCTCAAATGGAGCCTCGGAATTGGATCGGGTGAGGGGTAAGGAATCGGCTGCCAGGACGGCACCAAGAAGCAGGAGGAATAATACAGCCATGATACTGGCCGTCAATATGTTTTTTTTGAAATTTAATATTATAGTCATGGGAATCTCCTTTTTTTTAGGAGATCTGGCCCGCATGGGACAATTCTATGAAGGCCCGTCTCGGTTTCTTTTTTCAAAGGTCAATGCTATTTTCATATTTTTCCCATCCATCCTTCAAATCCTTCCTTCCCGCCTTACACTTTCACAAGTTGAATGCCCATTCTTAGGTAGTCGTCCTTAAAAAAGTGTGAAGTACTTTTGGGAGCACATGAAGGAGGTTCCTATTTTACCTCTAATTTTTTGTGTTTTTAGCATTTAGATTATACGCACAAAACAGAGGTAAAATCAACTTTCAAGTTAAATTTGAACCTGCATTTAACATCCCTTATGTCGCTTAGCAACTGGTTCAAATTTCGGGGTCCATTATTAGGACGGCAAAAGAGACCGGACACAGCCCTTTCCAGTTTTTTAATTTTGTGCTAAGAGTATCATCTGATATGTTGAGATGAATATGTTCCGGATATTTCAGATCTTACGTCTCAGGGGATTTCCTGAAACGAACTGACAGACTTTGTCATCAAGAAAGGACTTGCAATTCCATAAATTAAAGTTAAGGAGCCAAAATGATTCTTGTAATTGGAGAAATACTGTTTGATATCTTTCCAGGTTACAGACGGCTTGGAGGGGCTCCCTTCAACTTTGCATTTCATTTAAAAAAACTGGGATTTCCCGTACGTTTTTTCTCCAGGGTCGGAGCGGACAAAGAGGGCCGTGATATCTTGAATTTTCTTAAATCATGCAAGTTTGATGTAGGAGATATTCAGATTGATCCAGGTTACAAAACCGGACACGTCACCATTGAAATAGATGAAAAAGATGAGCACCATTTTTACATTTGCAAAAATGTCGCATATGATCATATTCAATTTACCCCTCATCTAAAGGCGCTGTTGGAAAAAAAATTGGATCTAATCTATTTTGGGACATTGATCCAGCGAACAATTGAAGGGTTTAGTACCATTCAACAGGTATTATCTCAAAGGCAGATGGCAACAACCTTCTGCGACCTGAACCTGAGACCAGAATGCTGGACAATGACGTCTGTGAATGCCTCCTTGAATCAAGCTGATATCTTAAAGCT
Source organism: uncultured Desulfobacterium sp. (assembly GCA_937124525.1). The sequence goes on from CAKZLA010000267.1 coordinate 3,367, forward strand.
GAACCATGAGGAATTATTTAAAATTGCCACTTATTCCGACTACGATATTGCCGGAGCCGCGCAGAAAATAAAAGCACCTGAAATAAAAACACCCAAAGCAAAATCACTTGGAACAATACCAGCCGAAGTAACAACTCAAGATATTGTGATGATGGATCGCCGGAAAAGCCTGTTCTTAGAAAAGAAGTCATATCATCTCTTCATCCATCGCCTTATGAAGAATTATGGCCTCAACGCTGTTATACTGACCCATGGAAAAGAGGGAAGCGAGTGGTTTACCCGAAAAGAGCACCACAAACGCGGCCCGGTAAAGATCCCTTCCGTGGAAGATACTGTGGGAGCAGGAGATGCCTATGCCGCAATGGCAGCCGCATGTTATCTTAAAGGAGTTCCCACCGAAAACATTCTATCACTCGCAAGTGAGTTTGCCAGCCGAATATGCCGGATAAAGGGCGCTCTGCCGAGAAAAAATGATATATACAACGTATTCAGGGGAAAAACAGGGAGGAGCTAACGATGTCGGATGAAGGACTTTATATTCAGATGTTCAGTATCCATGGACTGCTAAGATCGGAAAACATGGAACTGGGGTATGATGCAGACACCGGAGGTCAAATTAAATATGTTATTGAACTTGGAAACGCCCTGTCAAAGCATCCAGACATCTGCCAGGTAGATCTCTTTACCCGTATGATTTCAAACAAATCCTTTTCAGAAGACTACAGCAAGCCAATTGAAACGGTTAACGACAAATTTAGACTTATAAGGATCCAGTGCGGGGGCACAAAATATCTTCGTAAGGAGCTGCTGTGGCCTCATTTGGATGAATTCGTGGATAAGACCATCAAGTTCATTAAACGAAATGGAGCCGTGCCGGACATTGTCCACGGACACTATGCCGATGCCGGTTACGTGGCAAAGGAACTGTCCGGAATGTTTGGTATCCCATTTGTTTTTACCGGACACTCCCTTGGCAAAACCAAAAAGGAACGACTCCTCAGCCAGGGCTACGACGAAAAAGAACTGGCCAAACAGACCAGGGAACTGAACAGACAAATCAAAATAGATCAGCGCATCGAAGCCGAAGAACGAATTTTAAATTATGCAGATATGGTGGTGACCAGTACACTGCAGGAGGTGGAAGAACAGTACGCAAGCTATCGGAACTTTAATCTGCCTCACTATCAAATAATTCCGCCGGGTATTGATATTGAAAAATTTCAGCCATTCTATTATGACAACCTCACAGAAGAGCTGCGAACCGAGGAGGCTCTATTTGCCAAGGCATCCATATTAAATGAGCTGACCCGATTTTTGAAAAACCCTGACAAACCCATGATTTTGATGCTGTGCCGTCCTGATAAACGAAAAAACATTGAAGGCCTTATTAAAGCCTATGGAGAGGATTATGATCTCCAAGCTATTGCCAATCTGGCCCTCTTTGCCGGAATTCGCAAAGACATTTCCAATCAGGAGGAAGGGGCAAGGGATGTGTTGACCCATATGCTGCTTTTAATGGACAAATACAATCTGTACGGGAAAATGGCCATTCCCAAAAAGCACGATTTTGAAAGTGAAGTTCCCGAACTATACCGCATTGCGGCTGAAAGACGGGGAGTTTTTGTCAACCCCGCACTAACCGAACCCTTCGGTATTACTTTGCTTGAAGCATCCGCAACAGGCCTGCCCATTGTTGCCACCAACGATGGCGGTCCAAGGGATATACTGAAAAATTGCAAAAGCGGTGTTCTGGTGGATCCCACGGATACCAAAGCAATCTCCAGGGCCATAAGGGATATCATCGTCCATGAGGAAAAATGGGAAGAATATTCCAAAAACGGCATCATGAACATCCGTAAACACTATACATGGGAAAGTCATTCAGAGAAATACGTCAAAAATGTAAAAGCACTCTATCAAACCCCTAAGGCTTCAAACATGACGACAATTGAACCCAAGACCAGCATCGGCAAACGACTTGCAGGTCTTAAACATATGATCATCACCGACATTGATAACACCCTTCTTGGGGGTGCAAATGAATCAGTCCATGAGCTGCTCGAACTTCTGAAAACCAACAGTGACTGCACGGGATTTGCTGTGGCCACCGGCCGTGTGCTTGAATCCGCCCTAAAGGTATTGGAGGAAAATGATGTCATGAAACCCGATATCATTATTTCATCGGTGGGCAGCGAGATTTTTTACAACCCAGGTCCGGCCCATGATCTACAACGTGAAAAAGGGTGGCAAACCCATGTCTCCAAGAACTGGAACCGGGATAAAATTGTCTCCCTTCTAAAGAAAATTGATTTTATTGAACTCCAGGAGGAAATCGTCCAACGTCCTTATAAAATCAGTTACAACATGGACCCGGGTAAAGATCGTCTATCCAGAATACATAACCTGTTGACCCGAAATAGATGCCATTACAATCTGATCTATTCCCATGAAAAATATCTGGACGTTCTTCCCTACAGGGCATCCAAAGGAAAGGCCATCCGATACCTGAGCTATAAGTGGGAAATCCCTTTGAGAAACCTTCTGGTGTGCGGGGATTCAGGAAATGATGAAGAGATGCTCAGGGGAGAGCCGGCAGCTGTTGTGGTGGGAAATTACAGCCGGGAACTTGAACATATGAAAAGCCAGAGAAAGGTCTATTTTGCAAAACAGCACTTTGCAGGGGGAATGATAGAAGGGATAAATCATTATCATTTTGTGGAAAAAGCCAGAAAAAGCAAAAGGAAAGGATAATATGAAAAACAAAATACAACTCATAACCTATCCCGATAGTCTTGGAACCAATTTACCGGAACTTCATTATGTCCTTCGTAAATTTTTCAAAAATGCCGTACATGGCCTTCACCTGCTGCCGTTCTATCCATCCTCTTCAGATAGAGGATTTGCCCCGTTGACCTACGACGAAGTGGACCCGGCATTTGGTACCTGGGAAGATGTGGAAAAGCTCGGACAGGATTTTGATCTGGTAATTGATTTTATGGTCAACCATATTTCACGGCAGTCACTGTTTTTCCAGGACTATCTGGCAAAAGGGCAGGAGAGTGAGTTTGCGGATATGTTCCTGAGCTTCAATAAACTGAGCCCCACCGGTTGGATAAAAGACGAAGAGCTTGAAATGGTTTATACACGCAAGCCCCGACCACCTTACCAAGTGCTTGAACGTTCTGACGGATCCCTGGAGAAAATCTGGTGCACCTTTGATTACGAACAGATTGATCTGGATTATGATTCCATGAAAACCCGGGAAGTAATGCGAAAATTCCTCATCCGCCTGGTCAGAACCTATCCAAAAATGATTCGACTGGATGCCATTGCCTATACAACCTTTGAGCTTGGCACCCGATGTTTTTTTAATGAACCCCGAATATGGGAACTTCTTGAATGGTTTGACGATTATGCCTCTGCATTTGACACGAAAATACTGCCCGAGATCCATGAACACTACTCCTACCAACTGAAATTAGCTGAACACGGTTATTGGTGCTATGACTTTGCCTTGCCGATGCTGCTGCTTCATGCCATACATTTTCACACCCATAAAAATCTTAAAAAGTGGCTGGCAATGTGCCCCCGCAAACAAATTACTACCCTTGACACCCACGACGGTATCGGTGTCGTGGATGTTGAAGGACTTCTGACAAAGGAAGAGATCGATAACACCCTTGAAAAACTCTATACCGCAGGAGGCAACACCAAAAAAATATACTCTGGACCTGAATACCATAATCTGGATACCTATCAGATAAACTGTACCTATTATTCGGCCGTGGGGTGCAACGATGACGCATACCTGGCATCCCGGACCATTCAATTCTTTACCCCCGGGATTCCTCAAGTTTACTATGTCGGGCTTCTGGCAGGAGAGAATGACATCGAACTTGTTGAAAAAACCATGCTCGGAAGAAATATCAACCGGCATAACTACACCCTTGAAGAAATCCGCCGGGAAGTTCAAAAACCTGTTGTAAAGCGGCTATTGGAACTCATGGAATTTCGTAACAATTACCCGGCCTTTAACGGAACGTTCAGTATCGAGGAATCCCCGGAGCATCAGCTTATTTTAAAATGGGTCAAGAAAAACTATTATGCAACGGCTTTCATAGATCTTAAAAACTATAATACCCAAATTAAATACAATGATCCTGTGGCTTCCCGCACGGTGGATTTCAAAGTGTGACCACAAAAAGATAAGGATCATGTTGTAGCGAGCTGGGTTATATGTATTTTTATATTTTTTTAAGGCTTCAGCGCAACCCCATCTTTTTAAGATGGAAGCGCAGGGTACTGGGATGCATATCAAGTAGACGGGCCGCGCCGCGTGGACCTTCAATCCGGCCGCTGGTTAGCGTCAATACCCGGCTGAGATGTGCTTTTATCGTTTCCTGAAGCGTCAACACCTCTGTGGAAGATGGACTTTCTTTTTTAGAGGGGGTATTGTCCTGGTTAAATGAAGTGAGATCGGGAAACTGCAAAATTTCCGAGCGATTGGTAATCAGAGCACGCTCGATGATGTTCTGCAGCTCACGGACATTCCCCGGCCAGTCGTAGTCGAGCAACTTCCGGATCTCTTCCAGGTCGACGCCCGGGGCCGGACGCATGTTCATTTCACCAGCTTTGCGCTCGATAAAATAGCGCATCAGCAGCGGGATATCCTGTTTGCGGTCACGCAGCGGCGGGAGATGAATCGAGAAAACATTGAGCCTGAAGAAAAGATCCTGCCGAAACTGTCCGTCGCGAATCCGCTGTGCAAGGTCGCGGTGAGTGGCCGCAATAATACGGACATCGGCCTGAATTGTCCGGTCTCCTCCCACACGTTCAAACTCCTTTTCCTGTAAAACCCGCAGCAGCTTGACCTGTGCTTCGTGGGAAAGTTCCGCGATCTCATCAAGAAAAATTGTGCCGCCCCGGGCACGTTCAAATCGTCCCCGCCTGGTGTCAAAAGCTCCTGTAAAAGCACCCCTTTCGTGCCCAAACAATTCGTTGTCAAGCAGGGTTTCGGGAATGGCCCCACATTGAACGCGGATCATCGGTCCGTTGCCACGGGAAGAATAGAGATGAATGGCGTTGGCAATAACCTCCTTGCCGGTTCCGGTTTCACCCAGCAGCAAGACAGGGCTTAACTGTGGTGCCACCTGCCGGACCTGTTCCATAACCCGTTTCATCCCGAAGTCCGCACCGATCACCTGACTGCCGGATCGATCTTCTATCTCTCTCATCAACGCCCTATTGTCCTCCCGGAGCAGATTTTTGAGCTGTTCGAGTTCGAGAAAACGCCGGGCATTGCTCATGGCAATGGCCAATGGTCTCTCAACGGAACGAATCAGTGCGCCATGTTCCTTTGTGAAACGGTCGTTGCCTTTGGTAGTTATCATGAGTATCCCGAAAAAAATTCCGTCGATGATCAGCTTGAGAATAAGAACGGAACGATTTGACGGATCGGTAAGTAGTTTGCTGAAGTGCAGCAACTGCAAAGCGTTTCCCTCAGGTTGTGCAAAAATAATCACTATCTGTTCATTCTTTTCCTGGTGAATCAGCCATTGGCAGAATTTTTCATCCATCGGCAGCGCGACTGTGTCGTTAATGTTTGATGTATTACCCGAGGCACTGGCTTCTGCAACAATCTGAAGTGCGGTTTTTTCAGGATTAAAACAGTAAAAGCCCATGGTGTCGATGGGGATAAACTTTTTGAGATAATTAAGTGTGGAAAGCAAGGCATCGTCCGGAGAAAGATTCCCGGTAATCCTGACAGTTACTTCACGGAAAAATTCATCGGAAAATTTGATTTCTGTAGATTCCATTTCCATAATATATTGAGGAAACCTCAATATGTCAAGGATAAAATCCGCTATAAATTGAGGGCACTATTTTTTTTATTCCTTAAAACAACAATTTTATGATTGGCCTGATTCCTGCACAAGAATATTGGGAATATTGAAAAATGTACCTTCTAAAAAAAGTGAAAGGGGCGGCTGATGAAGTGGATGGAAATGATCAAGGTTTTGCGGTCTCCGCAAAGGAACGTGATCAAAGATGAGGATTTGATTGATCTCCTTAAGCTTTCTTTAGACGAGTTTATCCGGAATTCATCGCTTTGCGGGTATTCTGTGGTTGAAGATACAATGTATGAGTATTATCTCGCAGTCCTGCTGTTCTGGGAAGGGCAAATGTCAGGGGAGAGCATTGAAGGCTGGCAGATAAAAGAATTTTTAAAGACACTGGGACTTGTCGATCACGCAGTCTGGAAAAGCAGGCTGCACTGTTTTACAAAATTTGGAGAATCGGAAAAATGAACGAAACGCAACAACATTTAACGGAGTCGACCCATGCCGCAGAGTCGTTGGACGGAAAAGAAAGAAATCTGCCGGAGGAAAATGAAAATCGGAGCAATGGAGGCTTCTTTCGGTGGACTTTTGTAACTGTAATTGTGGTGGCACTGATTGTTGTGTGCCTGCATGTTCCATCTAATCAAAAATCTGCTATAGAAGCGGCTCCCGCCGCAGCGGCTGTACTTCCGAAGGTCGTGGTGGAGACGGTTGAATCTGGACCTGCCTCACCGCCGCTCGAATTTACAGGACATATTGAGGCGATTCAGTCTGTTGACCTTTGCGCCGAAGTCGTTGGGCGCATTGATATGGTGCATTTCAAGGAAGGCGCTCTGGTGAAAGCGGGTGATCTGCTTTTTACGATCCGACAGGCCCCTTACCGTGCTTGGGTGAATGCAGCTAAAGCCTCGCTGGCCAAAGTAAAGGCGGATCTGGTACGGGCTAAAAAATTGCGGAGTCGTCTGACGGCCGCCGATCCGCGCAGCGTGGTACAGACCAATCTTGACACGGCGGAAAGTGCGGTATTGCAGTGCCGGGCGGCTGTACAAGGGGCCCAGGCCGAGCTGGAACTGGCGGAGATCAATCTGGAATACACGGAAATCTGCGCGCCCATCAGCGGTAAGATCGGAAAAGCGTTGTTCACGAAGGGTAATTATGTCGGCCCGTCGGTGGGTACGCTGGCAAAGCTGGTGCAATTGGATCCCGTGCGGGTGGTTTATTCGCTGTCTGACCGCGAGTATCTTCAACACCTCAAAGCGACGCTTCAGGATCAATCTGCCCCTGTTGAACTCGGATTGAAGCTTCCTGACGGAACGCTGTATTCCGAAAAAGGCGTCCGGGATTTTGTAAACAATAGTATGGATACGGGCACTGGTACGATTGCGCTTTGGGATAAATATACCAATCTGGACGGAACACTTGTTCCCGATATGTATGTGACCGTGATTATAAGCGGGAAGCAGACGGATACAGCTACACTGATTCCCCAGGAAGCTGTGTTGAGCGATGGTCAAGGATCTTTCACTTATGTGATCAATAATGAAAATACAGTGGAAAAGAGGCGGCTGGAACTCGGCGGAACTATTGGAGACCGCTTTTGCGTCCAGACGGGACTGGAGACTGGAGAAAAGGTGGTGGTGAAAGGTCTTCAGCGTATTGAACGCGCCGGACAGCAGGTTCAGGCGGTGCTTATTTCACCATCCAGGGAGGGGTAAGTTTAATGTTTGTAAATTTTTTTGTTGAGCATCCCCGTTTTGCGTTGGTTGTTTCTCTTGTGATTTCGCTTATCGGTCTGTTTGCAATGCTTTCCTTGCCAGTGGCGCAGTACCCTGAGATTGTTCCGCCGGAGGTTAAGGTGGAAGCGGCGTATCCCGGAGCGGGTGCGCAGATTTTGGCTGATACGGTGGCTGCGCCGCTGGAAGAAGAGATCAACGGTGTGGACGATATGCTCTACATGTCTTCCAAAAGCGATGACACCGGCACCTATGAGCTGACGGTCACCTTCTCTGCGGGAACGGACCGAAACATAGCCCAGGTCAATGTTCAGAACCGGATTCAGCAGGCTCAGGGTAAACTGCCCGAGGAAGTCATTCGGCAGGGAATTTCAGTAAGTTCGACCGGTTCTTCACTGCTGGGACTGCTTACATTCACTTCCCCGAAGGGCACGCTGAGTGATGTGGATATCGGTAGTTATCTGGAAGCTTACGTTAAGAATCCGTTGAAACGGATTAACGGGATAGGTATGGCTGAGGTACTGTCTCCGCAATACAGTATGCGGGTCTGGATGGATTCAAACCGGCTCACCGCCATGAATATCAGTCCAAATGAAGTGGCTGCGGCGATTCAGGCCCAAAACATCCAGCCGGCCATTGGGTCGATCGGCGGAGCCCCTTCTGAAAGCAATATTAAATTGACCTATACACTACAGGCCAAGGGCCGGTTAAATAAACCGGAAGACTTTGAGAATATTGTCATACGAACCAACGCACAGGGAGGAATTGTGCGGCTCCGGGATATTGGTCGTGTTGAAATCGGCAGAGATTTTTCCGTTCTGGAAGGCTGGTATAATAGCGACGAACGAACTGTTCTGATCAAACTTTCACAGACCCCGGGAACCAATGCCATTGAAGCCATGGATGCCGTCCGTGCCGAACTTAAGCGCTTGGAACGCTACTATCCCGACGATATGGAAGGACATGTCTGGCTTGATACCACGAAGTTTGTGCGATCCACTATTCATGAAGTGCTTATAACACTTATTACAACCTTTATTCTGGTGGTGCTGGTCTGCTATATTTTTCTGCAGAGCTGGCGTGCCACGCTGGTGCCGATGCTGGCCATTCCGGTTTCCCTGCTGGGCGCATTCATTGTGGTCGCTTCCATGGGATACACATTGAATTTAATGACGTTGTTTGCGCTGATTCTGGTAACCGGCACGGTGGTGGACAATGCAATTGTCGTTGTGGAGCGGGTTATTTTTCTGATGCAGGAGGAGGCGCTTGACCGCAAAAGAGCCACCCTGAAGGCGATGAAACAGGTCGGCGGTGCGGTCATCTCCGGGACCTTTGTCCTGCTGGCCATATTTGTTCCCGTTGCCATGGTTCCGGGTATTACAGGCCTGATTTATCGCCAGTTTGCGGTCACTATTTCGGCTGCCATCGCATTTTCTCTACTGGCGGCGTTCATATTGTGTCCTGCAATTTGTGCCATGATCGTGAAGGTACCGGAGGTTCCGCGCCGCGGGCCTCTGGCCTGGTTTAACCGGGGACTGAACCGCACCCGCCGAGGATACCTTTCAATTACTTCAATGGTGGCCCGGCGCATGGGATTGACGGTCTTACTACTGATGATGATCTGTTTTGCCGTGGAACGGCTCGGCAATCATCTGCCAGGGGCTTTTATTCCCAACGAAGATCAGGGTTATCTGTTTATGGACGTCAGCCTGCCGGAGGGTGCCTCCATACTTCGTACCCGGAAAGTTGTACGCGAAATTTCCCGTAATATTACCAAAATACCGGGTGTGGAGTCCGTCGTTGCTGTCTGCGGATACAGTATTATCGGTGGCCGCAGTGAAAACTCTTCTTTTATTCCTGTGGTGGTTAAACCTTGGGATCAGCGTAAGTCTCCGGATCAGCATCTGGATGTAATTATCAATAAGATTCGAAACTATGCCGCAACGGTTCCGGAGGCCGTTATTTTTGTGTTTCCGCCCCCGGCCATCGTCGGACTGGGAACCTCCGGTGGGCAGGATTTTCGTCTGCAGGCCATGACGGACAATGATCCTCGGAAATTGCAGGATGCGCTTCAAATGTTGTTGCCGGAGTTTAACCGATCAGATATGATTCAGAGTGCCTTTAGTACCTATACCGCTGATACCCCCCATCTTTTTCTGGATGTGGACCGGGAAAAAGCATTACTAATGGATGTCCCGGTGGCCAATATATTCAGCGCTCTGCAGATTTATTTCGGTAAGGCCTATATCAACGACATCAATATCGGTAGCCAGGTGAAACAGGTGCTGATCCGTGCCGACAATGAATTTCGCGCCGATATCAATGACATAAAAAAACTATATGTCAAGAGCAATTCCGGCAAAATGGTATCAATGTCCGCTCTGGTCGCTATCCATCCGACGCTCACTCCTCGAACGATTAACCGTTACAATCTTTTTCCAAGTGCGGATGTCACTGCCCAAGGGAAGCCGGGAATAAGCTCTGGACAGGTAATGGCAAGAATGGATCAGCTGGCTGATAACACGCTTCCGGAAGGTTACACCTATGAGTGGTCCAGTATGAGTTTTCAGGAAAAACAAACGGGAAATCAGATTATCTATCTGATGGCGGCGGCACTGCTGTTCGCTTACCTGTTTCTGGTTGCCCAGTATGAAAGCTGGATGGTTCCGCTTCCGGTTATTTTATCTTTATCTGTTGCCGCACTCGGATCGATGGTGGGCTTAGCTGTCCGCGGTCTGCCGCTGAGTATTTATGCCCAGCTGGGCCTACTGATCGTGGTGGGGCTGGCCAGCAAAAACGCGATTCTAATCGTTGAATTTGCCAAAGAACAGCGGGAGTCCGGGAAAGGGATTCTGGAGTCCGCCATCGTCGGGGGCCGGGAGCGGTTCCGCGCTGTGCTGATGACTGCCTTTACCTGTATCCTTGGGATATTTCCCATGATGCTGGCTACATCCAGCGCCGGTGCAAAAAGCCGTGTCGCGGTGGGAACAACCGTGTGTGTCGGCATGTTCATTGCCACGATTTTCGGAATTATTCTGATTCCGGCCCTGTATGTTTTATTCCAGACGCTGCGGGAAAAAATCAAGACCCGTTTAAACCCGATGAAACATCTATCTTCTGAAGGAACAATTGAATGAAAAAAAGCATTTTGGGGGTGGGGATATTGGCCCTGCTCACGCTAAGCGGATGCCTGACAGTCGTCGGCCCGGACTACCATGCACCAAAACTGCCGGAGACCGGAGTACAGTCAACAAATGAACTATATACAGCAGGGCTTGAATGCTGGTGGACTACACTGAAGGATCCTGAACTTACGGTAATGGTGGAGGAGAGCCTGCAAAATAACCACGATCTGAAATCCGCAGTGGCTGCTGTACGTGCGGCCCGTGCCCGGCTGGGTATTGAAAAAGCAGCTCTTGGTCCACAGATGAATGGGGTCGGTAATTATATGCGAAACAGAAGCAGTGACGAAGTAACGCGTACCGGGGAATATGATTTGTATCACACCGGATTTGATGCCTCCTGGGAAATTGACCTGTTCGGTGGCACCCATCGGTCCGTTGAGGCTGCGGTTGCCAGTCTGGAAGCCCAGGACGCCAATCGCGCAGATGTCCAGGTTTCTCTGGCTGCGGAAACAGCCCAGAGTTATGTATTGCTGCGTGCTTATCAACAACGTCTGCGCGTTGCCTGCGGGAATCTTGACCTACAGCAGAATACGTTTAATCTGTTGCAATCACGTTTTGACAGTGGTCTGTCCGATGAACTGGCATTGTTGCAATCGCGTTACAATCTGGAAAGTACGCGGGCGACCATTCCACAGCTAAAAACCGGAGTGGAACAAAGTCTCAATGCACTGGCAATTCTAACCGGGGTCATGCCAGGCACGCTGCATGAGCGGTTGAATGCAGACGGAAAAATTCCTGTTGCAGATGATCAGAGTGTCATCGGGATTCCGGCAGATCTGTTGCGTCGCCGTCCTGATGTGCGCAGGGCCGAACGGGAACTGGCCGCTCAGACGGCAAGGATAGGTGCGGCCACGGCGGATCTCTATCCAAAATTCACATTAACCGGTTCCATCGGGATTGAATCCCTGCACCTTGACTCATTTGGAGATTCAGGAACACAATTTTACAGCTTCGGGCCGGGGATCCGGTGGGCTCTGTTTCGTTCCGGATCAATCCGCCAGAATATCAAGGTACAGGAAGCCAAACAGGAGCAATACCTGTCGGTGTATGAAAAGACGATATTGATAGCTGTGCAGGAAACACGCAATGCACTGACAGGATTCCGGAACGAACAACTGCGGATTAAGGCGCTGGATGCGGCGGTTTCAGCAGCCCGGACTGCGACAGAGCGGGCGGAAGATCAGTATAAAAACGGTTTGAAAGATTTTGAAAATGTCCTTGACAGTCAACGATCACTGTTAACCTATGAAGATCAGCTGGTGCAGAGCCGGAGTTCCATTACACTCAACCTGATCCGGCTCTACAAGGCTCTTGGCGGCGGCTGGAAACCCGAATCAGGCGCTTGTACCAGAAACTCTTCTGCTGAGAAGCCGGGAGTTGATACTATGAAGATGATAGTTAATGGTAAAAATGAAGAAAGGGGGCATGAATGAATAGAAAATCAACATTTAAAGACAAATCTGTGGCTTCCTGTTTTGAAATCAAAGAGCGCAACCGCATATGTTCTATCTCTTTGAAAGGGCTGCCCCAGGAAGTCCTGGGAATGGATATGGAATCACTCCGGAATTTTTGGAATTTTTTATCCTTGTATGATGAAAAGCCCCCCCATATTCTTCTTTTGAAGGTGAGAAGCGGACTTTTTGGATCAAAGAGTATTGAACACATGATGGCAGATTTAGGATTCTATTGTTTGGAAAACGGAAGATGGAGTGAGGAGAAAGTCGCAAATAGTGAATATCCTTTTCTGAGAGAAATTCACACTCTTCAGCGGATGGTGCGCCAATTCATGAATATAGATACAACCGTCATTTATTCGTCCAGTGGAGAAACGATGATTTCCCTGTTTGGCTTTGCATTGTCATGTGATTATCGAATTGTTGCAGATAATTTCGTTTTAGTAAACAAAATGGAGGGTTCAGTTTTTAGTCCAATGGGAGGGGTTCCATGGTTTTTAACCCGCATGCTCGGAAAAACGGGCGCGTGGCAACTGCTACGGGAAAACCGGGAAATACATGCGGATGAGATTTTGGAGCTTGGACTGGTGGACCAAATTGTTCCCCTTGATCGACTCAAAGAAGAGAGCTGGCGGGTTGCAGAAGAGTTTTCTGCCTTGCCTTGGGGATACCGTGTTGGATTGAAACGAACAATGTCTGCAACCGGTGGAACATTGGAAAACTATCTGGAAGTGGAGGAATCCATTTTTAAAAAAACAATAAGCAGACTCAGAAATAAACAATAAAAATTCGAGGCGTGCCGTTAGAACTTTGTTTTTGATAATCAATTGAAATCAATAATTTTATTGTGCATAATATATGCGAAAAATGACGAATCAGATGCCTTCGACCTCTTTATTAAAGAACGCAGGGATATTACCGTCGATGCGCTGATGTGTTTTATCAATGCTGCGGATTGACGACATTTCGGTCCGGTTCAGGCTTCAGCGATTTATGATGAAAGGTAAGTATCCATGGAAAAGAATGGGATGGAATCGGGCACCTTGCGTGCCGGTTTGGATGTGGGTTCCATAACTGCGAAGTTGATCGTCCTGGATGAGGATGACAAGACACTGTTGTCGAGCAACCAGCTACATCAGCCTGATCAAAAGAGCGTTGGTGAGCGCCGGCTACGGAGACGTGCCTGTTGTTGCGGCGGCATACGATGACGGGTTAAAAAACGATCAGCCCGGATTTAAGTTGCAGATACGCCGGATCATTGGTCCGGCCCTGAGCAGCCTCTTGTTTGCCGATGCCATCCATGGCCCATCGCCCTTGCCCCGTATCGGAATTGTCGGCGAGATTTTTCTCGAATACAACCGGTTCTGTCAGATGGGGGTGGTGGACTGGATGATAGCGCAGGGGGTGGAGGTGAGTGTGCCCTCCCTGCTTGATTTTGTGATGCAGTATTTTGTCAATGTGCAGGTCAACCGGCATAATCACATTGAGCACAACGGCATCTCCGTGATTAAGCAGATATTCATGGAACGTATGGCCGTCAATCGGATTCGTAGCTTTGAGCAGGTGCTTACAGGATTTACCTGCTATGAACCCCGGGCCACCATCCACCAAAAAGCCCACCTCGCCTCCAATCTCGTGAGCCTTGCCAGTCAGTTCGGGGAGGGATGGTTGATACCGGCTGAAATTGCCGAATATGCAAGGGAGGGAATCTTGAACGTGGTCTGCCTTCAGCCGTTCGGGTGCATTGCAAACCATGTCATCGCCAAAGGGATCGAGTGGAAGGTCAAGAAACTCTATCCCAAGACAAGCCTCCTGTTCCTTAATTTTGATGCAGGCGCCAGTGAGGTGAATATTTTGAACAGGCTTCACTTTATGATCGAAAGCGCCAAGCATCATCACCGATTCAATCTGAAACACCGAGGCATACAAGCTACTCCACTCAACAGATTGACTTTCAACGCTTTTTGAGCTGTTCCCAAACTGCTTCAATCTGTTGTTGGGTATATGCAAGGTCCTTGGTATTATCCACCACAAAATCGGCAAACTGTAGCTTTTCATCTATGGCTAGCTGGGCTTTAAGAATATTAGCCGCCTCTTCCTGGCTGATGCCATCCCGGTTGGCCAGACGTTCTATCTGCACCTCGGCCGGCACATGGATAACCAGCAACTTATCAAACAGATACTGGAGATTCAGTTCAATGAGCAGCGGCACCGCCACTTGAATAATTGCCTCTGGGTCTTTCTTTGAAATTGCCTCCACCTGCTCAAAAAAGGCTTCATAAATCGGTGGATGGGTAAAGCCTTCAAGTTTTTTTCGCTTTTCCATGTCACCAAAAACAATATCTGACATTTTCTTTCGATCCAGGAAACCATCTTCAGCCAACACCTGACGACCAAAGTAGTCCACAATTTTCGCCAACCCCGGGGTTCCGGGTTCAACCACCTGCCGGGCAATCAAATCAAAATCAATTAACGGCGAGCCTAATTCACCCAGCATTTTTGAAACCGTACTTTTACCACTGGCAATGCCGCCGGTTACCCCCAGCAAAAAATGCTCCCCCCCCCCCTCTGATTTTTTGCATCATCTCATCAAGTCCCAGATAGGCGGGTGGAAACACCTGGGTGACATCACATTCAGCCCCGGCAAAACTGATGGGATAGCGTACGCCCCGTCGATAAAGTGCCTCCAATCCGGAAAGCGCCTTTTCCATCAAAGCTGCTGGCACCGCCATCACCATTTCATCATCCTGGGCATGGCCATAGCGACGTTCTCCGTAGCAGGGAATGCCCACCGACGCTTTCCCGGTCTCATAACAACGAACAATGGCATCGGAACAAGAGGACTCACCCACGCAGGCAAACTGCATGACTTCGTAGTCACAGAACTGCAAGGCATTGATCAACATCATTATCTGGGCCGGATTGGCATAAATCAAAACAATATCCGGAGTAAAAGGGTTGTAAACCAACGGTGCCATTACCAGGGCTTCATATTTCCCCAAAGGAAGACGTGGAATGGCCGCTTCAAATTTACGGCCATCGGCTTTGGTGGCCACCCAGACAATATTTCTAAACGTGCCATCCTTATGGGTTTCGGGCAATTCTCTCAAGCCCAGAATCGAAGAACAGGAAGAAAAGAGAAAATCATCAAGATCCGCCCCCACACTCCAATCAAAATTACGCACCAGATTAATCATCTGACACATGGTCATTTTACTCTGGGGACGTCGAAGAAAGGGAATGTTTTCAAGGTCCTCTTTTTTCTCCAACATCTTAAAGGCCACGGGAAATGATTTTAAGCGAAGAAGCCGCTCAAACCGTCTGATTGTTTTTTCCCAATCTTGTTTATCTTCATTCTGCATGATTAATGCCTCCTTGAGCACTGTTAAGACGCAATGGGCCGTTGTTTTGTATTAACCTGTTTCGGTGGTATGTGATATTTTAACCATTGGCGTTATCAATGACGTTTTAAATTCGCACCGGTATGGGGTGGGATAATTCAACACCCCATTCCCCATGTTACGGATAGCACAATAAATCAGGATAATGATGAATCTTAGCGAAAAATAACCGGGTGGTATTTGCCCGTTTTCAATGCGGCCAGCAACGCTTCTTCACCATTAATGATCTCATCAAAAGCGGTGGCATAAACCCCAACAGTTGAGACGTCATGGGCGTCACTGCCCCCGGTTGATGGCAAGCCAAGCCCTTTTGCCACATCCTGGGATAATTTATTTTCGGTGTCCGTGACCTTACCGTTTAAGGTTTCCACCCCATCAACCCACTTAAACATTTCCCGGGCCATGGCACTGTCCGGCGTTAGCCCGACGTCATCGGCCCCAAAGGTCAAAAACCCACGAAACGGATGGGCCGCAACGATAAACCCACCCACAGCAGCAACCCGTTTTTTGAGTTCCGCAAGCTTGATAATCCCCTGGATATCTTCATCAAAACCAAATACCAATATATCCCCTTGTTCCGTGATAATCTCATTGGCCCGCAACACCAGAAAATCATGTTTTTCACGCAGGGCCTGCACCGCATCTGCTGACCAGACATGGTTATGATCTGTCAGACAAATACCCTGCAAACCAATGCGTTTTGCCTCTTTGATCATGGCATCCACAGAGTCCGACGCACAGGGTGAGGCAGGTGAAGTATGAAGATGCATATCAATGATAAAATTGTCCTGGCCAGAATGATTTTTTCCGGAAGTCACGGGGGATTCCACCCGTGTAGACGATTTTACGGGAGCCGCATCCCCCCCAGCACCTCCAGGGACAGGACAGAGCACTTCTTTGTGATTTTCCATAACAACAGATGATTGAGAAAGCGGCACCTTTTCATCATTGAGCATAAATTGTTTAAACGTAAGCTCAGGATTATCTTTCTGGGCCTCCTGCCAACCCAACAATTTAATAGTTTCCCGCACCCCATGGGCACACTCAATAAAAAGGTTGGCAAAATGGCGACAAGAGTGCCGCCCAATGGTTTTATGAATTTTATCATCAATACCAGCCCCAAGACAAAACCCTTCGGCTTCGTTGAGAAAATCTATGGCCCGGGGACATTCCGGCGTTGTCCAGCGCAGCCATCGTCCCTTGACCCCGGAGCAGATTAAATCGCTGATATTGACCTTAAAGTCCAGTTCCAGGCTGTAGATGGAATCATCCAGAATGCCATGCACCTCAAGGGTTTCCTGGTCCAAACGAGCCACATCAACTACTTTATTACGCATAAAATCAAACATCACACCCCTCCTTGGGCCTTCTCAGATTCGAGTTCAGCAACCAATGGGGTCCCTTTGGCAAACGCAGCACAGCGATCATAGAGGCGGATACTTTTTTTGACCATATTTGAATAGAATAAGACCTTACCGGGTTCGTCATCAGGGGCTTTTTGAAGCACTTTTCGGGTCAATGTCAAGATCACTCCGTGACAACACTCTTCCACCATATAGACGATCTGTTGATTTTTTTCCTCTTCACCCATCAATCCCTTAATGATTTTCAACATACCAGCAGCAACCCGCACCCCGATCACCGCTTGCAGGCGCTGGTCAAGGTCTTCAATTTCTCCGAAATAGGCGTGCCTGAAATAACCGGATATGGCACAGATCTCCATGTCCGGCATTTTCACCTCAATAACCACTTCGGCATCGGTGAGGGTGTCACGCAACCGACACACGGAACGCAGATTGGAACCATTGATCTTTTCAACGCTGGTATTTCGATTCATGGCAAATTTAAGAATATTGTTCGACATGGCAAGGTCTCCTCCTTCCTATTCAACAAGCATTCTACTCAACAAGCGTGAACTTCCAGGCACAGAACCACTCTTCGGGATGTTCGTCCGGAGGACATCCCACGCATTCGGTGACAATGCGCGAATCAATGGTACTGGCAAAATAGGGGTACTCCACCAGCCCCACGGATTTGCAGGGATAATCCGCAAGCCCTTTTCGTTTTCTTGCCACCTGAACCCGGCACTCATTCATGCGAAATATAATACAATTTTCACTCACATCTTCAATGGATTGTTTGTTGATCAGGGCATACATCCTGAAAGCCAATGCTTTTTTCAGGGCAGGGATTCCCCCCTGTTCCGGTAATTCAAGCAGTTGTTTAATCCGTTCTGCCTCAAAGGGAGAGTACCTTGTCCAGCAGGAGTCATTGCAGCGTTTGGCATCATTCATGCCATATTTTTTTTCCACTGCCTGGAACCAGATTCCGTCGTTGGCCAACCAGTTAATTCCAAGATTCTTAAGCAGATCAATTAACTCCTCACGGGAAAGTGTATGCAGATGGGCAGGCACCCCATCTTTGATTTCAAAACCAAAAATTTTGGACAGGCGCTTCAACTGGTTTTGGAAACTGGCTCCCCAGACATCGGCCTCAACCTCCATTGCCTTTTCCATGCCCAGCTGGTGCTCCACCTGGGCAAACCATTGACCATAATGAACCATGGTCCTCCGAAAGGAATCCACAACTCTTTTTATCAACAACGCATCATCTGCCTCTCCAATAATTTCATCAATCTCGTTCATTGCTCGCTTTTCCTTTCTCTGTTTGACATTTCTACGATGCCATCAGCAGCCGTCTCCGGCCCAGACATCGCTTATAAAGTTGAGTTCCGTTAATAATACCCCCTTGTCAACAAAACACAACACCAAATATATACCAGTAAACTACCAGTAAAAAGCCGGTATTTGGTACAAATAATCGTCATCCTTTAAAAATAATTTACACTTTCTGAATGAGCTATCTTATTTTCAGGGCTTTTAGAACAGCATCAATTGCGATCTTAAATTGACCTTTTTATTGACCAGACCAATTTTTTTTCTGATATTTTCTCGATGGAACTCCACCGTGCGCAGAGCGATATTGAAAAATTCGGAAATCTCTTTATTGCCACGCCCCTCTTTAATGAGGTTGGCCACCTGAATTTCCCGGGGTGTCAAATTAAGTAACGGGGATGAAAGTCGTTGTGAAAACGGGGAGACCAGATCTTCCAGATTGGCCTGTAAAGCAGATAGACAGGCGCGTTGAGAATCGTCCAGACGACTGATATTGAGTTTTTCCAGATGGGGCAATACAAGCTTTTTCATATTGGCCAGCACCTTATCCTCAAGCTCGTTTTTGTCATCCTCCCGGGCCTTGAGGATAACCCGTAAAGCGATATTGGCCTCCTCAAGTGTTTTGGATTTCAGATCAAGTTCAGCTGTACGCTTGATCAGGCCGGCTTCCGCTTTTTTTCGCTCGGCAATCTCAGCGTACAGCCTCTCATTTAAAATGGTCAATTCCCGGGTTCTCTCCACCACACGGGCTTCAAGCTGGGAACGGGCCTCAATTAACGCATTTTCAGATTTTTTACGATCCGTAATATCCTTGGTCACATGGACCATACCCACAATATCGTTATTGTCATCAAATATGGGAGAAGCTGAGATCACGAATGTTTTTCCCATACGCCGGTTTTCCACCTCTATGGTATGGGTCTTAAGGTCGTGCAATACCTTTTCAACCGGACAGATACGACAATTTTCATCCATGTCCCATAAAGCTTCATAACACTTGCAATGGGAAATCTGGCTCAGTTCAACCTGAAACCCCTCAAGCAAAGAGTGGTTGGCTGAAATAATACGTTTATCAAGGTCAAGGATGGTGACGTAGTCATCAATGGCATCAAAGATTCTCCAGCACTGCCCCAGGATTGTGGCGGTCTCCTTCTTCTCTATGTTTTCAGAAGTTTTTCCACCTTCATAAGCATCCATATCTCTCCATTTCCCAAATCTTACGCTATAGCTCCCGGGGTATGGTGCACACGGGGATGGGCAGCATCTTATGTTGATTGGCCCGGTGAAAGCCCCTGTAAATATCTAACACCTCTTTCTGGCGGGGAGTAATATCCAACTGATTTCCGGAATTTTCTTCAAAAGTCATGGCCCATTCCAGCTCGGGATAGGTGGCCCCTATCTGGGATTCATCGGTGCGATCATCTTCCCACAATCCATCGGTGGGGGCTGCCGATAAAATGGCATCATTGACCCCTAAAAAACGGCCCAGGGCATACACCTGGGATTTAAACAGATCCGCAATGGGGGACAGATCCACACCGCCATCGCCATATTTGGTGTAAAAGCCCACCCCGAAATCCTCCACCTTATTTCCTGTGCCTGCCACCATCATGCGGTGGTGACCGGCAAAGGTATACAAGGTGAGCATTCTCAAACGGGACCGGGTGTTTGCCATGGTCAGCCCATCCTGTATGTCCCGGGGCAAAGTGGTTTCCAACGCCTGGAAAGAGGGGGTAAGATCCACGGTTACACCGGAGACATTGTCATATGTCTCTTCCAGCCATTTAATATGCCCGGTGGAAAGGGCCACCTGGTCAGGTGCCTGGTGAATGGGCATGTTCAACACAATTACTTTTTTACCAGTACGTGCGCAAAGGGTGGAGGTGACTGCAGAATCAATTCCTCCAGAGACCCCCACCACAAAGCCTTCAAGGCCTGCGGATTCACAATGGGTGCTAAGCCAGTTTTCAATATGTGCTGCTATTTTTTTCATGTTTTCTCCTATATTTAACAATCCTGAGCCTCAGAGTCCAGGGGACCTTCAAAGGTCAGTTTTCCCCCATCCTGATATTCTGTCAACAGTCTTTCCAGTTCCGGGGCACGATGGGCTTCCACCTCCACCCCATGGGTCACCTGGTCTGTGTAATCCGTTTCGGCGATGACCACCCCATAATTATTTAATTGATACAGCAACGTATCGTTAAAGGCATAGGGCAAGGTGACCTGGTAAGAATTAATTTTTACAAGTTTCATCAGCTTTTCCAGGGCCACCGCGGATTCCACCGCCTCTGCATA
Organism: uncultured Desulfobacterium sp.; assembly: GCA_937124525.1. Next base: position 23,950 of record CAKZLA010000267.1, read on the forward strand.
GGCCTCAATGAGCCCCCGGATGCCAAGCTTGACACCGCCGAAATATCGCGTCACCACGGCCACAATCTGGGTCATATGATGGCTTTGCAACACGTTGAGCATGGGTTTGCCAGCGGTTCCGGAGGGTTCTCCATTGTCAGAGCTATGAAAGGTCTCCCCCCGTTCACCCACAATATATGCCCAGCAATTATGGGTGGCGGTCTTATGTTCCGATGCAATGGAGGAGATAAAAACTTTGGCGTCTTCCATGGAATCCACCTGGGAAAGGGCACAAATAAAGGTGGATCGTTTAATTTTTATCTCCCGGAATCTTGGCACTTTCACTGAATAAAAATATTCCATGGCAGTCCTACCTTTATATTAACGGGCTTGGTCTATCATTTCAGCCAGTGTGCGGCTGGAATCACAGCAATTTTAATCTTGACTCAAAATCTGGCAGAGCTCCTTGAGCTACCTCGAATACCCCCAATTAAAATGGCTGCTGAAATCAAATGTATACTTTTAAAACAGCCGGAACAGAAAAGCAAGAAAAACGCTAATAAAGCAAGACTGACACCGCTCTTCCAGAAAAAAGTCCCAGAAAATTTGATCATAGGTCTTAGAAAGCAAGCCCCAAATTAAAATGGGGGAACCATCTTGATACCACGATGGTTCCCCCACATTTATTCAACAAAACATGCGTGCAGGTGCAACTCTAATTTTGGATTCAAAATCCAGGAGGAGTCAAAGCCTGTTTAAAAATTATCAGGCTCTCAGGCTTGAACGCCCCCGAACAGTCAAAGTTAAAATTACTCAAATATACCTGAATTATATTCATTATATTACTACTATATCTACAACTTAACCGATAAGGGCCAGAACTGCATCCTTGGCCACGGAATCACCTGAAGCAAAGTTAATAGCAGTGATCTCACCATCTGCCGGAGACGGCAGAGCGTTCTCCATTTTCATGGCTTCCAGGATTACAATAATATCTCCTTTTTTCACGGTATCCCCCACATTTTTTTCATACTTGATAACCATGCCAGGCATGGGGGCCTTCACCGGAACGCCGGAGCCATCACCGGCAGCCGGGGCCGGAGCCGCAGCAGGTGCGGGTTTACGGGGTGCCGGAGCCGGGGCTGCCGGAGCAGGAGCCGCAGGGGCTGCCGCCGCTGCCGGAGGCGGAGGCACAAGACCTGGTGCCGGAGCTGCCACGGGTACAGCAGGAGTAGATGCCGAAGCAGGGGCTGCCGAAGCAGGCTGGGCATAGGCAATCACCGGTGCACCACCGACTTCATCCACACCAACCTCAAAATATTCGCCTTCCACAAACACATTAAAGGTACGCAGGGCCTCGGTTTTTTCCGGGGCATCACCGGATGGTTTTTCAACCAGTTCTCCTGCCTTTGCCTTGCGGAGAATCTCATCCCGACGGGCCACCTCTTCCATGGTAATGGCTTTCATGGATTCGGGCACGGCCTCTTTGCCGTATTTGATCTGGAGAAACTTTTTACCTGTCACAGGGAACAAAGTATAGAGGATAAGATCATCATCATCCACGGCCAGATCGCCAATGATTTCCTTGGCCGCTGCAAGTTCCGGTTTAAGCACTTCAGCAGGCTTGCAGGTGATGGGTTTTTCCCCACGCTCATATCCTTTCAGAGCTTTTTTCTGGAGCTCCGCATCAATGGGAACGGCGGTCTTTCCATAAAGTCCGTAGCAAAGATCTTTTACCTGGGCTGTGATCATCTTATAGCGTTCTTCTTTGGTGTCAAAAAGCACATTGTTCACGGTCTGGATACCCACAATCTGGCTGGTGGGGGTGACTAAAGGAATCTGGCCCAGATCCTTACGCACCTTGGGCAGTTCTTTGTACACATCTCCCAGTCTGTCCAGAGCGTCCATCTCCTTGAGCTGATTGACCAAATTGGAGAGCATGCCCCCGGGGGTCTGGTGGAGCAATACATTGATATCAATTACAGACACCTTGCTGTCATCCAACAGATGTTTGTATTTGGGCAGGATCTCTTTTTCCAGGGTCTCATTGATGGAGGCCAGGGTCTCAATGTCAAAACCGGTGTCTCTATCGGTGCCGATGAGGGACATGACCAGGGGTTCCAGAGCCGGATGGGAGGTTCTGTACGCATAGGGTGTCAGGCAGGTATCCAGAATATCAACGCCTGCTTCCACGGCCTTTAAATGGGTCATGGATGCCATGCCCGAAGTAAAATGGCTGTGCAGATGAATCAGGGGCTTGACATTTTCCTTCAGAGCCTTGATCAGCTCGTAGGCGTCATAGGGGGCCATGAGTCCTGCCATATCTTTAATGCAGATACTGTCTGCGCCCATGGCTTCG
>CAKZLA010000268.1 GCA_937124525.1 uncultured Desulfobacterium sp.
TTGCCACTGGGAGTAAGAGACAAAAGCAAAGTAAAGGGTAAAGAGCAGGGTCAAAATGTAGAAAATTGACCATAAGTTTTTTTTCAGAAGTGCCATAACACTACCCTTTTATAAAATTTATCCTGAACCCCAGACCTGCCAAATGTAGTCATTGGTGTTCTGTCACGCACATCTTCCTTAAAGAACTTATTTATTGTAGTCGTTTTATTAATGAAAAGGTGGACTTAGCCGTAGCTGTTGCAACCGGGTCAGATTAAACAAGCTTAAAGTGAATACGAAACCGCCAGTGATCCATAGCTGTGTGTGCTTTTCTGCGACTCGAACTGCTTGCTACGCCAGATATTGGCATAGGATAGTTTCCAACGATCGAAAGTCGCTGCAATACCAATAGATACATTACCCACTAAGGAGCGCCTATCTACAGAATGACTACTGCGAAAGGTATTTCCGTCCAGAAAAATATCCCTTGCCACCCAGCGACCATCGGCTGCCCCCAGAAGATAGATTCCGGGAAGGTGGCTTTGACTCATCCGGGTGCTTCCCCCGGGCCGGATGAGGGAGACCCCGAAGGTTCTTGGGATGTTCCAGCCCAGCCGGAGTTCCATCCCTCCATTGACATAGGTGGATACATTGCCAAGGGTAAAGCCTGAATGAAAAATGGTATCCCACCCAAATCCCTGGGACATTGGATGATAGAGCCATTTCCTTTCCCAGGCCATGACAAGACCGGGTTCGTTGGACAGTTGATTATCCCATCCCTCGGGCATACCAATATGCCGGAGCCTGTGGATGAGCTTCTGGCTTTCTTCGGCCATGGAAGCTGGGCCTATCATGCCCAGTTGAAGCTCAACAGTGTCCATGACGGAGCGTTGGGGTGAAAGATCACTTTTGTTGTGGTAGGCCGTGGCAAAATAGGTCCATCCGGCATAGGGCCTGTCGTTTTCAATGAGCCCATGGAGGCTTATATCCGATGGCGTGTACATGTTCTGTCCCAAGGCAAACTCCACCTTGTGGGAGGTTTGGGCAGGGGTGTTCCGGATAAAGGGGATTTTATGGATATAACCCAGCACTTTTTTGGGGATGTTGCCCATTTCTTTTGCCCGGGGGGATAAATCCGGAGAAATCAGAACGTATTTTACCCCATTGGTGTAATTACTGTCGGTTCCCGTGAAGAGATCATTCTCAAAATAGAGACTGTGGGACCATGGGTTGCCCTCCTCTCCCCATGCCGTTCCGGGAGTATAATACAGGACGTAACATAACAACGTTACAGAAAATATGATTTTAAAGATGTGCCGGGGGACCGATGGATGTGAAATTCTTTGGGGATGGGACATTGTTATTGGTTTCCTCAATCTGTGTTTTTTAAAATTACCCGGATCTCGTTCACAAAGTGGGCGTTCAAGATGTAAGTCTTATTTTTTTTAGCTATTCGTTGGCAGGTCTATCCCTATACCATTCAAAATATATATAGCCTGCTGGATATAAAGAAGATAGACCCTATTCTTGCATACCTACCACTTTTGAACGTGAGGTACAATCTGGTTTGTTTTTTGATATGTATTTGAGAAAAAACATTGATTTGTCCGAGCCGTTTTACTAAATGAGGGGTGTTGATACGAAAATTTGGGCTTGGTTCTAAGCTCGGCCACTTTTGACAGCACACATCCGATAGCAATAATTAAATAATTGAAACAGTGTTCTCAGCGGCAGTGTGGAAGAGTTTGCTCCCCTTGAAGTACAACGGGTCCAGGATAGGGAACAAAGAGATCTGTTCAAAATGCTTGTGGGTAAACACCACCAAAGGATATTACCATGAAAGTGATATTATTGTTATTTGCCCTGGTGGCCGGGATGCTGGTGCCGGTCCAGGCCGTGCTGAACACGAAAATGGGACGGGCCTTGGGAGATCCCGTGTTTGCGGCATTGATCTCCTTTTCCGTTGGCACAGTTTCTCTGTTTATCTATGCGCTTGTGGTCCAGATTGATCTGGGCAGTATCCGGCAGGCATCGGGTCTTTCCTGGATGGTCTGGGCCGCCGGTTGTCTTGGGGCTGTTTTTGTGGCCGCCACCATTATCCTGACCCCCAAGCTGGGGGCTGCTCTGACCTTTTCTCTGGTGGTGGCTGGGCAGTTGTTAATGGCGGTTCTCATGGATCATTTCGGGGCCTTCGGCATCCAGACCCAGCCGATGTCCTGGATGCGCTTGGCTGGCATTGGTCTGATCACCGCCGGGGTGGTGTTGATACGAAAATTTTAATGTGGGAATTTTGGGAAAGAAAGAAGCACGGCTTAGATAAAAAATGGAGCGCCATGGATATTAAAATAAATCGTCAGCTCAACTGTCCTATTAAGATGGCCATGGTGATGGAACCGGCAATCCAGAATAATGCCTTAACACTTCCGTTGGGAGTGATGCCATGGGATCTTGATTCTTGAATCTCTTTTTTACCAAGGGTATCCGTGGTATCCGCTGAAGATACCATAAATATTAATGTTTTCAAGCTTTTGTCTATAAAATTTAAAATTGATTTTTGTGCATTCACAGTGGGGTGGTGCCAAAAAAATGAGCGCTGGGTTGATTCCATCATACCACCTCCTTGGTAATGTGCGATATTAAATGCCTGGGGCATGATCACATTGTGACTGTTTGCCATTGTCAAGCCTTTCATGGAATCGTTGGAAGTCTGTCTTAAAACCCTTGAAACGGCCAGGGATCAACCCTTTGGAAAGCTCGGAGCGCCGGTGGAGTTTGGGAAAACCTATTTTCCAGCCATTGTGGCGGCATTTCGTGAAAAATACCCCAATGTCACCTTTTATCTTAAGTTCGGCGATCCAGGGACGCTGTTGCCCATGGTTGAAAAAGGGGAGATTGATTTTGCCCTGGTGGATGTTTTCTTAACCCGGAACCGGTAGAACCGCAAAATCTGAGATTATTAATCAAATATCCCTCGCCATTTTACAGGATAAAATTCCCACACTTGCAGAAAGGGTTTTCCAAAAATTTTTGCTGGGAAAGATTCAAGGGTGATGTGGTTTATTCATAATGTGTCCATAATCTTAGGATTTTTATGATTTTTTCATTGTCATATATTTGATAGACCAATCTATGCTGTATGTTTATCCTTCTGGAATAAGCACCTTCTAAATCACCGACTAACTTTTCATACGGTGGGGGAGTTTGATAAGGGTTTTCTTTTATAATATTTAAAAGCTTTTGGGCCT
>CAKZLA010000269.1 GCA_937124525.1 uncultured Desulfobacterium sp.
ATTTTTTCACGATTCAGCCTAACAGTGGGCAAGCACCTATTGAAAAAATTATCCCTGAAGCAAAACAGATGCCTTTTTTATCAAATTTTAAATGATCCCATTCGATGGTTGCCGCAGAAACAGGCCGCAAATTTGTCAAGAAAAGCCCCTAAAGGGGCAAAAATAGTAAAAATGGCAGAAATTACTTATGAGAAAGTGTCATAAGGCCTTTGAAATCAATATGGGCGATCAAACGCTCTCACCTTCCCACAGAGTTCCCGTTCGTTTATACGTCCGGTTGATATGTTGAACATACCGTTGCCCCAAACGTTTCAAAAGATTGCCTGCGCTGTTTTCCCTTTTGGGGGTCAGTAAAAGGTGAACATGATTGGTCATCAAGACATAAGAATGGATTAAACAATGTGGAATGGAAGCATACTCTTCAGGCCATTGAAGATAACACTGGTAGTCATCATCAATAAAAAAGCAGGCCTGCTTATGGTTCCCTCTTTGTATGAGATGAAGGGCAATGTTAGTGTCCCCTATTTTTCGTCGGCAAAAGCTATATGGCAATGGCCAATTCCCGGTGCCGGTCAGCAAAAAGGGCTGTGCTGAAATATCTTTCCGCGCCGTCCGGGAAAATGGTGGCGATATTTTTATCCTTTCCAAACAGATGCCGCATTTCAAGGGCTGCACATACGTTGGCACCGGAAGAAATTCCTACGAGGAAGCCTTGCTTACTTGCAAGCCGGCGGGTCATTTCGACCGCGCTGTCATCGTCAACTTCAATGACCTTGTCAATAAGACTGGTATCCACAATGGAGGGAACAAATCCATCGCCTATGCCTTCTATTTTGTGGAGTCCCGGCTCATGGCCCAGAAGCGCAGAGGCATTTTTCGGTTCAACCGCCACAATCATGATCTCAGGATTCTTTTCCTTCAGGTATTTCCCTGTTCCCATGAGTGTGCCGCCGCTTCCAAGGCCTGACACGAAAATATCCACATGGCCGTTCATATTTTCCCATATCTCCGGTCCTGTGGAGAGATAATGGGACATACTGTTGTCATGATTTTCAAACTGGTCAGGTACAAAGATGTTGTCTTCTTCAGTCATAATCTCTTTAAGCTTTTCAACAGCACCTGCCACATTTTTTTCAGGAGGCGTTAAAAATTAATTCAGCATTCAAAGCCCGGATCATCTTTTTTCTCTCATCGCTCATATTTTCCGGCATAATAATCCTGACATCATACCCTTTGACCAAACCAACCATTGCAACTGCAATTCCCGTGTTTCCGCTGGTTGCTTCTACTATGGCCATTCCTTTTTTTAATTGACCTCTTTTTTCAGCCTCTTCGATAATAAAAAGGGCAACTCTATCTTTGATTGAACCTCCCGGATTCAGGTATTCTGCTTTTGCGTAGATGTTCATGTCGTCATTTTCCCCAAGCCCAATTCTAAACATGGGGGTAGCGCCTATCTGATTCAAAATTTCGTTTGAATTCATTTTAAATTTCCTCCATTTTCAAAAATGATGTATTGACCATAAAAAATAAAGGGCACATGGCCTTAGCGTGCTAAGACCATAGGCCAAAATAAAAATTAGTCAAATAGGCACCCGTTGGGAGCAGAATGTATGATGGACAGGGCCGGACGATCTTTGACCTCCATGGATTGACCTGCTCAAGCTTGGCCATCACTGTGACAGCTTTGCTGGGATTCATGGGCTTGATGGATACCAGGGGGGCTGCCGATGCAATCAAAACTATTTTTTTTTATCCGCCCGGCACATGCTCCTTCCTTTAACCCGACTGCCGGATTTGGGACTGAAAAGGAGCTATTATACGGGCAAGGCAGGATAAAAAAGCCTCCCTGGCGGTATTGATGAAAAAATGCCCGCCTTGCAGGCCGATCAATTCAAAGGAATCCGTGGTATATCGTTTCCATGGTGTCATCACTGATTTTGGGGCCTCATCATCCTCAATACCGTAAATGACCGTTATCGGTATGTTAATGGGCGCCTCCTCCTTAAACCTGTACTTCTCCTCAATGGCAAGGTCGGCTCTAAGAATGGGTATATAGATTTCCATGAGTTCATTGTTTTCCAGCACAGTCTCAGGCGTACCGGAAAACCGCCGCAACTCCTGAATGAAGGCATCTTTTGGCAGGTGGTGTAAAGGAGATGGTTCGGGAATATGGGGAGCCCTTGCCCCCGAGACAACCAGATGGAGGGGAAGGGGCATTTGCTGCCGGCGCAACTCCCGGATCATCTCAAAAGCAACCATCCCCCCTGTGCTGTGACCGTAAAAGACAAAGGGCTTGTCAAACCAAGGTTCCAACGATGGTAAAAGCCGGGCCACCAGTTCGTGAACATCTGCAATGGGTTCTTCGCTGATGCGGTTTTCCCTGCCCGGCGGCTGAACTCCGCACACTTCCACGGTATCCGGTAAAAACGCCGGCCACATTCGAAAAGCTGCGGCACCTCCTCCGGCATAGGGGAAACAAAACAGCCGCAGGATCGCCCCATTATTTTTATACACCATCAAAGCGGGAGTTTTCCGAACATCTCCAACTACCTTAGATATATACATGCTCTTCTCCTATTTTGATTCAGGGTTAAACCCAAATGTTGCAACCCTTCTTTGACCGGAGCCGTTAGGTACCAGCCATATCGCGTTCCTGATATGGACGGGTGCACCTGTAATACCGTTGGCAAGAATTCCGCCATGCCCCCGAACAAAAAACCTAACCAATACCACAGATCTGTTCTAAAAATAAGTGACCAGCCAGCTATCTATTTCGTCAAGCAATGTCAAGCTGGACTGGTGTAGTAAATTTGTATGACCTGCATTCACCTGCACAAAGGTGGTCACCAATGCATTGGAAAACAGGTCTGCCTCGCCTGCAAGATCAATCTCCTCCCAAAGAGCGTCATATTGGCCGAATGCCAGTAATACCGGAATATCAATGTATCTAAGCACAAGCAAATCCGGTTTTAAGCCTGACCAGATGGCCCCCCGAGGCATTGGCTCAGCTCGTTGGTTATCGTAATCAATAATTTCCGGATCAGCGCCCTGCAT
>CAKZLA010000270.1 GCA_937124525.1 uncultured Desulfobacterium sp.
TGAATCTCATGTTTGGTATAAACCAGCGACGGGGTCTTGAACTGATTCCCGGTGCCATATAACTGCCACGGGCAGACCGTATTCTTATTCTACACCCGGCCTGCCCACAACGAAGATAGAAAATGGTATTATACCGCCTCCGAGGACTGCCCTGACCGTAACGAAAACGCCGAGGGGGGTATTTTTTAAAAAACGACTTAGGAAAAAAGGGCCTTGATTCAAAAACGTCTCTCAAAAAACTTCAAACTTTACGGAAAACGTCACATCGTTTTTCAGTACCCCTCTGTTTTATATCAAAAACTCAAGGCCTTATTTTGTAACAGGAGATCCTTCCTCCCCTGGTTTCCCCTATTACAGGGTGCAACACTTGTGTTTCTGGTGCTCCTGATTCTATATTGTGGGCACCAGCACAAACAATTGAACCAGATGGCTTCCATCAATACCTCTTTGCGCAATACCATTTACACACAACATGGCACCCTTCATGAACAAGAACAGGAAATCAGGGAGCATCTGCTCAAAAATCTGGATTATAAGGATGCGCTCATGGAAAAAATTCTGGTACTTGGGGACATGACCCATAGATTTCAGTCCATGTCAGATGAAATCAGGGCAATGCACCACCAAACCACACAGCTTGCCAGCCTTGGGGAGCAGGTCAGAACCCTTGCCAATATAGAAAAGATTATCCCCTCCCAAGATAACAAGGGAATCGGGGGTAATGCCCGGGATCTCTCTCCCATTTTTTCCATCTCCCTTGATCGCCCCGGAGACAGTGGCAGTGCCATGGACATCATACAAAAGAGCATTAATACCACCCAGAAGCTTCTCAACCAGCAAACCCCAAAATTTAAAACACTTAAAGACGAACTGGAAAAAAAGAATGAAATCCTGGCCTGCACCCCTTCCATTAAACCGACATCTGGTGTTGTCACCTGTAAGTTCGGCTTCAGGCTTTCACCATTTTCAGGCAAACGGGAATTTCACACCGGCATAGACATTGCCAATAAAAGGGGAACCAAAGTCTATGCTTCGGCCCGGGGGAAGGTTATTTTTGCAAAAAAAAAATGGCTCATTGGGAATCTTGTTACCATTGACCATGGCAATAACATTCTCACCAAATATGGGCATCTGAATAAATTTCTGGTAAAAAAAGGAGATGTGGTAAATCGTGGAGATATTATTGGACTCATGGGCAGCACAGGTAACAGCACCGGCCCCCACGTCCACTATGAAGTGGTGGTCAATGGTAAGTCTGAAAACCCGGCAAACTATTTTTCCAGTAAACTTGCCACCTCAAAAAAACAATAATTGTTATATTACCCCCCTCCTTTGCTTAACTTAACCTTCAAAAAAGAATTAAAAATATAAATCTGCCCTGCCCCAAAATGGCTGGAGTTGAAATCAGGCACAAAGCCTCATTCCCATGGTGTTTTTTTGTAACAAAAATTAAAATCACATAAACTATCTATGTTAACCTGACAATATAGAATGCCAAAAAAAATATTTCATTTTTTTCAATTCGTGCTTATATATTGTTATACATAAAAATTTTCTCAACTTTTGAAGGTAATTTAATCATATGGTATTCAGTTTACTCACCAAAATATTTGGCTCCAGCAACGAACGGGCAATTAAAAGACTTCTACCCATGGTGGAAAAAATAAATGCCCTGGAATCCTATTTTCAACAACTTGAAGACCTGGAACTCACCGAAAAAACTGCTGAATTTCAGCAACGCCACCAGGAAGGAGAATCCCTGGACGACCTTCTGCCCGAGGCCTTTGCCCTGGTCCGGGAGGCTTCCTGGCGAAGACTGAACATGCGTCACTTTGATGTCCAGCTCATCGGCGGCATTGCCTTGCACCAGGGTATAATTTCAGAGATGAAAACCGGTGAGGGAAAAACCCTGATGTCCACCCTGCCAGCTTATCTAAATGCATTGTCCGGCAAAGGTGTTCATATCGTGACTGTGAATGACTACCTGGCAAAACGAGATGCCGAGTGGATGGCCCGAATTTATAATTTCCTGGGGCTTGAGGTGGGGGTTGTCATCCATGACATGAATGACCAGGAGAGAAAAAAAGCCTATAATGCCCACATCACCTATGGAACCAACAATGAATTCGGGTTTGATTACCTCAGGGATAATATGAAGTTTGACAGGGAGTCCCTGGCCCAGCGGGAACTGAATTTTGCCATTGTGGATGAGGTGGACAGTATTCTCATTGACGAAGCCAGAACCCCTTTGATTATTTCAGGTCCGGCGGAAAAATCCACCCATCTCTACCAGCAGGCAGATACCATCATCCCGGCCTTCCAAAAGGAAGAGGACTATACCATTGATGAAGAGGCTAAAAGCGCCATGCTCACCGAAGCTGGCATTGCCAAGGGTGAAAAACTTCTGGGGGTGGACAATATCTATGATCCTGCCAATATTGAAATTCTTCACCATTTAAACCAGGCACTAAAGGCCCATACCCTGTTCAAGCGGGATGTTGACTACATTGTCAAAAATGATGAGGTGGTCATTGTGGATGAATTCACGGGCAGACTCATGGCGGGCAGACGCTATAGTGAGGGACTTCACCAGGCCCTGGAAGCCAAAGAACGGGTGAAAATTGCCAATGAAAATCAAACCCTTGCCGCCATCACCTTCCAGAATTACTTTCGCATGTATGATAAATTAAGCGGCATGACCGGCACGGCGGAAACTGAAGCGGCGGAATTCAAGAAGATTTATAACTTGGATGTACTGGTGATTCCCACCCATCGCCCCATGATCCGGAAAGATTTTCCAGATCTCATCTACAAAACCCAGAAAGAGAAATACGATGCAGCCATCCAGGAGATCATCGCCCTCCATCGAAAGGGCCAGCCCGTACTGGTGGGTACCATCTCCATTGATGTATCCGAAGATCTGAGTAAAAAACTAAAAAAATTGGGGGTCAGGCACACCGTTCTCAATGCCAAACACCACCAGGAAGAAGCGGAGATTGTTGCCAATGCCGGTCAAAGAGGGGCGGTTACCATCTCCACCAACATGGCAGGCCGTGGCACCGATATTGTTCTGGGAGAAGGGGTTAAGGCCCTTGGAGGACTTCACATCTTGGGTACCTCCCGCCATGAATCCCGGCGCATTGACAATCAGCTGCGGGGCCGATCCGGACGTCAGGGGGATGAAGGGTCCTCACGTTTTTATCTTTCCCTGGAAGATGATCTACTGCGGATATTCGGGGGAGACCGCATCACTGCCATCATGGATCGCCTGGGAATTGATGAGGGGGAGCCCATTGAACATAACCTCATCAGCCGGGCCATTGAGAATGCACAATCCAAGGTGGAAGGCCACAACTTTGAGATCAGAAAGCAGCTCATTGAATATGATGATGTCATGAATCAACAGCGGGAGATTATTTATCGACAGCGACGTCAGGCCCTGAAGGAGGGAGATCTTAAATCTGAAATCATGGAGATGATTGAAGAAAAAGCCATGGACATCATGGATCGATTCCAGGACGATAAACTTCCCATGGAAGAGTGGGACTGGGAGGGTATCTCCGATGCCGTAAAACGCCAATTTGACTTTAGTATCACCTTTGACAGTTTAAGCACACAAACCGATGACAAAAAGGATGTATTTCAGTCCATTGCCGATCAGGCCATGGCCCTGTATGCGGCCAAGGAGGCCTTGATCGGAGAAACAGATACCCGCCAACTGGAGCGATACATCATGCTTCAAACCGTGGATACCCTGTGGAAAGAGCACCTTCTTAATATGGATCATCTCAAGGAGGGGATTGGCCTCAGAAGCTATGCCCAGCAGAATCCCTTGATTATCTACAAAAAAGAAGGGTATGAAATGTTCCAGGGACTCATTGCCCGCATTAGGGAAGAGACCCTTGGCATTCTGTTCAGAATTCAAATTGCCCCCAGTGCCGATGCCCCTGTCATGCAAAAGCCACAAAATGACAACCTGATCCTGTCAGGAGCAGACAAATCTTTGCCCCGACAACCTGTCAAACGATCCACTGCAAAAATAGGCAGAAATGATCTGTGCCACTGTGGCAGCGGCAAAAAATATAAAAAATGCTGTGGAGCCTGATATTCATATGAGTACCATCGAACCGGACATCCGGGAAAAAACCACTTCAGACACCTCTCAAAGGGAAAAAGTGCCCCCCATGTATAAGGTGTTTTTGCACAACGATGACTATACCACCATGGAATTTGTTGTGGAAATTCTGATAAATATTTTTGGGAATTCCCTTGAAAAAGCAACCCGGATAATGCTTAATATACATGAGAAGGGCATAGGTCTCTGTGGGGTTTATACCCGTGAGGTTGCAGAAACAAAAGTAAATACTGTGCACAACCTTGCAAGGGAGCAGGGGTTCCCGTTAAAAAGTACAATGGAGAAGGAGTAGGCCATGATAAGCAAAGAATTAAGCGCAACATTGGGTGCGGCAGTGAAAGAGGCCAAGAAAAGACGCCACGAATATGTCTGTGTGGAGCACGTCCTCTATGCCATCCTGAAACATGGCAAAGGTGCTGAAACCGTCAAGGAGTGCGGCGGCAACACTGAAAATATAAAAAAGAATCTGGACATTTTTTTCAAGGAAAAAATGGAGGCCATGGATGAGGATAAAGAGTATGTCCTCCAGCAGACCATCGGGTTCCAGCGCATGATCCAGCGGGCCATTAACCACGCCCGTTCCGCTGAAAAGGCAGAAGTGAATCTGGGGGATATCCTGGCCTCGATTTTCCAGGAAAAGGACTCCCATGCCGCCTTTTATCTGGAGGCCGAAGGCATCACCCGTCTGGATGTGCTCAATTACATATCCCACAATACGGCACCCGGGCCAATACCCTCGGGTCCGGGGCTTAAGCCCATCAGACCCGCAGGTAAACCCGGACAGAAAACCAAAAAAGAGACACCCCTTGAAATGTTCACCGTTGATCTCTTGAAAAAAGCGGCGGATGGCAAAATTGATCCCCTCATTGGAAGGGAAAATGAAACAGACAGGGCCATGCAGGTGCTGTGTAGAAGGCGAAAAAACAACCCCATATTTGTGGGGGACCCCGGGGTTGGTAAAACCGCCCTTGCAGAAGGCCTTGCCCTGAAGGCTTTTGAAAAAAAAGTGCCGGATTTTCTCAAGGACGCTGAGATGTTTGCCCTGGACATGGGGGCACTTCTTGCTGGCACCAAATACCGGGGGGATTTTGAACAACGCTTAAAAGACGTTATCACGACCCTGGAAAATAAAGACAATGCCCTGTTGTTCATTGATGAGATCCACACAGTGGTCGGGGCCGGTGCCACCAGCAGCGGGTCCATGGATGCCTCCAATATTCTAAAACCTGCCCTGACCACCGGAAGTATCCGCTGTGTGGGCTCCACCACCTATGAAGAGTATAAAAACCACTTTGAAAAGGACCGGGCACTTTCCCGACGATTTGAAAAAATTGAAGTGCCTGAACCCTCGGTGGAGGAGACCATTGAGATTTTAAAGGGACTCAAAGGGTGCTACGAAGAACACCATGGGTTAAGCTACACCGATGAATCCCTGGAAGCGGCGGCCAGACTTTCTGCCAAGCATATCAATGACCGTTTCCTTCCAGACAAGGCCATTGATGTCATTGATGAAACCGGCTCTTTGATCCGGCTGTCAGACAATGCCCGGCGAAAAAATATTCTGGTGGGGGACATTGAAAAAACCATTGCCAAGATGGCCAAGATCCCCGCATCCAGTGTAACGGCAACGGACAAATCCAATCTTGAAAATCTTGACAAAAAACTGAGTCAGGTAATTTTTGGCCAGGACAATGCCGTTGATACCCTGACCACAGCCATCAAGCGATCCCGGGCCGGGCTTTCTGCACCGGACAGACCCATTGGATCATTTCTGTTCACCGGTCCCACAGGTGTGGGTAAAACCGAGGTGGCCCGTCAACTGGCCTTTAACATGGGGATCAATTTCCTGCGGTTTGACATGAGCGAGTACATGGAAAAACATGCGGTATCCCGGCTCATTGGGGCCCCCCCCGGCTATGTTGGATTTGAACAGGGGGGAATCCTCACGGATAATATCCGCAAACATCCCCACTCGGTGCTTTTATTGGATGAAATTGAAAAAGCCCACCAGGATCTGTTTAACATTCTGCTCCAGGTGATGGACTATGCCACCCTGACAGATAACAATGGAAAATCGGCTGATTTTAGAAACGTGGTGATCATCATGACCTCCAATGCCGGTGCCCGGGACATGACCGCCAACAAGATCGGATTTGGGGATCAGATGGATGATGTCAAGGCCAAGGGTTCCCGGGCCGTTGAACGCACCTTCAGCCCTGAGTTCAGGAACCGTCTGGACTCCATGATTCAGTTCAACGCCCTGTCCCAGGAGATCATGGAACTCATCGTGGACAAGGGCATGAAGGCCCTGAGGGAACTGTTAAAGCCCAAAAACGTCACCCTGAAATACAATGCTAAAGTAAAATCCTGGCTGGCCCGGGAGGGGTATGATCCCAAATTTGGTGCCCGTCCCCTGGACCGGGTGATTCAGACCCGGATAAAAGACAGGCTCACCGATGAAATTCTCTTTGGTCAGTTGGAAAAGGGAGGCACGGTGTCACTGGGACTTCGTAACAACGAACTTTCTTTTAACTATAAAAAATAAATGCCGGTTTTCAGATTATCCGAGGCCCTTGTTTTCCCACCGGCACACCTGGCCCGGAGAGATGGATTATTGGGCGTTGGGGGAGATCTCTCTTCCCAACGCCTGATTCTGGCCTATCAAAACGGTATTTTTCCCTGGTTTTCCCATGGGGAGCCCCTTTTATGGTGGTCCCCGGACCCCCGGATGGTTCTTTATCCCCGCAAAATCAATATCTCCAGAAGCCTTGGCAAATGCATTCGAAAGAGTCAATTCACCATCACCATGGATCAGTGTTTTAACACGGTGATCACGGCATGTGCCCGCTCCCGCACAGAAAAGGGGGAAGACACATGGCTTGTGGATGGCATGATCCCGGCCTACACCCGTCTCCATGAAAAAGGGGTGGCCCATTCCGTGGAAGCATGGCAGGGTAAGGAACTTGTGGGGGGGCTTTATGGGGTCTCACTGGGTCGCACTTTTTTTGGGGAATCCATGTTTTCCCTTGTGAGCAACAGCTCTAAGGTTGCCCTGGCAGCTTTGTGCAATCACCTGACAGCCCTGGAGTTTGATCTCATTGATTGCCAGGTGGCCACCACCCATCTGGCTTCCATGGGGGCTGTGGACATCCCACGAAGCCTGTTTATACAAAAACTTGCCCGTTCCTTACATAAAGAACCCGTTAAGGGAACCTGGTCCTTTAACGGGTTCTTCTAAAAAAACGCACCGGCCTGGTGCTAACAATTTTCG
>CAKZLA010000271.1 GCA_937124525.1 uncultured Desulfobacterium sp.
CAGATGGGCGGTATCTGCTGGGTGTTGACCGCATTGCTGATATTTGTTATTACGGGTTTGAATCTCTTTTTCCAAAGCCTTCTTGACCGCTGCTGCATTGTCAACCATTTTTTATTTCCCTTATCATCTGTCTCAGCACGTTTAATCCAGGTTGCCTCAATTTGTTTGTCCATTGGCATCTGACCTGGAGCTACCTTAAAGCCATCTTTTTTGAGTTTTTTAAGTACAGGGCTCAGAGATCGGTGGATGGAAATGGAAAGCGCGGATGTCGCATCCCGGGCAATTTTTGGAATTAATGATGCGGCTCCGCAAATAATCATTTTTCCCACTGCGCAAGCACTGGCCGTGCGGGCAATTTGGGAAATATTGACGTTGCTCCGCATAGGTACACAGGCAACAATCAACTCACGCGGCTGATTTAAATTCGTTGGGGATTTATGTCGCTGGTGGACAAAGTCACTCATTATCAATCTTTATCATCCCGGATTTTTTGGATAGCAGCATCCAGACTGTTTTTATCATAAAAAACAGCATTCAGGTAAAGCCCCGACGCAGGAGCCGTGCCAGGTGCTGCCTGACGATTTTTTGCCTTTATAATACGGGGAATATCCTTGATTTGTGTTCTTCCTTCCCCCACCTTAACCAGTGCACGAACAATATTTCGGACCATTTTGTATAAAAAACCGTCTGCTATAATTGAAAAATTTAAAACATCATCATCTTGTCTGAGATTAAGGGCGTGCACCGTTCGTATGGTGGTGGCTCTTTTATAATTGGGAACCTTGGCAAAGGAGGCGTAATCTATTTTGCCCACGAAAAAAGGACAGGCCTTTTGCATGGCCCGTACATCCAGTTTCTCAGGAATGTACCACACTTTTCCGTCCATTTCAGGGGGTAAATCCAATTGATTCCAAATTTTATAGCGGTAGCACTTGCCCCTGGCAGATTCCCTTGCATGAAAATCATCATCAACCTTTTGAAAATGGATAATTTCAATGGTTTTATCAAGGGCATTATTAAGGCTTATCAGGGTTTCTTTATCATCAATGTCCCTTGGAAGACGAATTGTCGCCACCTGGCCCAACGCATGGGTCCCGCGATCGGTACGTCCGGAACCCTCCACATTGCATCGCAATCCAAAGCAGTCTGTCACCGCATTTTCCAATGCCCCCTGGATGGTTGGTTTGTCTTTATGGCGCTGCCATCCGTAGTATTGTTGTCCATCATAACGGACATCCATTCTATAATTGGTAAAGGTTACTTCTTCGGGTGTAGAAAGTTGTGAATCTGTCATTAAACAATATCCAAAAATTTAAGCGCTCACGCGCAGTTAAAGTCACATAGCAAATTGCCCACTGTGAAACTCGTACAGCATTACATAACGCATCAGCTTGCTGTTCCTACACAATTTTTCCCAGCTTTCTTAGCCGCATATACGCCTTTATCAGCCATTTTAATTAATTCTTCATAGCTCTTCATGCCTGGCAATCGAGATGCAACACCGACGCTGATGCTGCCATGCCAAGGTTCGCCAGCGGTTGGTACTCGAAGTTCCGATACGGCCTTACGGGTCAACTCTGCGATATGCATTCCACCCTCTTGATTCGTATTGGGACAAATAATGAAAAACTCATCACCACCGAGACGACATACAACATCATCATTTCTCAAGGAGTGCTGAAGTCCCTTAGCCAGTTCTATTAACACCTCATCTCCCACATCATGACCATAAGCATCATTTATTTCTTTAAAATGATCCGCATCTATCATCATGCAAACCAATGAAGAATTTTTTTGCAAGGCTTCATCCCAAAGGCTGGAAAGACTCTGCATGGCATGACGACGATTGGGGAGACCTGTGAGCATATCTGTCAAAGACAATGATTCAAGATGCCGGTTGGCCTCGGATAATTCTTTGGTACGTAATGCCACTTTTTCTTCAAGGGACTCGTTCAGTTGTTTTAGCTCTTTGTTTCGCAAGGACACCTGCTCGAACAAACCATTCAATGCCTCGAGCAATGGTTCCGTTGAACTGTTTTTTTCCTGTTCCAGTTTCTTGTATGCCTCCTGGGGACTCATGCCAGATTGTATCGCATTGATCTGGCTTGCCATATCCTGATCTTCACCAAGAATATGGTAGGCAAGCCAATGCATGAGAAACTTCAGAAAAGCGCGGGACTGATCAAGGTTATCCATGGAAATATTGGCATAGATAGACGTTACGTCATCCAGAAAGCCGTTATGTGAATCCTTATGGCGATTCAAATGAAGTACATCCACCTTAATGTTTGACATTAATTGTTCTTCTTTCAGGAAATGGTATACTGCGTAATCTGCTAACTGATTATATAAACGATCTACATCTTTAATATTTATTACATTTTCAGTCAGCAGACCGCTGAACTGATTAATAATATCCACAAGATAATGGTGTTGTTTATCAACTTCTGCCAATCCCGTTACAAAATGTTCGCCCCAGTGAAAAGATTTCATAATTGTCTGTCCTGGTTTTGATAATTCGTTATGTTTGCCAACGGCAATGATGGCCAGTGTGCATAAAATTTTTTATTTTTTTGGATCAAAACAGGGTATACTTCAAAAGTACTTTACACTTTTTTTGATCATTCCACATTTGCAGGAGCTTTCCCCAAAAGATTGTAAGCTATAGTGCGTTTCATATGACTTCATACTAATAAAAAGCTTTATTGTTAATATTTTAGCAGGTTGACTTGTATTTTTGGTATTAAGACATGTAAAATACGCTATCCTTTTGGGGTCGTATGAAGGATACCCAAAACAGACCAACTTTATCATAAAACGAGGCTTATTCAAGCATGAAAAATCATAATGTTAATATGTCTGCAAGGGCTGTTAAGACGTTGTTCTGCCCAATCTGTTTTAGCTTAAGTTGCCGGTTTGTGGAAATGATTCAGTCCCCTTGGTAAAAACAAAGTGTTGTGATCAGTGGATTTGCTGTGATACTTCTTTTGTCATCTATTGTTGATAACAATGAACCGCCAGGCAAAATAAGAAATGGAAAGGAGAAAAAAATGGATTACAAATCGCCACGGCGGCATGAAAAAAGCACTCTGTTTACCCGTTTTTTCTTTGACATCAGGGACCATGATCTGATCAAAATTGTTAATGATCTTTATGACAGCCCGCTATCTTTGGGGTACACCCAGAAACTCTATTACCCCTTTTTTCATCCCCTGGGAATCAAGGAATTGGCAGAGTCCAAGGGGCTTCGCATTGCCTACTCCGTGGTGCATTTGCTCAACTCCCTGGAACGGAGGGATGAGGAAAACCGCATCCAGGCACTAAAGGGATTGCGGGATGAGATCATTGACACCAGCACCGGTCCCATGCCGCTGAATTCTGCCCGGGTGTTGCTACAGTTAATGAAAGAGATGGTAAGGGCCAGGGGACACTATGGCCGTCAACTGGAACTGGCCCATGATTTTCGGAAAACGGCATCGGGTAAACCCGGCTTGATTCGTCGGCAGCTCCAGAAATATCATCTATTAGAGATGCCTGAAGAGTGGAATCAGCTCACCTTTGACGATCATGTCCATGATGCTAACAGCAAAGGCCGTAAAACCCCCACACATCTTATTATGGACGCCTGGATCAAAGGTATCCGGAGACTGCGGGTGATCTATTATCAATACCTGGAGCCACGATTTGTGGCAGAGCTTGTGGAAGCAGCAGAGATCATGGGCATTGATACACGCATCGGCATTGAGTTCAGTGCTCGGTACAGGGATCGATATGTTTCGTTGATCTGGGTCTCAAGGGGTTTCATGGATTCCCAGTCTTTTTTATGTTTTCTGGCCGAACCCCATGTCATGGAATTCATGGAAAAGGGCAGGGCTGTGATGCAGTATCAAGAAAAATATGTACTGCAATTATTGGAGGCCTTCAACCTTGACCATCGACAGCGATTTATGGCGGAAACAGGCATTGAAATCCCCCCCCTGGATCGTGTTCGTTTTTTGGATTTTGTCTCTCCGGGGCAGGCGTCCATCCTCCATCTGGGGGAATATGTTTATCATCTTTGTGTAAAGGCGGTTGCCCAACGATTTTCCCAGGAATCAATCCCAGCAGGGGAGACCCTGCCTGCATCGGACACCGGTAGCATTGAAGATGGGCCAATTTCCTGTCAGGGCATAGACGGAGCCCCCTGTTCGGAACAGCCGGATGCATCCATGGAAAAAAGGGGCAAGTCTTATGCCGATGTGCTCGAGAATATTACCACTGCCAGCATTGTAGCCCAATATTTATCAGCAGAACATTACACCCATATTCCCTGTCCCTGGATTCCCTGCGATGGAGAAGATGTTCCCGAGCGTTTGACCCTTTCTGTGGAACAGTTGATGGCCGAAATTGCCAAGCTCCACTACAGCTTTAAAATTACGCTGACCCTGAGCAATCTTAAGGTGGAGGATGTACTGGAACTTCTCTATGATGGAGGGGGGCTCATTACCCGTTTGGAAATATTGAATCTCAAAGATTATGCAGCGGGTCACCATGATCATATTCCCCCCATTAATGAGCTGCAACAGGCCATTAACGATGGCAGTCTCATTCGCCTTAAGCGGGTGGTTCGGAATGTAATCTATCGCATGGAACAGGAAAATTATAAGGATAAGGCTCACCGACGGGAGAAATTGGTCAACATTCTCCATGATCTTTCTACATTTAAGAACCTGTATAAGGGGGTTCCCTTGAAATCACGTATTGGCAGTGATTCCACGGGCCGATCTCTGCTGGCCTATGGTATGGGCGTTGGTATTGTGGATTCATTTCCCATCAGGGCCCGCAGGGAAATTCACAGAAGTGCCTCTTCCCGTCTGATTCTCCCGCTGCACATCAAGACCTATCCCAGCGTGACATCCATTCCGGTGAGCCATGCCACCGGGGTCACGGCCCGGGTTCTGAATCTGTTGAGTGCTCTTCCAGGGTTGGAGTATCTGGGGGCAAAAAAGATGAAAAAATGGATTTTGGAGGAGTATTCCACCACCATGAAAAGCCCGGGGAATATTGTGACCCTTGGGGGAGGACGTCAACATGTCCAACAGGAACTTGCCCTGGCCCTTTCTTTGCCCCTTCATGAAAAGCAGAATAAACCACCCCGGAAATCCTGGGCCAATCTTAACACGGGGGTAAAAAACAGCCTTAAGGTTCTCATTGGATTTATTCCGGCCTTTGCCACCTTTGCCCTGACCAAGGACTGGTGGGTTCTGGCCTATTTCGGAGCTTTTATTTGGTTTGGCATCACCGGTTTGAGAAACATTGTCCAGGCTGTTATGGGCGGTGGGGGAATCATTCGTTCCCCCCTGTTGCGGTGGAACGATTATGTCAGCTGGGAACGAATCACGGATTCTTTGCTGTTTACGGGGTTTTCCGTACCTTTATTGGATTATTTTATTAAGACGATCTTGTTGGATCATGGGTTTGGGATTACGGTTTCAACCAGTCCCACGGCCCTTTATGCCATCATGGCCACGGCCAACGGTATTTACCTTGCCAGTCATAATGCTTTCAGGGGGTTTCCTCGTTCTGCCATCATTGGCAACCTGTTTCGAAGTCTTTTTTCCATTCCCATTGCCATTCTTTTCAGTGCAGTAACGGGTGGTATCCTCAATGGTATGGGTGTGGCCGGTGTTGAAAATATTCTTCAAAAATGGGCTGCGGTTATTTCCAAAGCGGCTTCTGATCTGGTGGCAGCATTGATTGAAGGGCCTGCGGATCGTGTCCAGAACATTGCCCTGCGGACCCGGGATTACCGGCGTAAATTCACCGAAATTCTGGATGCCTATTCCAGGTTGGAACTGCTTTTTCCCGATGTTGACGAACTTTCTTTGCTGGAAGTGCCTGAAAAACTGCTTAACAGCAGCAATGCCGAAGTGCGGGATCTCATGGCAGTGCTCATTATTAATGCCTTGGATATGCTTTATTTTTGGATGTATCAGCCCCGGGCACGTACCACACTCAGGGAGATGATGGGCAGGCTCACCCCTGAAGAGCGAAAAATTATTCTGCTGTCCCAGAAATTATTGGAGCATGAGCAGCATGTGAGCAGAATGTTTGTGGATGGGGTCCTTGGCAGGAAGTTTTCTCGTCCCCTGTCTTTTTATCTTATGCGGTATGAGGAGTATCTCCATGATCTGAAAAATCAAGTAAATAAACATGTCGATTATCAAGCAAAATGGTAGGTAGCACTACAGCGACACTTTTATGATCCACCTTGTTTGGAGGGGATTATAAAGCGTATTTTCCCACCTTTCGACATTCGATTTTTAGTGAAACAAGCAAAGTGTCGCTGTAGTGGTAGGGTGCGGCATTTTATAAAAAAAATAGAGAGATGAACTGAACATGAATATATTAATAATCGGAAACCCCATTGCCAGTGGAGGAGACGGTGAAAAGAGAATCCGTGAGCTTCAATGCATTCTTGAGAACCGGGGACATGTGGTGGAATCCTATCTCACACAATATGCCGGTGATGGGAAAAATCGCATATCCCAGGTGAGTTCGGCGGTGGACAGGGTGGTGATCATGGGGGGGGATGGGACAGTGAACGAAATTATCAATGGTCTCCCCCATGGGTTTTCCACCCCCATTCTCCAGGTGCCCATGGGAAATGCAAATCTTTTGGCCCATGATCTTCATTTACCCCAAGCGGCCACCAAGGTGGCAGATATTCTGGAAAAGGGCAGGGTGGTGATGGCAGATGTGGCAAGGATGAACACAACCGCCTTTATCATGGTGGCCGGTGCTGGGTTTGATGCCCGGGTGACCGAAGAGGTTAGAAAAATAAGGCGGGGAAAGTTGAACAATTTAACCTATGTGCTGCCCATTTTCCGGGCCTTGAGAAATCCCGCCCATTCCCTGTTTGATGTGGTGGTGGATGGTACCAAACGCGCCCGGGGAGCCATGGTGCTTGTGTGCAATGTACGCAATTTTGGGGGAGTTTGCGAAATCGCCTTTGATGCTGGTGTGGATACTGGACAGCTTGATATTGTTGTGTTTCCCCGCATTAACCTGTTGTCTTTACTCAAATACGTTGTTTTTTTTAAATTGAGCAGGGTGACCCGGTTAAAAGGAGTCAAATATCTAAAGGGAAAAACCGTTGATATTGATTCAAAAACACCCATACCCGTTGAGCTTGACGGTGATTTTAACGGATGGCACTCCCATGTAACCATCCAGTTGAAGCCGGGGTGGGTTCCTCTTGTGGTTTCATAAGGTTTCATAAAGGGAAAAAATAGAAATCACTGATTTACAATGGGCAGCCTTTGTCTTTTTTACCGGGGATGGTAGTGCACCACCATTATACCGGTGATAATGAGGAAGATGGACATGACCAACGCTGTGGTGAGGGGTTCTCCCAGAAGGCAGACCCCAAAGAAAACCCCGGAGATGGGCATGATAAAAATAAAGGTGTGCACGGCAGTGGCTCCGAACTTCTGGAGCATCAGATTCCAGGAAATAAATCCATAGGCTGCTGTGACCAGTGACTGATAAAGCATGGATAAAAAAACGGACATATCCATGGTGCCGACCATGGGCGTATCCCAGAGCCATCCCCCCAGAAAAAAGAAGGGAATGGCGAAAAGCATGGGGTAGACGGTGACCTGAACGGCATGAAAGTCGGCAATGATTCGTTTGAGAAAGATTGCATTGCATCCCCACAAAAAAACAGCCACAAGCACAAAAAGATCTCCCGTATGAATATCCCCTGAAAATCCTCCCTGGTCCATCAGGAGGCACATAACACCACTGAATCCAAAAGCAATAACAATGCTTTTTTTCATGGTTATGCGGTCTCCGGGAATATAAAAATGGGCGAGCATCAACACAATAAAGGGCAGCAGGTTGGAGATCAGGGTGCCATGGGATGCGGTTGTTTTGCTCAAACCGATATAAAAGCAAGTTATCTGGGTCATGAAAATCAGGGCGAGTATCCCCATCTGGAACACTTGTTTCCGATTCTTCAGTACAAGGGGTTTTTGAGTGAGAGTCGCCCATATAATAAGGGCCATGGCCGCAATGGAGAATCTGAGCCCTGCCACGGTGAAAATACCAAATCCCCCAAGACTTATTTTAATTGCCGTTGCATTGGCACCGAACAGAACACATAGAAATGTTGCGTACAGTGAAGCCCCCAGGGGAAGACTGTTCACGGACCCTTGGCAAGGAACAATGGTGGTGTTGATTTTCATGTTAATAAGAGTTACTCCAGATGACGCCTTAAGGCAGTTGTATTCTTCTTTTTACCATACCCGACGTCTCCGGGCAATGCACCCAAGTCCCTTACTTTTTCAGTTTTTGTTGTGGCAAGGGATCTTGCCATGGTCGTCATAAAAAATCGGCAAGAACCCCTCGGCGTTTTTAGATCATGGAGGGTGACTACTTAGAATTTTTCGGTCAATGCCTTTCCATATTGTTGGCAGGCCTTGGCCCCTTCATCGGTTTCCATCATACCCTCTGTGAGATTCAAAGCCCCAAGATCCATGGTGTCCATTTTAAATACATATTGCATGGTGTCAAATATCATGGGTGCAGATTCGCCACTGTGGGTATGGGAACCAAAGGCACCAGCTATTTTCCCGGTGAGATTTGCTTTTTCCGCCAGAAAAAGAAATTGTTTCATGCCGGATGTCATATCTTTATGATAGGTGGGGCATCCAAAAATAAATCCATCAAAACCTGCCAGTTCCTTTTCGGTTTTAATAGATGAGGTCTTCATCAGAGTTGCTTCATGGCCAGCCATGCGAACTCCTTCTGCCAGATAGTTAGCCATTTTTTCTGTCACACCGGTTCTGCTCACATAGGCGATTAAAACTTTTTTCATTTTGTCCCCTTTTGTTGAATTATTACAGATATAAACATCAGATGAATGAACCTCTTTATAGAGATTATGCTGTTAATTTCACTACTATAAAAGCAAAAGCTATGCCATCTTTTATGTTTAAAATATATTTAAAGAATTTTTGTTGCAGGCAGACTGGAGTTGTTGGCGTTTTTTGGGTATCGGCCTTTAAGGAGGGGGATGTTTCATCGCCTTGAATTAATTTTTGAATAAATTGTTCAAGGTGGCTGAACAATAGATCATTGTGGCTGACTCTTGTGTGCTTATGAATGGATAAATGTGTATCATGGAGTGCAGACATAAGTGTCTCATGAAACATAAGCGGTCCGGCAACCGTATACACGGAGCGTACACTGCCCAAACGGTTTAACTATTATGCTTATATAATAATATGTCCATCCGTGTATTGGGTTGCCGGAAAAAGTAGATATTACTCGATGATACGTATTGGGAGCTGGTTTTCTGTAAAATGGTGGCAGGATTGGCTTATTGGCGTTATTTATCGCGATCCATGCAAGAGCAGCCTGACCATCCACCAATTATGATGACTGACAGATAGATGTTATGACCAGCCCCGAAAACTTGATCATCGAGTGCTATCTATTAATAAATGTCAAGATAGTGCTTTACTTCCCAATCTGTAACAGAAATTCGGTAGCTGTCCCATTCTTTATCTTTATTGAAAACATATTTTTCAAATATATGATCACCAAGTGTCTCTTTGGAGATGGGACTTGCGATCATTTCATCAAGCGCCTCACGCAGGCAGGAAGGCATAGATTCAATGGATGCTTCATTTTTTTGCGTCGCGTCCATGGCAAAGATATCAATATCCGTTGAAGCGACTGGTGTCAGTTTGTTTTTAATGCCGTCCAGGCCGGCATTGAGCATCATGGCAAATGCCAGATAAGGGTTACATGCCGGATCTGGGCATCTTACTTCAACACGGGTACCAATGCCACGGGATGCAGGAATTCTCAAAAGTGCACTTCTGTTGGAGGCAGACCAGGCAATGTACACCGGTGCTTCGTATCCAGCCACAAGCCGTTTGTAAGAGTTGACCAGGGGGTTGGTGACGGCACAAAAGCCCTTGGCATTTTTCATGACGCCTGCAATGTACTGGTATGCCACTTCACTGAGCTGCAGGGGGCCTGATTCATCGGCAAAGGCGTTGGTTCCGTCCAGGTTGAAAAGGGACTGGTTGGTGTGCATGCCGGAGCCGTTGATGCCAAATATGGGTTTGGGCATGAATGTGGCATGGAGCCCATGTTGTTTTGCAATGGATTTCACCACCCATTTAAAGGTGAGGGTATTGTCAGCGCAGGTAAGGGCATCGGCATATTTAAAATTGATTTCGTGCTGTCCCTCTGCCACTTCATGGTGGGAGGCTTCAATTTCAAATCCCATTTTTTCCAGGGTTACAATGATTTCACGACGGCAATCAAGACCCGTATCTTCGGGATCAAGGCTGAAATAACCTGCATTGTCATCTGTTTGTGTGGTACTCTTACCATCGGCATCTAATTTAAAGAGGAAAAATTCTGCTTCAGTACCCACGTTCATGGTGTAGCCCATCTCTTTGGCCTCTGCCAGAACCCGTTTCAGGTTAACACGGGGGCATCCAATAAAGGGCGTTCCATCTGATTTGTAAACGTCGCAGATAATTCTGGCCGCAGAAACTCCGCCCTTATTTCTCCAGGGCAGTACACAGAAGGTGTCATAATCAGGTACCAGATACATATCTGATTCATGAATGCGGGCAAAACCGTCAATGGAAGAACCATCAAACATGATTTTGCCATCCAGGGCCTTTTCGATTTGACTCTTAGGGACAGCAACATTTTTCATGAAACCATTGATGTCACAGAACTGCATTCTAAAAAAATTAACATTTTCTTCTTCAATGATCTTGAGGATGTCTTCCTTGGTCATGATATTGCTCCAATGTTTAAATGTTGTTGTGTGTAAAATATTCTTAAATTGTTGCTGCTTTAATATGCATTGAGTGTGCCAAGCGATAAAAACAAAGATAAGGTGTTGTTTTAAATAGCTATATAGATTAAATATACAGTGGATTTAATTTGGAAGATGATTACAAATTTGAATTTATTGGGTGCAATAAATTTCAAGATTGTTATTTTGTATGTAAAGACTGGCCGATTTAGCCCAAAATGGTCGACAGGCTGTTACGGAATGCTTAATTTATAAAATTAATCACAATATGTTGTGCTTTTCTAAAGTTGATATAAGCGTATATAGTTGTTTTGTAAAGATAAATTTAGTTCTGTAACAGCCTGTCGATGCTGGAACTAAACCACAAATCGGTATCCTTCATATGACCCCAAAAGTACTTTACAGTTTTTTGGGAAAAAGCCCTGCAAATGGAGAATGCTCTAAAAAACTGTAAAGAACTTTTGAAGGATGCCCACAAATCATGTGATTTTAATTTTTAACCGAGAGGTCCCCTCCTGAATCTATGATTCAGGAGGGAACATTCACCAGGTGATGATATATGACTAAAAACAGTGAAAAAAAAAGAACCCCGGAAGTTCGAAAGATCCTTTTGAGGGGTGTGTTCTGGAGAATCCTTTTTATTGAGGGAATTTTATTGATTTTTTCTCTTTTGTACAGGGCCATGACGGAGCATGGACATCTTCTGGTACGGGGTGCGGATTGTTGGTCTGGTGGCCGTTATTATTGCCTTTATGATGATCAGCCTCAGTCGTTTTCTCACCCAGAGAATTATTCTTCCCCTTGAACATATAGACCGGACCAACAGAGCGTTACAACATAGGTTAGTACTCATAAAACTAAGGAGTGTAAGACATGAACATTCATGGCAAGGGAGAAGGTCAGACACTGTTTTTTTCCCATAAAAATATCAAGCTCCAGTGGAAAATTTTTATTTTTTCGGTGTTATTGCCGTTATTTTTTATATCCTTTCAAACTGGTACGGCAAATGCGTGGGAAACTTCATTTATCAATAATATTGGGATGGAATTTATTCTGGTCAAACCAGGATCTTACATCATGGGAAGCCCCGTGGATGAACCCTTCCGAAGCACCAATGAACCCCAGCATCGGGTGGAGATAAAAAAAGCCTTTTATATGCAGGCAACGGAAGTTACCCTGAAGCAATGGCACAGTATCATGCCCAAAAAGAGTTTTTGGTCCCGTGAAGGGGCAGATGATATGCCGGTGACCCGGGTCTCCTATTATAATTGCCGTCGGTTCATTGGAAAACTGAGCCGCAAGACCAACAGAACCTATCGTTTGCCCACGGAAGAGGAGTGGGAATATGTTTGCCGGGCCGGGACCACCACAGCCTACAGTTTTGGAGATAATATTGACTGCACAAAGGCCATGTTTGGAAATAATAGCTTAAAATGTAAAGACTGTATCCAGACATCTCAATCCCGAGGATTGAAACTGGATTTGCCAGCTCCGGTGAAGAGTTATCCCCCCAACCCCTGGGGATTTTACGATATGCATGGCAATGTATGGGAATGGGTGGCAGATGCATACCATGGATATCTGGCTCAGGATGATGGAGTCTTACCCGGGAAAGAAAGATCCTGGGACACCCGGATCAAACGGGGAGGCAGTTGGTTCATGTATGGATATTCTTGCCGCAGCGCCAACAGAGCCTGGGCCCATCCCGGTGGAAAATTTAAAACCACGGGGTTTCGGGTGGTGCTTGAGGCCGTTAAATGACCAAAAAATTTCTCAATATGTTTAAGGTATATGAAGATGAAATTGCCCTTCTGCTTTGGACTGTGGCACTTTTGTTCATCATTCGAAGTGGCGGAACCCTGCTGAACAATTTTGCTGAAACTGCTTTTTTAAAGCGGTATGGCGTGGAGTATCTGCCTGTGGTGAACATGTTCAATGCTGTGATCACCTTTTTTCTCACTGGGATTTTGACGGCATTCACCGGTCGCATGGCAGCCACTCGCTTACTCTCCTGGGTGTTTATTCTTTGTGGTATCAGCATCACGGCCATGCGTCTGGCCATTCCCCTGGGATATGAAATTATCTATCCCATGCTGTTTATGATGAAAAGCCAGTTTGAAATGCTCCAGGCCCTGATGTTCTGGAATCTGGCCAATGACCTTTTTAACACCCGCCAGTCCAAACGGCTTTTTCCCCTGGTCACCGCCGGTGGGGTGGTGGGGATGATTCTGGGAAGTTTTCTCACGCCCTGGGTGGCCTCTGTGTTTCGCATGGACAACCTGCTCTATGTCTACCTGGCCCTGACATTGGCAGGTGCCCTGCTGCTCAATGCCATGACCTCCCGGTTTCCCACCCTGGTGTTCGCCGATCAGAAAACCGGTAAATCCAAGGGCCGCACCCCCATGATTGAGGAGTTTAAGCGGGTGGTTCCCCTGATAAAAGAATCCACCCTGTTTAAAATTGTGCTGGTGCTGACATTCATGCCCAATGTGGTGATTCCCATTATAAATTACCAGTTTAACTATGCCATTGATAATCAATTTGCCAGTGAATCCAGCATGATTCATTTTTTTGGTTATTTCCGGGGCGTTTTGAACATCATCAGCCTTTTTATTCTGCTGTTTGTGGGGAGAATTTATGGTCGATGGGGGATCTCTGTGGCCCTTATGTTCCACCCCTTTAATTATGCCATTGCCCTGCTGGGATTTTTATTTCGGTTTGATATTTTTTCTGCAATGTATGCCAGGATGTCCACCAATATTATCCGAACCACCATTAATGTGCCTTCCAATGCCATTTTAATGGGCTTGTTTCCCGATTCCTATCGTGCCATGATCCGTCCTTTTTTACGGGGAACTGTGGTTAGAGCTGCTCTGTTCCTGGGTTCGGGCTTGATTCTTATTTCCACAAATTATTTTCACCCCCGTTATCTGACCCTGGTGGCGCTTCCCTTTGTCATTGCCTGGGCTGCGGCCCCATTTGTGCTGAAATCAGCATACACGCGGATCTTGATGGATCTCATGAAAACCGATATGTTTGAGCTTAAGCAGTTTGATGGCCGCCAGCTTGCCCAGATATTCAAGGGGGGTAAAATCCAGGAGGCCCTGGTAAACGCCTTTTTAAAAGCGGATGGTAAAAACACTGTGTGGTATGCCACCTTGCTGAAACATTTTAGCATAGATGATTTTGACCGATTGATATTGGAAAAGCTGCCCGCCCAGGATGAAGCAGTGAAAATATCCCTTGTAAATATGCTCTCCCAGGGCTTGGAAAAAGACGCCATGCGAAAACTTCTGGCCCAGGCCCATCCGGATAACCCTGAGCTTTCCATTCTTGCATTCAGCCATCTTATCCAATGCCAGAATCATTGCCGGATAGACGCCCTGGATGAAGTGTCCATGGAGGGGTATCTAAAAAGTTCAGATCCCGGGGTCCGGGGCCATGCCCTGGCCTGTCTGTGGCCAAAGGAACCGGAAAAATATGCCACAATTCTCAATTCATGGCTGGCATCATCCCATGATGATGATCAAAGGGCCGGGGCCATCTGTGCTGGATTTGTGGGGGATGATGTGGTGGCGCCGGTGCTGCTGAACCTCTTGTATGCAACTCCTTCGCCGGATCTCATTGCCAATCTTCTGGTGTCGCTGTCCCAGCTTGGGACGGAAGATATCAACGATCTTATTTTCCCCTATCTGATCAATGAGGATAAAAAAATTAGAAAGGCTGCCATTGCAGCTCTGGATATTAACAGTGAGACGGCCTTTCGTCACGGACTTCAACGGGTGGGAGACAGTGATGAATCCATCCGGGAACTGGCCAGCACAAGAATCCGTGAAGCAGAATATCAAAACAACCGCATTGTGGTGGAATCCCTTGCCATACCCGACCGTCGACTGCGTAAAGGGCTTTTTGAGCTGCTGGAACATCTGGATATAAAGGATGGAGATGTTTACCATTTTGTCAAAAAAGGCCTTGAAAGTTGTTATCTTTATCTTGCCATGGGACTTAACGTGACGTCTTTGCCATCCACCCCTGTGAGAGAGCTGGTTAAGACCCATCTGTTCCAGAAAAAGGAATTGATCCTGGAAAATGTCATCCGGGTGCTGGTTATCCATGATGAAACAGGCCGTATGAAAACGGCTTGGAAGGGAATTTTTTCTTCGGACAAGAAACACAATGCCAATGCCGTCGAATTATTGGGAGATCTTCTGGATCATCGGTTGTTTGACGCCATGCGTCCCCTGCTGGAGAGCCCCACACCTGCCATTGCCGTGATGGAGGGACGTTCCTTTGCAACCATTCCTGGGTTTGATAAAAAGGGGGTGGCTGTATACAATCGCCTGGTGTTATCCGAAGACTGGGTGGATGTTGTCATGGGCCTTGATCTAAGCCTGGATGATCCCGGACTTCTGGAGCCGGAGGGGTTCTGGGAGACCCATGATGCCTTTACGTCCCACCACATCATAAAGGAAATTGAAATGATTAAACATAAGAAAGCCGCTGATATTAAGGGGAAAAAAGAGAGATCCGGACAGGAAATTTCCCTTGGTGAAAAAATTATGCTTTTGCGGGAAATAGATATCTTTTCAGATCTTAAAGTGGCTGAACTTGCGGCCATTGCCGCAGTAACAGAGGAGGTGTCCTACCCGCCGGCCCAGCAGGTTTTTAAGCAGGATGCTGTGGGGGACACGGTATTCATGGTCATTTCCGGCCTTGTGGAGGTGGTGCGGGAATTGTCCCCGGAGGATCGCGTTGTCCTGGATACCATCAGCCGGGGAGGGGCCTTTGGAGAGATGGCCCTTCTGGACGATTCTCCCCGGTCGGCAACCATCCAGACGGTGGAAACCTCCCGGTTTCTCATTCTTCATAAGAAGGCTTTCAACGAAACCGTGATGGAGTATCCCCGGATTGCATTGCAGATCTGTTCCATACTCAGCCAGCGTATCCGGCATCTGCACGGTAAAATTGATCAGTAGGTGGATTATTTTTGCAGCAATTTTTCAATGGTGTTTACCAGATCCATACGACCCTGTTTTCTCAATAAAGGTAATACGGCCTGGTAATAAGGGGGGCGTTTCCGGATGGTGATATCATACTTGGTGATCATATCCGGGGTGACATCATTTTCCACAAAGGCAGCAGTCTTATCAAGAGCACCAATCGCCAGAAGTTCAATCATGGTGCGAACACACTTTTCACACACCCCGCAGTTCAGCCGATCCGGCACATTGGCAAGACACACCCTGAAATTGTTTAACGCCACCTTCCAGTCTGCCACAATTTTTATTTTATCCAGCCGGGACTGGTCGTGGTCCCGGTGGCGGATGCGCATGTCATGACTGGAATACTCTGGATCCCTTAATGGGTGGGAGGCGTTGGGGTGGAGATAAGAGACATCATAGCAGGAACCAATGTACACCATGTGCAGGACCTTGGCAAAGGCGTGGGAGATGGATGCCAGCACGGCCCCGAAAAAATTTTCCAACCACAGCACCCGGTTGTCACACAGATGCCGAATGTTGGTGTACACCGGAACCAGCTCAACGTCTGCCGCATCGGTGATACGGGTGATGGCGGTTACTGCCCGGTCGTACACATGGTATTTCATGCCCCGCTCCACCACGCCGCCAATGTCAAACCCATGGATGAAAAGCCCCTCTTTGATTGATCCCGGGTGGGAGGCGGGATATCGCAATCGGTTGAGCCGCAGGGCTGCAAGGGAGTCCATCCCCCCGGACATGACCATGCCAGCGTGTCTGGTGCCAGAGAACAGCGCATGGTCCAGTACACCGGTTTCAAGTTTTAGCGGGGTGTAATTGCCCTTGGTCCACACGTGGGTGATGGCCATGGCCATGTCAAGACCTTCCATCAGAGAGGGGCAAATTTTTTCATCCATTTTAATTCTTTTTTCATGGAAATGCATGGCCGGGATGAGGCACCCCACCAGAAATGCGTGGGGATTTAAAGATAGCTTATCCCCTGTGGCATGGGGGGTTTTGATGAAAATTATTTTTTCCGGGTGATCGCTCTCTTCAAGTTGTACCCTGGCACTGATTTGGGTGAACGTCTCATCTTTTGTCTGGCTCAGTTGGGATATGATCATTCTTTACCTTTTTGTCTTTTCTCATCCGTATGGTGTCCTGGGACTTATGTTTCGCTTTTTCAGGCGTATATATCAAATGCGCCAGTCACAAGTTCTAAAAATTGGGTCATCGGGTGTCAAGATTTTATACGCAAGAGCACATAATCAATAATTTTTTCGGCAACATCAACCCCTGTAACTTTTTCAAGTCCCCTGAAACCGGGGGAGTAATTTACCTCCATGATATAAGGTGTGCCGTTGGCTTCCACAATGAGATCCACACCGGCAACGTCCAAATGACATGCCCTGGCAGCTTTGACTGCCATATTTTCCCATTCCCGGGGAAGTTCAACGGATCGGGCTTGTCCATCAAGGTGAAAATTACTCCTAAATTCGCCTTTCTTAGGGGTTAAGGTCATGGCTCCAACCACTTGCTTCCCTATTACAAAAATGCGAAGATCCCTGCGGTCTTCCGGTGGAATAAATCGTTGCACCACCGCCCCTTTTTTTTCTTCTAATAATTTGTCGCATAGATGCGCTATTTCATGGTGTGCTCTGACCATGGCGACCCCGTCTCCTCCCATACCGTCCATGCGCTTGACAATCACTGGATAACCGCCCAGATGTTCAACAGCCCGGTGAAATTCTTCTTCAGCCGTGATGAAAAAGGTGTCTGGCACCGGCAAGCCTGCGGCGGCCAGGGTTTGAAGGGTGATGTACTGGTTTCTGGCAATGGTGATGCCTTCAAGCCCATTTATCAGGGGGATGCCAAGGTGCATGAACTGCCGGAGCAGGGCCAGGCCATAATCCCCCATGGGCGATCCCTGACGGGGCAACACCACATCCAGGGTTTGGGGAAGGTCTTTGATAAAATAGTGAAACTGACCCCGTTGAATGCCGGACAACATCTGGTAAGGATTGATCAGAATGGTATGACACTCCCGTTTTTTTGCCGCCTGGGTGAGCCGCATGGTGGGATGAAATGAAAAATCATTGACGCTCATGATGCCGATGTTCATCTGTTTGGTTTTTTCCTCTATCCTTAGTTTGCTTTCGGGGTTGGTCATAAGGTGGGCCACCATACGGAGACTGAAAATATGCTATAGTCAATTATTTGTAATTACTGACTTTATTTTTGGATCAAAAAAATCACTTCAAAGTGGCCCATCTTATAACCAAGCCTTCGCTTTCGATGTTGAAGAATAGGGTCAGGTAAGGTCCGTCATGCAAATCAGGTATCAATTATGGGCCTGGTTCAAAAGAGCATATGGCAAAACAACTCTTTTGTCCGGTCTTTCAATCAAGTATTAGCATTTAAATTCTGATATTTATTAATAAAGAATCATCGAGAGTACAGAAAGGCATCAAAAAGTGTTACCCTGTTTTGAATCTGGCTCAATCATGGATTCCGGCATCCAGATACCTGCTGATTTACCCATTTGTTCACTGTAATAGGTTATCACCTTACGGGTCTCATTACGAATGGCAATTTTCTGGGTGGCGGTGTTGTCCTCACTGATGATGGAAAAAATTTTGTGATCTTCAGCCCGGGCCGTCAATCCTTCCAGGAGTTTGGCCCCCACTCCCAAGGCACGGTATTCCGGACGCACCGAAGTGTATCCCCGTTCCAGAAAATGGGTGAAATCCATGCCGGATATTTTATTGATCCGTTCAATAAAGGGTTTTCTGGGACGTTTCAGGCTGGAGTTTCCCACAATAACATCGTTTTCCATGGCATAGGCAATGAGAAAGGCCCGTTCCAGATTGTAACGAACCCATTTTGTGGCAACGGACCCACCTGCCTCCACCATGTTGCAGATTTCATCCAGATATCCCGGAGGCAGGTTCCCAGGTTTTTCAAAATAAAAGGAGATCTCACGCCCCAGAGCAAAGACATTGCCGGTTACCATGTCCACCCGCATGGGAAAGAGTTCCTTCCGGGTATAACTGCTGAGGTACAACAGTAAATGGGCAGGATTGTTCAAGGCCTGCCACAGAGGAATCCCCGGCAGTTGTTCAACATGGCTGTAGGGCATTTCCATGGGGAGAAAGGTATCCTGGTTATGGGATGTGGTAGATTTCTCCCCTGGCATAAAAAAAGATTGCATTTCATGGGAATGGGCAATGTTGGGGTTGGATAAAACAAAGGATAAGAAGTTATTTTTTTTTGATTCTTTTTCAGGGGGGGCAAGGATAAAATGATTCCAGATTCCTTTTCTGGAAATTTCCCACAGGGGGCGGGTGTCCAGTTCCTCTTCCGGGTGGGGCACCTGCCACTGAATCAGGCAAAGGGTGGAAAGGGTAAAAAAGAATTCTGGAAGTTTAAAGCTGTCTTTTTTTTCCTGGATCACCCTGGTGATACCCATGGTGATATTTTTTTTCAAGTTGATTGCCTCCAACACCTGGAACAGGATTTCATCTTCCTGAAAAGGCATATCAAAGAGCACAGCCTCCGCCTGTATGGAATCAATTTTCTGGATCACATTGCCGATAAAATTATCCATTTCCCGGGAAAAATTAATTCTACCTGTGCAGGGCAGGATTTGGAATACCCGGGAATCCCCCGTGTTTTTAGATGGAGGATCAAGGGGGGAAAAATCAAGAGTGATATCATGGGAAATAACGGTCATTCGGGATTTTCCCAGAGGAAAAAAAGGAATGGATTTTTCATGGGCCAGGGGCGGCTCCGGGATGTGGACTAATAAAATATTTTTTTCAGATGCCATAATGGGAGCATTTTACGTTGTTTCCCACTGATTTTCAATCTTTAACTCAACCTTTAAAGTTTGGCTTGGTCATAAGATGGGCCACCCATCACAATTGGCGGCCAATGGGTTCAGGATTGATATTATTCTCAAATATTTAAATAGGCAACAAACATGCCATTAAATGCCTTGAAAAATGGGAATGCTCCATTCACACGTATATCATTTTTTAAAATAACAAATTATTTTAACATGATTAGATCAGGTCAACACTTGTAGACTTATTAGGAAAATTATATATAATATGCTATTGTCTGCGGTGATTGCAGGGTCGGTCACAACTGAAAAATGAGGGATGGCATATTTTTGAGAAAAAATGAACCAATGAAAACTCCGAGTACAGTTGCTTTAATCGATGATACACCAGAAAAAAATCCAACGGACACCCCTGCCCGGGAATTCGGCCAGATTGTATCCATTTTAATGGAAGAAAAATACCTGACAGATCAACAGCTTGCCTATGCAGTCAGGATACAATCAAAGCTTGAAACTCCGGGTACATTACTGGATGTCCTCAAAGAACTTGATTATATCACCGAAGAACAGATTTCCGATATCATAAAGAAAAATTATACCGCCTTTCGCATTGGGGATCTTCTGGTTGAGCTTGGCCATATTTCTGCCATGCAGCTTAAAATGTGCCTGGAAACCCAGTCCAGGGAAAAAGCCAAGCGCAAACTGGGTGAATTACTGGTTGCCTATAATTTTATCAGTGAAGAAAAATTTCTGGAAATACTCTCAGTTCAGCTGGGGGTCCCCCTGATAGACATTGAATTTGTTGATATTGACCAAAGTCTCATCCATTTTTCCCTGTTGAAATCTTTTCGGGAAATAATGTGTATTCCCATCCAAAGAAAAGGAGATGCCATACTGGTGGCCTTTGCCGATCCTGGCAACCCACAGCTCATTAAAGATGCGGAAGATATTTTAAAAAAGAAGGTTGTCCCCGGCATTGCCCGGGAAAGTTCCATTATAAAATTGATCAATCGTTTTCAAATGGATAACAAAAAGAGGGCCGCTACTTCAATCTCAGATATGCCTGTGGCTGACATTGTGAACACTGTTATTTTGGATGCAATGTCCCTTGGGGTCAGTGATATTCACATTGAACCCCTCACTGACAGACTCAGAATACGTTTTCGCCAGGATGGGGTTTTAATTCATTACAAGGATTATCCCCGGGAAGTCATCCCCTCGTTGACCAGCCGTCTCAAAGTAATGTGCCGGGCAGATATTGCTGAAAAACGCAGACACCAGGGGGGGCGCATTGATTTTAAATCCGCAGGGGAAGAAATTGATCTCAGGGTTTCCTTTTTTGTGACGGTCCATGGTGAAAAAGTCGTCATGCGCCTGTTAAGACGTCAGGCCCATCTATTGGACATCCAGGACATTGGAATGCCACCCCGGATGTTGAGTCGATTCAGGGAAGCTGCCCTGGATTGCCCCAGTGGGGTTGTTCTGGTCACAGGCCCCACAGGTTCGGGAAAAACCACCACGGTTTACAGCTGCATTAACTATTTGAATCGGCCGGATGTCAGCATTGTGACGGCGGAAGAACCTGTGGAATATATGGTGGATGGCATTGCCCAGTGCTCCATTGATCCAAAAATAAATCTCACATTCAACGAGACATTAAGACACATCGTTCGCCAAGACCCGGATGTGGTTGTCATCGGTGAAATCAGAGACACTTTTTCAGCCCAGGTGGCAGTGCAGGCGGCCTTGACCGGTCATAAGGTGCTGACCACCTTTCACACCGAAGACAGTATCGGAGGCCTGGTGCGGCTCATAAATATGGAGGTGGACGTGTTTTTGATATCTTCCACTGTGGTGTGTGTGCTGGCCCAGCGGCTTCTTCGAAAAGTGTGTCCCGCCTGTAAAGCGCCGTACACTGTTACGCCCACAGATCTTCGAGTTCTGAGGTACTCCCCTGGGGATATTCAAAACGGAAATTTTCAAAAGGGTCTGGGATGCAGTAAATGCGGCTATACCGGTTATAAAGGACGGTTGGGGGTCCATGAGATGCTTATCCTTGATGAAGCGGTTCGCAATGCCATTCTGGAAAAAAAAACCAGTTATCAAATTAGACGGATCGGCATAGAATCCACGGGTCTTGTGACACTCATGGAAACCGGCATTGCTCTTGCCGCAACCGGTGACACCACACTCCAAGAGGTCTTCAGGTGCCTTCCGCGTCTTCATAAACCAAGACCTTTACCCATCATTCAGAATCTTTTGGGATTATAGAGATGAAACAGGAAGCCTCATTGCTTGAAATCGCCGAGGAGTATATTGCCAGCGATAAAACCATACTTTTACCATTTGATAAAAATGCCTTGCGAATTCAACAGGAGATTAAACGCAAAGAACCCAATATTCAATTGGTGGAAAAAATGATTGTGTCCGATCCTGCCTTGACCAGTCAGGTTCTGCGCATGGCCAATTCTGCTTTTTACAGGGGGCTTAAAAAGATATCCACTGTGCGTAATGCCATGACCCGGATAGGACTCATGGAAATCGCCAATGTTGTGAGTCTTGTAACCCACCGAAGAAATTTCAATTCTGATAATCCCATGGTTCGTGAAATCCTGGCAAAGCTTTGGTCCCATTCCGTTGGGTGTGCTATTGGGAGCCAGTGGATTGCCAGAAAGCGGGGATTTACGGATATCGCTCTTGAAGCCTTTATTGCAGGCTTGCTCCATGATGTGGGTAAACTTTTTCTTATCACAATCATTGATGCAATTATTTCATCGAAAATGATTTCGTCCATTCCCTCCCCAGAATTGATCAAAGAATTGATGGATTCCATGCATGTTGAATATGGACATTCTCTTTTGAAAAATTGGAATTTACCCGACATTTATTGTGAGGTGGCCTTAAAGCATCATAATGAGATGGCCGGAGATGAGAATGTGATTTTATTGGTGGTAAAGCTGGGCAATTTTGCCTGCAATAAAATGGGAATCGGTTTATCTGAAGATACCTCTTTGCTGTTGGCTGCCACCCCGGAAGCCCATTCCCTTGGTCTGTCTGAAGTGGCCCTTGCTGAGCTTGAAATAAAGTTGGAAGATTCCCTTAAACTTGCTTTATGATGAATGGGGCAAATGGGGTTTGATCATAACTTTGGCCTCTTTGAGTGGATTTTTTTCGAGTTAAGAAATAAATTCTTTAATTACAATATCTTGGCGATAATACAAATTCAGCATCCGTATAAGTGGCCCATCTTATTATGATCAACCCAGACAAATGAATGGCTGCTTTTGGGGTGATATAATAGCGGGTGATGAAACGAGAAAATATTTTTTTATAGGCTTCATAATGGGAGTATGTTAATTTCTATTCTCAATATAGATAATGGATAACACTTGATGGTCAGATCTGGAAATTAAATAAAACTTACCGGAAACACCATGAAAATAGCCTTTTTAATGGATGATCTGCGAGGCATTGACCCCACCTGGGAGACCACCTCCCATGTGATGTATGAGTGCAACCAGCGTGGACACACGGTTTTTTTTCTGGAGCCCCATGACCTTTATATCCGGGACAATGGGGTGGTGGCCAGGATGCGCAACATTTCCGTTCACAAGGATTTATCCATAAAAGCGTACTGGGAAGCCCTCATTGATTGCCTGATCCAGGATGAGCTGATCTTTGAAACGGTTATTGAGCTGGATGTGATTTTTTTGAGAAAAGATCCCCCCATCAATTATCAGGTTATGGAATTTTTGGGTCCCGTGTGCGATCAGGTTTTTGTCATGAACAGTCCCATGGGGCAGATCAACGGCAATAGCAAGGTTTACACCCTTAATTTTCCCGACATTACCCCACAGACCCATATTTCCCGGGACCCCAAACGCCTGCGGCGGATCATTGATGATTTCGGGGGAGACATGATCATCAAACCCCTCCAGGGACATGGCGGGGAGGGGGTGATCAAGGTAAGCAACCGTGATCCTGAAAATTTAAACTCCCTGATCAACTATTATATCCGGGCCAACCGACCCTATCCCCAGCGCCAGCCAATTATGGTGCAAGAGTACCTGGAAGATGTTAAAAAAGACGGGGATGTACGCATATTATTACTTAATGGTGACATCATCGGTGCCATGAAACGTAGGTCCGTGTCCGAAGATTTCAGAACCAATGTTCATGCCGGGGCCAAGGTGTTTTGCCATGATATAACACCTGCCCAGAAATTAATTTGTGATATCATTAAGCCCAAGCTCATGGCCGATGGTCTATATTTTGTGGGTATTGATGTCATTGGAGATAAATTGCTTGAAATCAACTGTGTGAGCCCCGGTGGCATTCCACGGATCAATCAGCTGACCGGGCTGAGGCTTGAATCCCAGGTGGTTGATTTTATTGAATATAAAATTTTAAAGGAATAAGTTCAAAATAATTTTCCCATTTTAAAATTGAAATACGCCGTCCTTCAAACGGCAGGGTGTTTTGAAATGGGCACGTTATTTAAGACCTATTCATAGCCTGGACAAACCAGAACCCAAAAGGATTTTTTATCCCCTTGCCAAAATAACATGAAAATAAGAGATAAAAATCTAAATAACCTCCATTCAGTAATAATAACAACAAAGAATACAATGATATAGTGCCGTCCCCGAGGACTCTGTTGTCGGCATTTTTATATAGCCTGCATGGTAGAATTTTCTGCCACAACAAAAGTTTAAACTTTAATGATGATAAAACCTTGGTCGGCTTTTTATATGAAAATAATGACATCCAATGCCAGAACCACCTCTGTTGATGTTGATGTGTTTCAATACCAGCGCAGGGTGTGGATGAAAGTAATTGTTTTTTCCGTGATTTGTCTTTTGATGATGCTTTTTTTGCTGTCCTGCCGGGGAAAAACCACAAAAGATGTTTTAAAAATAGGGCTTCCCGAAGAGCCACGTACCCTCAATGTGTGGCTGGCAAGTGATGCCAACTCCTGGAAAATTTTATCCCAGATTTACCAACCCATGTATGTACGAGACCCCGACACCCTGGAACTTATTCCCTGGCTGGCAAAGGATATGCCGGTTCTGGACAGTGAAACCATGAGTTATCTTGTGACATTGAAGGAGGCAAAGTGGTCCGACGGTACTGCATTTACCGCCCATGATGTGGCCTTCACTGCTGGCGTCTTTCGTGATTTCAAAGTTCCTCGATATTATAGCAAGTGGAAGGCCATTGATAAAATTGAGGTGGTGGATGATCACACTCTGCGTTTTTTCCTGAAAAAACCATCGGCCATTATTCTCTCCCGGGTGTTCACCGCCCCCATGGTCTCCCGCGCACGGTGGCAACCGGTGGTTGAGGCGGCATTAAAAACAAAGAAACCTTTGCGGACTCTCCAGAATCACAAAATTGAATCCCCCCTGGGGACCGGGCCTTTCGTGCTTTCTAAATACCAGAAGGGCACCTTTCTTTACATGGAAAAAAATCCTTGGTTTTTCGGTACAGGACGCACCCTGGCCAACCGTCGTATGGGGCCCTGGGTGGACGGGGTGATCTACAGAATGTATGGTACCAGTGATGTGGCCATCCTTGCCCTTCAAAAGGGTGAAATTGACATGTACTGGTGGGGCATTCAACCCGGGTATGTGGCACAGCTGACCCAGACCCCGGACATTGAACTGTTTCACAACCACAAAAGTGCCCTGTATTTCATGGGGTTTAACTTAAGAAAACCCCCCTTTGATGACAAAGTACTGCGACGGGCCATTGCCATCCTCATTGATAAAGAGTTCATCATCACCCGCCTTCTCCAGAATTATGGGGTTGCCATGCATTCCATTGTTCCGCCGGGGAATAAATTCTGGCATAACCCTGATGTACCCCGTTACAGTAAAGGGCTTACCCACCACCAGCGCATTCAAAAGGCCCATGACCTGTTAAAAAGGGCGGGGTATACCTGGGACGTTCCCCCGGTGGACATGGATGGAAACCTTCAGCAAGCCTGCAATATCCGTCTTCCCAGTGGTCAACCCATGGAAAAACTGGTTATTTTGACCCCCCCTGCGGATTACGATCCCAAACGGGCCTTTGCCGGTATGATGATACAAGAATGGATGCGGGAGATAGGTATCCCTGCCTTTGCCCGCCCCATGTCCTTTGGAGCGCTTCTGGACAAGGTTAAGGGCAAGCATGACTTTGATGCCTTTGTGTTGGGATATGGTAAACTGAACCTGGACCCCGATTATGTAAGAACTTTTTTCTATTCCAAAAATGACAAGCCCCGGGGATGGAACATGAGTGGCTACAACAACCCAGCCTTTGATAAACTTGCCGATGGGCAGCGCCTTGAAATGGACCGGGATAAGCGACGGAGCCTGTTGTTGGAGATGCAGCAAATTCTTTTAAACGATCTGCCCTATATCCCCCTTTATAATCCTGATATTCTGGAGGCCACCTCCCGGAAACGTTTTAACGGATGGGTGGAGAGCCTGGAAGGCATCGGTAATATCTGGTCCCTTTGCATGGTCAAACCCGTAAGCGTAATGGAACCATAACCCATGAATCGTATTGTGTTTATGTCTAAAAAAATGGTGGAATTGTTTATTCTTTTTTTTTTGATTCTCACCGTTCTTTTCTTTTTGTTTCGTCTGGCTCCTGGAGATCCGGTGACCCGCATG
Source organism: uncultured Desulfobacterium sp. (assembly GCA_937124525.1). The sequence goes on from CAKZLA010000271.1 coordinate 26,317, forward strand.
GTGGACCCCATGCTCACACCCGAGGATGCGGCCCATATCATAGAACAGATGGGGCTTGATAAACCCCTGATCACCCAGTATATGATCTATGTTAAAAATTTCTTTACGGGTAATTTGGGATTTTCCTTTCACTATGGAGAACCGGTGGCCCAGGTGATAATGGCCAGATTGCCCTGCACCCTTTTGTTGTTTACCACCTCAACCCTTCTGGCAGCCCTGGCCGGGGTTTTTCTGGGGAAAATCTCTGCCTGGAAAAAGGGGTCCCGCCTGGATGGCGTTCTCTCCATTTCTGCATTGGTGTGTCATACGCTTTTTGTGCCGTGGTTTGCCTTGATGATGCTGTGGATTCTGGGATTTCAAGTGGGATGGTTCCCCCTGGGGGGCATTATTTCCCCGGAACTGTGGATAGAAGATGCTTCATTTCTGGTGAAAACCCTGGATGTGCTCCATCACATGCTGCTGCCCCTTTTAACCCTGTTTATTATTCATGTGGGCAGTTATCTTTTATTGATGCGAAGCAGCATGTTGTCGGTGTTAAAGGAGGACTATATTTTAACGGCCCGGGCCAAGGGGTTGACAGACCGGGTGATTCGCAACCGCCATGCTGCAAAAAATGCAGCCCTTCCCGTGGTGACCAGTGTGGGCTTAAGCCTTGCGTTTTCCATCAACGGGGGGGCCTTGACCGAGCAGATTTTCACCTGGCCTGGCATTGGACGGGAATTGATTTTTGCCGTGAGTAACAATGATTATCCCCTGGCCCAGGGATGTTTTCTGCTCATTGCTGCGGTGGTTTTGTCTGCCAATCTTATTGTGGACCTGCTCTATGCCTGGCTGGATCCTCGAATTCATTATTAAAGATGGGTGCTGGGTTTTAGGTACTGGGTTTGACGCACCCCATTTTTTCAATTTTCGTTGCAGGTTTATATGAAACTCCGTTCAATGAATTGTAATAACTGGAGTTTCGATATTTGTTGTGGGCAGGCCAGATCCCCAATACGGTCTGCCCGTGGCAGTTATACAAAATGGATATCATGTTAATATGAGTCATAACTTTGGAATTATAAATCGGTTTTCTTCCAGTTGGAAAATTTTCATTCAGAATCCGTTGGGAAAAGCAGGCTTAAGCATTTTGGCGCTGTTTGCCCTCATGGCCTTTACCAGTTTCTGGGTCCATCTGCTGGGGCCCATGTATGACCCCATGACCGGTGTGGACCCCGCAGTTTCCCATTCCGTGGGGCCAAGCACTTCCCATTGGCTGGGTACAGACTTTATTGGCAGGGATATTTTCTGTCAGCTGATGGAAGGGGCTAAAATTGCCTTTATTGTTGGATTGGCCTCGGCATTCATCAGTATCGTTATCGGCACCGTTGTGGGCATGGTGTCAGGTTATGCTGGCGGCATTGTTGACATCCTTCTCATGCGTATGGCTGACATGGTCATGGTGTTGCCATCCCTTGTGATTCTTCTTATTATTGCAGCTCTTTTTGGCCAGCTCAATATCTGGATGATCGTTTTTTTAATTGCCATATTGCGATGGCCGGCAGTGGCCCGGGTGATCCGGTCCCAGACCCTGTCTTTGAAACAGCGCCCTTTTATTGAAGCCTCCCGGGTGGCAGGTGCTTCCAACATGCGCATCATATTTAAACATATCATGCCAAATGTATTGCCCCTGGCATTTCTTTACATGACCTTCCGGGTCACGTCAGCCATCCTGGTGGAGGCGTCCCTTTCGTTCCTGGGGTTTGGCGATCCTGGCCAGATCAGCTGGGGCATGATGTTGCAGTGGGTGTGGAGTTCCGGTCATATGTTCCAGGCCCCTTACTGGCTGTTGCCCCCGGGGATCTGTATTTCTCTTTTAACCCTTTCCTTTTATATGGTGGGTCGGGCCATGGACGAGGTGCTGGACCCCAGATTAAGAAAGGAGGGGAAGTAATCATGGCATTACTCACCGTGGAAAACCTGACTGTGGGATATGAAAGTGCCACAGGCATGGTCAAGGCCGTGGACGATGTCTCTTTTACCATAGACCCTGGTACTTCTCTGGGGTTTGTGGGGGAATCTGGGTGCGGTAAAACCACCATTGGCATGGCATTAATGGGATTATTGCCGGATAATGCTGCTGTTCTCAATGGTCGGATCATTCTGGGTGACCAGGAGATCACCTCCATGTCCGAAGATGAATTGCGAAAAATACGGGGGAAGGAGGTTGCCATGATTTTCCAGGCGGCCATGAATGCCTTGAACCCTGTTGTCCGGGTGGGGGAACAGGTGGCAGAGATGATTGTCACCCACCAGGGCCGCATCTCCCCGGCAGATATAACAACAAAGATCGAAAAGCTGTTTGATCTGGTGGAAATACCCAGAAATCGTATGAACGACTATCCCCATCAATATAGTGGGGGCATGAAGCAGCGGGCCATCATTGCCATGGCCCTGGCCTGTGATCCCCGTTTGATCATTGCGGATGAGCCCACAACGGCCCTTGATGTGGTGGTTCAGGATCAGATATTAAAGGAGATCTTAAAAATCCAGGAACTTCTTAATACCAGTTTTGTGTTTATCTCCCATGATATCGCCGTGGTGGCCCGGGTGTGCAAAAAAATATGTGTTATGTATGACGGAAAAATTGTGGAGGCTGGCACCAGAGAAGAGGTGTTCCAGTCCCCGGTGCACCCCTATACACGACAGCTGCTGGGCTCCTACCTCACCCTGGATAATTGTAGACATGTCAAAGTGCCCCATATTAACTCTCGTTGGGGGCAAAAGGGGTGGGATGATGGATGCGCCCTTGCGCGTCTGTGTGACAATCCCCTGGATCAATGTAATAGTCTGAGTCCAGGCTGGCGGGAGTTATCACCCACCCATGGGGTTCGTTGTTTTAAGGAGTCATCGCCTGAATGAAAAAAACACAAAATGCGATCATTGAACTAACTGATATTTCAAAGATTTATCACCAGAAAGCCCATCTGTTTCATACGGGTGCCAGTGATGTGGTTGCCTTAAAAGATATTAATCTGAAAATCCAAAGGGGAGAAATATTCGGTCTGGTGGGGCAGAGTGGCAGTGGCAAAACCACCGCAGGAAGAATGCTGGTCAAGCTTGAAAATCCCACCCAGGGAGAAATTTATTTAAAAGGCAAACCCATATCTCAGTTAAAAGGCATTGCCTTGCAGGCATATCGCAAACGGGTTCAGATGATTTTTCAGGACCCCTATCAATCCCTGAATCCCCATCTTTCCATTGCGGAAACCGTGCTGGAACCCCTGATCGTTCATGGGGTGGGCACCCGGGAAAGTCAGAGGAAAAAGGTTCTGGACACCCTGGAGACCACGGGTCTGGTGCCGGGGAGTGAATTTTATGATAGATATCCCCACCAGCTCAGCGGGGGCCAGCGCCAGCGGGTGGCCATTGCCCGGGCCATTGTACTGGAGCCGGAGTTCATCGTAGCCGATGAACCCACCTCCATGCTGGATGCCACCATTGCCATACAGTTGTTCCAGGTATTACTGGATATCCGGGAACGGCTGGGCATGACATTTTTGTTCATCACCCATAATCTGGCAGCAGCAAAGTATCTGTGTGACCGCATTGCCGTGATCCATAACGGTGTCATTGTGGAGACCGGTCCCACCCTGGATGTTATTGATCATCCCTTACACCCCTACACCAAAACCCTTATTGCGGCCCAACCCAGCTTTGATATATGTCCCATACTGTAAACCGACATTGAGCAGACCTATTTTGGAGAAATTTGATATATTTGACATGTTGTTTCTCCAAAGAGTCGGATAATTTTTTCATGTAACGAATTTATGCCGTTCATGATGCATTTTATCTCATTACCAACTTTCATTTTGACAAAATTGATGCCCTCAAATATCTGAAAAACCCATCGTAGAGTTGGATTTTTGATGGCTTTGCCAATTTGATTTGGAATGAGGGTTCGGGGGACACCTTACTCGGGGGTTCGGGGGACACCTGGGTTCGGGGGACACCTTGGTTCGGGGGACACCTTACTTATCTTTCTTCTTGGGACCAGGTTTTTTAAATTTGAGATTTCGTCCCAGCATTTCCTCTAAGCTCCCAACAAAAGAATCCCCGCCAAGCGGCCGTCCTGTCCTTTCATGCTTTCGGAAAACCTCCATTTCCATTTCCTCCACATCATACGATAAAAACTCATTCCATGGTTTATTGACCATTTCAACCAATGGCTTTATTTTTATCAGACCATCGTCTTTCATGTTGATATGGGATTCAGCACTGCTCCAAGGCCACTCTTCAGGCCTTTTGACCAGCCCTGCCCGGACAGGATTCAACTCTATGTACCTGGCACAGGCCAGCAAATGAAATTCTTCCATTACAAACGATGCAAATCTCCCCTGCCAAAGATGGCCGCGCCACCCTTCACGAAAATTTACTCTTCTTGTGTATCGTCTGTGGGCTTCACCAACCGCAAGATTCAACCCCTCTTTTGTTTGAGGAACGGCTATCAAATGAATATGGTTGGGCATCAGGCAATATGCCCAAATATCAACGTGGTATTTCCCGCACCACTCCGACATCAAATCCAGGTAGGATTCATAATCCTCATTATTGAAAAATGTCTGCTGTCTCCTGTTACCCCTTTGCGTTACATGATGAGGATAGCCAGGAACAACAACCCTTGCTATGCGTGCCATTACTCAAATTAATCAAATAATGAACAAAATGTCAATAATTAAGTAAGGTGTCCCCTGATTTCTGATTTTTCCTGATTTCATTTTTGATTTACCCTGATTTCTTGTCCCCTGATTTACTGATTTAAAGCACTTTCAAAAAGCCGATAGTTCCCCCCGGTCGGCTGGAGCGTTTTTTTCGCCTCATCAGTATGCAAAAAGCTCCTGTAAACAATCACAAACTTTAATTTGAGTTGTTTTTGAAATAACTCCCAACTTTTTGACTAATCTTGATTTATCGGCAGCTCTTATTTGATCCAATAATATCAATCCTTTTTTTCCTTGGAATGTACATTGAACTCTTGTGGGGAAATTGAAGCCTTTAGAGGTCATTGGTGCGACAATAGCTGTTTTTAATGAAGACATTTCGTCTGGAGAAATTACAACACAGGGCCTTTTTTTCTTTATTTCGTGACCTTGTGTCGGGTCCAATTGAACCAACCAAATATCGAATCGGCTTATTGACTGATTCACCATTCCCAATCCTCATCATCAACCAGAGAAGCATCCAACCATTCTTGCTCCAACTCATCTTCTTTTTCCGCTTTAATATATTTTTCAAATTGTTTTTGCCATCCCTGCCTGGGTTTTCTGGATGGTTTTATTAACAGACCTTCATCAAGCACCTTAAATTCAAGTTCTTTTTCATTAAGTTGTGCTTGTTCAATAATCGCTTTCGGAATTCTTACTCCTTGCGAATTTCCAATTCTTATTAATGTTGCCATGATTACCTCAAATTTTGATTCATGTAATTACAACATAATCACATATCCATATTTTTGTCAACGATGAGTTAATCAGCCGCGCCAACAGCCTTCGGGGCCAGCGGCTCCCGTTCACGCGGTCTGGTTGAACGATTTGTTAGCAATGTCTTTAATCATTTCTGGTTACCTTATTACTGATTCACCAGCCATTTCGCATACGCGCTGAAATAATGACTCTGCAATAAAAAAACCGGCTTCATGCCTGAGTCGCATCATGTCCTGAGATACTGACACAATTTTTCCCGAATTCTCTGCGTGGAGAAGCACGCCAAGAACACCAACAAGAACACCAATTGGATGCAATCCCATAGCCTTTGCCGCATTTCGACCATCCGTTTCATCAATCAAAATCTGCTTTGCACCTAATTCAAGAGCCAGTGAAATAGCCGCCGATTCGCCTGAATCAAGCTTTAACATTAGTGATTGGTAAGACGTTCAATACTCGCAAGATCCAGATTGGAGAAGTGTTACTGACCACGGGCATAGGCAAGGTCGTCCTCCAAATCCTGATCTGTATAATAACGTGGGATCTCGCGTCTCCCTAATAAACGTCCAAACTGAATACGATTGAATGACGTTAGCTCTCGGGCTTTTCCGAACGATAGAATTCCTTTTGCGTACAATGCAACTGCAAGCTCAGTCATAAGGGCTTGTTCCTGTTCGTTTGCTGGTAACCGGATTGCATACGCGACGTGATCCGGAATTTCTAATAGAACACTCATATTTTCTCTGCCTTGCATACATTGTCTTCTAATCTCTGTTCATATTTGAGCCTTCATGCACTGTCAATATTACGGACATCCATGTTATGAAGGGATATTATACTTACAACAACTCTATCTGTATGTCTTTCAGGAAGTCAAAAAAAATATTTGCAAGACCCCGAAATTGCTGAATATATATCGATATTGCAATTGCTAACGGGGAGCTGAGGGGCCGGGCTTTTAAACCCCAAAAGCTCAGATAAAAGGTAAATTTTCCTGAACCACATACTTTCCAAAACGCCGCGCAGGTAGCCCGGTCATCGGGTAGCCTGGGAGTGTTTCCACTCCCAAGCCCCCTAAGAACCGTGCATGAGACTTTCACCTCACACGGCTCAAGCATTGATAAGGTTCCGCCAAGAACCCGGCAATTCCAAACAACAAGAATTGCCTTCTCGTTTCACGTTTGTAGACAATTTACTCTGTTCGGCAAAACCTCCCAAAGCTCTCCAGGCCGTCAGTGACCGAAGCCACCGTCTATCCACACCATGAAGATAAAACCATCCAAACGTTTCCCGGGATTCAACACCTGTCGGAAGTCTGCTCACTTTCGTGTCGGGGATTACCCCCGTATCTGCTTCATTACAAAGTAGCATTCGCTTTTTCCGACATCTTCTACCCACTCATCTATCGGCTCACCTTGCGGCTCGCTTTCCATATTTAAATGGAGATGATTGGGCTTGCCCAGATTCCTCTGATATCGGGGAGCTCAGCTGGCCGGGGGGAGGAATTGCCGAGCACGTTGTAAAAGCCAAGTTTTCTCAAAAACTAAGCAATTTCAAAGAGCCGATAGCTCCCCCCGGTCGGCTGCAGCGTTTTGTTCGGAATTTAACTCAGGTACTTCGACTGATATTTTACCGTCCTTCCAATAAGGAACTTTATAACTGTGTATTTGGGCTTCTTTAATGGCTTGTTCTGTAGCTCTTTTCAATGCTTGAAAGCCCAACAATGAATATTTATGATGTTTTTTCATAATTCATCCTCTTGGCCCCTTGACTCATCTAATATTACAGGAATTTTTTCTGAATTATCGAAAACCGTCCAGACATCTGCCAAATATTTGTATGTCTGCTGAAAATTATACCAACCTCTTTCATATCGCCGTTTGATAACATCCTCTGGGATATTATGCCCTCCTTTGGAGACTCTAAGCTTTACACGTTCGATCGCTAATTCAACTGACTGTAATTTCAAATAATAAACGATAATGTAATAGCCAGCCGATTTCCAATTATTAATTCTGTTTGAATAATCCATACCACTGAATGTTGTTTCAACTGCAAATGATTCACCTTTCGAAACAGCCTCGCTCATTTGTTGGATCATCAACTTACCAGCTTTAAGTGCAACCTTTTCAGGCTGAAATGGAGAAAGTCCTTTTGCAATTAAATCAGCATTAATAAAATTGAGACACTCCCCTTCAATGGGAAGAAACTCATTTGCAAAGGTTGTTTTTCCGGCACCATTCGGGCCAGCAATTATATAACATTTTTTTTCATTCATTGATTATGCGTATTCGTTTCATTTGTTTCCGAACGGGGAGCTGAGGGGCCAGACTTTTGAACCCCAAAAAAGCTCCGATAAAAAGATAAACTTTCCTGAACCAAGCACGCGCAGTAAGCCTGGTCCCTCTCCAGCGTTTTGTTCTGCTATTCTACTTGCATTTTTTGTAAACAAATTCTGGATCTAAGTCAGCCCCAGATTCCCATTCTATAGTGTCAAATGCCACCCGAACACGAGAGAATTCATTTTGATTTTTTAGACTTTGGAAAACTCCAAAATCCAAAAATGGTTTCATATCCAGAATTCCACGTTCCCCATTATCAAAAGTTACTGAAAGTATATAATTTTTTTTTGGAATTACTTCTTTAACTGCTGGATACATTATTTTGCCTCCTATTGAAGAGGTTGAATATTAAACGGCTTTTCACCATTCATTAGTAGTGTCCAATTAGCCATTAATTCTTCTTGATGAAGCTCTGCCCATGCAATTACAAGTCTCGATTGCTTCTTTGGCAATTTGCCTTGGGTTATTTCGCATGTTTGAATATCGACTGAGGCTCTATACTCCCCATAATATACATGGAAATGCGGGGGTGGGTGTTCACTTGGGGCATAATACATTCGTATAATAATGCCATAGAACATTGAAATTGTGGGCATAAGTCCTCCTCGGCAATCAAGCATGTTTCATTCTTTGGCTCTTTCGTGTTTCAATATAGCCATAATATATGTATACCATCATTACACGCGTTTATCAATTCGGTTTTATTTTGAAAGCAGAACGGGGAGTTGAGGGGCCAGGCTTTTAACCCCCAAAACTTCCAATAAGAAAGATAGATTTTCCTGAACCGGGCACCTCAGAAAGGCCGCGCAGTAAGCCTGGTCCCTCTCCAACATTTTGTTAGCATAATTTTTCGTTTTTCAATAAGCCGTAAATTACCATGTCAAAATATTTGTCGTATACTTTTTCTGCCTTACGAAGAGTCCCTTCAATTTTAAAACCAAGCCGTTCAGGTATAGCTCGACTTTTAATATTTGTAGTTGCGCATCGAATTTCAATTTTTTGAATCGGAAATTCATTAAAACCGAGATTGATTAGATCGGCGGTTACTAACGACATTATGCCTTTTCCTGTATATTCCTTCCCGAGCCAATAGCCCAAATGACCAATTTTGTTGGTTTGGTCAATGCAGTTAAAACCAATTACGCCGGCTATTTCTTCGTGATAAAAAATAGTTTGGTGGAGAGCTTCTCCTTTACCAAATCTATCCAATTGGGCTCGAATAAATTCCTTGGTATCAGATGCTTTTTTTATGGAATCAAGCCACGGAAGCCACTCTTTCAAATATTTCCGATTTTTATTTGTCAATTCAAATAATTTCTCTGCAAATTGTGGAATCGACAAAGCAACTTTTATCTCTTTATTTATTGTTCGGTAGTACATTGTTTCCAAATGCTAACGCTTAAGCTAAGCTGCCGCGCCAAAGACTTGTGAGAAAGCGTCACCGTTTCCGCGGTCAGCTTAAGTGGGTTGTGTACGCCCGGCATGGGCGTGAACTTATGGGGTGCAAGTCCCCTATGTGTGAATCCTGCCATGCTCTGTTGAATATGGCATA
>CAKZLA010000272.1 GCA_937124525.1 uncultured Desulfobacterium sp.
TGGCTTGCTGTTCTGGGTTTACAACAGAAGAAGAACACACCGTTTCAGTCGCTATCGTTTGGCGATCAGCGATTAGTGCTTATAGCGAGGTCTATGGTAAAACACCCTGCACTGCTTATATTAGATGAACCCTGTAACGGTTTAGACGACTTCAACCGTCAAAAAGCACTTAAGCTTATTGATATATTGGCAAAGGCTGGCACCAGCACGCTGCTGTATGTTAATCACAACCCAGAGGAATGCATTCCCAACATTCGCAACACCATCCGCAACATGTCAGGTGGTCAACGGCAATGCGTTGGTTAAATCCCTGGTTAAGTCGTCTGTTTTTTTTCAGCCATGGCAGTGCCAGTTTCCACGCCAGACCATAGAGTACAAGACCCCGATGTAGTATCCCCTGATGTCCCATTCCATCCTTGTCTCATATTTTTTTAATATTGACAACAGTTCTTATTCCATTCCATAATATCAGGCTTATGAAATATTTAAATAAAAATACAACACTTCCCCGGGAACGTGTGCTGTTTGGCCTTGTTGTCAGCCATTGGCAAAAACTTGCCCTGGCCATGGGGTGCATGGTGATTGTGGCCGGGGCCACCTCTGCATCTGCCTATCTGGTCAAGCCCATGTTGGATGATATTTTTGTTAATCGGGACCAATCCCGCCTGCTTTTGCTTCCCGGTGCCGCCATTTTGATTTTTCTTTTAAAGGGCAGTGCCACCTATGGTCAGCAGTACTGGATGAACTATGTGGGCCAGCAGATCATCAAGGCCCTGAGAAACATGCTTTACGATCGCATCATGGATCTTCCCCTGGCCATTTTTCACCAGGAGAAGACCGGCACCCTTATGTCCAGAATCACCAATGATGTGAACATTGTCAAAGGCATGGTGTCCACGGCTGTGGCAGGGTTGCTGCGGGATCTTTTCACGGTGATAGGCCTTGTGGGGGTGATTTTTTACATGGACTGGAAGCTTGCCATGGGGGCCTTTATTGTCCTGCCAGCGGCATTCTATCCCGTGGTGATATTTGGGCGAAGGGTGCGCAGGTTCAGCACCGGACGTCAGCAGGCCATGGCGGATTTGAATGTTTTTCTCCATGAAACCTTTGCTGGCAGTAAAATTGTTAAAACCTTTACCAGAGAAGATTATGAAAAAAAGCGGTTTCATAAAAAATCAGAAACCCTGTTTCGCCTGGAGATGAAGTCGGTGGTGGCCAAGTCGTTGTCCTCTCCTGTCATGGAGTTTCTGGGGGGCATCGGCATTGCATTTATCATCTGGTTTGGTGGCTCTCGGGTGATATCCGGGGCCTCCACCACCGGCACTTTTTTTTCTTTTTTAACGGCGGTGATGATGCTCTACGCCCCGGTGAAAAAACTGGCATCCCTGAACAATACGGTTCAGGAGGGTATGGCCGCTGTTACCCGGATTTTTGAAATCATTGACCGGGAATCGGAAATAAAGGAAAAAGAGCGTCCCCTGGTTCTGGATGGCCGGTTAGTGGGGGTGAGCTTTGAAGAGGTTCAATTTGCCTATAAGGCACATGAATCATCGGTGCTCAGTCACATCAATCTTAAGGTGAACCCCGGAGAAGTCCTGGCTCTGGTGGGGATGAGCGGTGGCGGCAAAACTTCCCTTGTGAATCTCATTCCACGGTTCTATGATGTCAGCTCGGGGGTCTTGCGTCTCAATGGAATGGACGTTAAAGATATTGGCCTTAAATCACTGCGGGAAAAAATTTCCATTGTGACCCAGGAACCGGTGCTGTTTAATGATACCGTTGCCAACAATATCCGGTATGGCAATCTTGCGGCTTCTGACCAGGCCGTGGAGCTGGCGGCAAAAAAAGCCTTTGCCCATGACTTTATCATGGGATTTCCCAAGGGGTATGACACTGTCATCGGAGAGTTGGGCAGCCGACTGTCCGGGGGGGAAAAGCAACGTCTTTGCATTGCCCGGGCATTGATCAAGAATGCCCCCATCCTTATATTGGATGAGGCAACTTCTGCCCTGGACTCCCAGGCCGAGCAGGTGGTGCAGCAGGCCCTGGCCAATCTCATTAAGGGACGCACCACTTTTGTCATTGCCCACAGGCTTTCCACTGTGGACCACGCCCACCGCATTGTGGTGCTGGAAAAAGGCCGAATTCTGGAGCAGGGCACCCATGAAGAACTCATGGCCCTGGAAGGAAAATACCATGCCCTTCGCACCATGCAGCACCCGGAGAAGGCCCTTGAAAAAATCATGCTTGATCACACGGACTGTTATTATTGATAACCAGTGTGATAGAAAATACGGTCTGCCCGTGGCAGTTATATAAAAACTCACATGGCGCTAAGTACCTACCACAACGAAAATTGAAACTTCAATTATTCCAGTCTTTTGGACGGAGTTTCATATGAAAAAAATAAAGAAGGAGAATAAAATGGCGGTTTCAGAAGAGTTGCTCAATATATTGGCATGTCCCCAGTGCAAGGGGGACATATATCTTAATGTAGAAAAAAATGGTCTGATCTGTGACAAATGCCGTCTGGAATATGAGATCCGGGATGATATTCCCATCATGCTGGTGGAAGAGGCGAGGGCCCTGGATAAGTGAGTATCCCGAAAAAACCAGATCCAGCTAAATTGGTCATCAGCGTGTTCATGAACGATAAATTATTGTTTGATGAACTGTTGCCGGTGCTGGAAAAGACCTTTGGTCTCACAGAGCAAATCAGTGATTGGTTTGACTTTGATTACACGGAGTACTATGAGGGAGAGATGGGCAGCCCTCTGTTCCGGCGCATGATTTCATTTGGGACTCTGATAGGCCAGGATGATTTGGCCCGCATCAAAGAGAGCACCAATGCCATGGAAAAAAACTGGGCCGTCAATGGCCAGCGGAGCCTCAATCTTGATCCGGGGTATTTATTGCTTTCCCGGTTTGTGCTGGCCACAGGTAAGGATTTTTCCCATCGGATTTACATTGGCCGGGGTATCTATGCCGAGGTTACCCTGATGTTTAAAAAGGGAAAATTTCATTCCCTTGCATGGACTTATCCCGATTATGCCTCCAGGGAAATGACCGATTTTCTCATGGATGTGCGTCGAGGATACGTGGCAGACCTGAAAAATGAGACTTTAAATAACTGATGGAGTAAAGCCCCGGGGGCATATGGTATCATGCCCGGTGTCGGGGACGCTGATGCTGTGAGCAAGCCCATGGTGTCCAATGGCGTAACTGTTTGTCACAATCAGAGATTGAAAAATTTCAACCTGTGCGGGTAGCTCTTTGTTGACTCGATTTGAAGCGGCCTTCCCGTGCTATTTGTAATTTAACAACCCTCTATTCGCTTATTTTTTTATAACTTATTGAATTTATTAATGCCAAGAAGTTGGCCATTAAAAAATTAAGGTGATATTATGTAGTAATTACATAATGTTATAAGAATGAGTGAAATGTGGGTAGCAATACAAATTGAAGGCTAAATTTGATCTATTTGCCTTGTCAAGCGCTGCGGATCATTGCTCCCCGCACAGGTCGAAAAACTTTAATAACTACAATATTTTGGACGGAGTTTCATATAAAAATGATTAAGAGTATGACCGCCTTTGCCGAGGCCTCCCACACCGTGGATAATATCACCTGTAATGTTGAAATACGAACCTACAACTCCCGGCACCTGGATGTGGCCCTTTATCTGCCCCGTGCCTTCAGTCGACTGGAGGATGGGGTTAAAAAACAGGTGGCCCACCATGTGGCCAGGGGACGGGTGGAGATCCGGGTGGGGCTGGAAGAGCAAGCAGAAGATACACCGCTATTCCAGGTGGATCTGCCCCGGGCCCAGGGGTATTTTAAGGCCCTTTCCACCCTGCGGGATGAGTTTGACCTGAAAGATTTCGTGACACTGAGTCATATTCTGGAGGGTAGGGACATGATCCAGGCCGCAGAAAATATAACCGATGCGGACCAGGTGGAGGCCGTGCTTTCCCAGGCCGTTGACATGGCCCTGGGGGGGCTTGATACCATGCGCACCACAGAGGGCCTCAACCTTGCAAAGGATCTGCTGGCCCGGATGGATGACATTGAAAAGCGCCTGGATATTGTGGAAACCGATGCTGCAGCCCTTCCGGGATTGTACCGCCAGCGGCTCATGGAGCGCATTGAAATTCTCACAGCCGGAGTTGAGGTTGATCTGGTCCGGCTGGCCCAGGAGGCAGCCCTTCTGGCAGATAAAAGCGATATCTCCGAAGAGATTGTCAGGGTGCGCAGTCACATCCAGCAGTTCCGGGATATTATGGCAGCAGATGAACCCGGGGGCAGGAAACTTAATTTTCTCATCCAGGAATTCAACCGGGAATTTAATACCATGGGTTCCAAATCGGGCAAGGCAGCCCTGTCCCACACCATTGTGGAGTTAAAGTCCGAGCTGGAAAAAATAAGAGAACAGGTACAAAACATCGAATAGGCAGGTGAATATATGGAAAAAGAACTGTTAAATCTGGGGTTTGGCAGCACGGTTGTGGTCCAGCGCGTGGTCTCCATACTGGCACCAAATTCATCTCCCATGAAACGACTTAAGGATGAAGCCAAGGAGGACCGGCGTCTCATTGATGCCACCCACGGCAGAAAAACCCGGGCCATGGTGGTGACGGACAGCAACCATGTGATCCTGTCGGCCATCCAGGCTGAAACCCTGTCCCAGCGGTTTCTTCTGGTGGGCAAGGAGTCAAAGGAGAAAGCTGAATGACCCATGCATGCAGCCCGGAAGAGCAGGTTACTCAACCGTCCCCACGGGTATTGACACACCGGGCAGGGCTTTTTGTGGTGTCTGCCCCCTCCGGGGCCGGTAAAACCACCCTTTGTAACCGGATGCTGGAGATGTTTCCTGGATTGTCCTATTCCATTTCCCACACCCCCCGGGCTCCCCGGGGCACTGAACAGGATGGGGTG
>CAKZLA010000273.1 GCA_937124525.1 uncultured Desulfobacterium sp.
AAGAAAGCGATAGATGGTTCGAAACGAAGACTTTAGACTATAGATTGGCTGCTTAACTACCCGCACAGCTCGAAAAATAATATACCCAACATCAATGAGCTTCATACCGACTCTCCAGGGTGCTGCATGCAAGAGTGGGTAGTTTTATTATGATGAAGTCCCTTATAAGATAAAAACTTAACCTTACAGGTCGAAATAGTTGATAAACATTGTCAAAAAGGGAAAAATTAATATAATGGAGGAACAGCAAACCAACAACCCCCTACATGGCGTATCTCTTGCACAAATTGTCAACAGTCTGGTTGAGCACTATGGCTGGTACGAACTGGGCTGTCGCATTAACATCCGGTGTTTCAACCAAGACCCCTCGGTGAAATCCAGCCTCAAGTTCCTGAGAAAAACGCCCTGGGCCCGGAAGAAAGTAGAAACATTATATATTGGTCTAAAAAAATGGGTGGGTTGACGGTAATCTTTCCACCAAAGTAAGCTACACATAAAAAATGATCCCCTGCCCCGGAAAGGATTCAATGTTAATCTCCCCCTATTTGGCAGGAGATCCGAACAGATTATATTACAACACTTTGGCATCCTTCAAAAGTACTTTACACTTTCTTAGAGCATTCCCCATTTACAGGGGCTTTTCCCCAAAAGACTGTAAGGACTTTTGGGGTCATATGAAGGATGCCAACACTTTCTCCAATTTTATTTTGCTTTAAATCGCAATCTTGTCACTCATAAATTCTCGGCATGTTTTACACGCTTAATTTATTGAAATCAAAATTCATGCCAGAGCTTGATGCGTTTACCCTGTATTATATACTTGATATGCCTTAATGGATCTGATAGTTTGTATAAAATAGGTACAAAGGAGATCGTGTTTAGAATAATATTATACCTGACATTCAAAACATCTCAACCCTACGGTGTTCTATGTGGTTTTAAATTAAAACATTTTCTGTTAATGATTCTTTTGTTATACAAACTTCTTTGTAATATTCAACAATTAAGTTCTTACAAAACCTTGGGATAAATGCATATCACTACCTGACCCAGCATGCAGCAAGCTATGATATGGACCCTTAAAGATATGATATCAGATGCTTATGACTTATAAAAATCTTACTTGACTATAAGGCTTTCAGGAGAGGCTATGGCAAAAAATTTTAAAATCATAGGCTGTTTGTATTTAAAGTTGAAGAGTTGGCATTCAAAAGGAATCGAAACAGCTTGAATTTTTACTTACCTAACCTGGCCAAGCCAGAACCAAAAAAATTTTCTGATTCCCTTGCCAAAATAACACGAAAATCAGAGATAAGAATCTAACCAGTAATTTTAAAAAAATTAGGGCATCCTTCAAAAGTACTTTACAGTCTTTGAGACCATTCACCATGTTTAAAGACTTTCTTCAGAAAAAGTGTAAAGTACTTTGGGGCATATATGAAGGATGCCAAAATTAGATATAAATATCATTTTTTTAAAAAAATAGTGTCAGGATGTATGGATCAGATAGTTTGGAAGACATCATCTTGTGCCCATTGCGCACCCATCAGCACCAAACCAACAGAGTCCGTCATGTTATCCAATGTAAAAGTCAACTTTCATTGGATGTCACCCTCCTTAAAACATTGGAGGCCTTAATGGATATAAAACACTTTTTAAGAACATTACTCCCCCTGTCACCCTTCCACCCCTGTCTATTCATGTCCATGATTTTCTGGATTTTGATTGTATTTTTTTGTCATATGATTGTGTGTTCTGAAGCACTGCCAGCAGAGATAAGGCAAATCCAGCTGACATCCGGGGAACAGGCCTGGCTTGCGGAGCACCCTGTAATTGAGGTGGGCATAATGGATGCTTGGCCCCCCATGAACTATGTGGATGAAAATGGGATTCCCCGGGGAATTGGTGTGGATTACCTGAATGCCATGAACCAGCGGTTGGGGGGAGTTCTCAAGGTTGTACCGGCCTCCTTTAAAGAAAACTTGAACGCGGTGAAGCTAAAAAAGCGAGACGTTTTAATGGATATCACCCTCAAACCATATCGGGGTCCTTTTTACCATTTTACAAATCCCTACTTTACAATTTCCCATCTTATATTGGGACGTAAGGACGGCCCCTATTTCATGGATGAGGAAAGCCTTTATGGCAAAACAGTGGCGCTGAAAAAAAGGTGTTATACCATAACACAATTCAGGCGTGGTTATCCTGATATCAAAATCCGTGAGTACCCCGACATCCATCAATGTTTTGAAGCCGTATCCCGAAAAGAAGTTGATGCCTATGTGGGAAACAAAGCTGAGATCATCTACCTGATGGAAAAGGAGATATTCAGCAATTTAAAAACCATGGGAAAGACGTCGGGAACCGGAGTGCCACTGACAATGGGGGTCCGGAGGGACTGGATGGAGCTTGTAGGCATACTGGATAAAGCCCTGGCCTCTTTATCCGGGAAGGAAATTGAAAAAATTCACCAAAGATGGATCGTGCACCGCAATGCTGCGCTTGTGCCGCAGCTGTGCAGAGGTCAACTGCGCGGCATTTTCCACCAGCGGTGCCACTGTCAGGTCGTCACCATCCGCATTGCTGATCTGCACCATCGGCGCGTTGGCACACGCACCAAGACATTCAACTTCAATCCAGCTCAATTTACCATCGGCACTGACGGTTGTTCCGCCATGTTTTTGAGGGCCAATTTTGCTTTCGCAGACTTTTTTCAAATCCCCCGCCCCGCGCAACCAACATGGCGTTGTCCCGCATAGTTGAATATGGTGTTCACCCACAGGCGCAAGATTAAACATCGTGTAAAATGTCGCAACTTCGTAGACTCGGATATACGGCATATCAAGCAAATCACCGAGTGCACGCAATGCAGGCTCAGGCAACCAACCACCCGCTTGTTTTTGCACAATCCACAAACCTGGGATCAGCGCAGAACGCTGACGGCCTTTGGGGTATTTCTTAACCCAAACCG
>CAKZLA010000274.1 GCA_937124525.1 uncultured Desulfobacterium sp.
AATCCAATGTACACGGCATCGGAACTCAATCATCAATTAAACGACTCGGGTGCAAGGATGATCTTCTGCATGGATCATCCCACCCTATATGACAATACCGTCGCCGCCATTGACCAGACAGATGTTGAAACAGTTGTGATTTGCAATATCAAATCTTACCTTCCCAGGGCCCAGGCGTTCATCGGTGGACTGCTCGGCAAACTCCCCAAGGCATCCAGACATCTTCCCGGTCATCTCAACTTTGATGACATTGTGGCAGATGCTGCCCCCAGCCCCCCCCAGGTGGACATTAATCCTGAAAAAGACACAGCAGTGATGCTCTACACCGGGGGAACAACGGGTGTACCCAAGGGGGCGGAACTCACCCACACCAACTTCACCTATGATCTGAAAGCGGCCCATGAATTCTTCCAGATCAGCCATGCCCCGGAGGAACCTCCGGAACCCTTTCGCCCGGGGGGCGAACACACCATTCTCGGGGTGCTGCCCTGGTACCACAGTTTCGGTCTCACCGGAGCCATGCTATTTGCGGTGTACTCAGGAAACAAGCTCATCTGTATCCCGGACCCCAGGGCAGGAAAACCACCCTTTACAGACTTGTTAAAAGCTGTGGTTAAACACAAGCCCACCTTTATGCCCGGGGTTCCCACTTTGTTTGTGGCCATCACCAACCACCCCCACCTGAAAAAATATGATCTTTCTGCCATTAAGGCGTGCATCTGTGCCGGTGCCCCCATGCCCCCGGAGGTGTGTCGACAATTTGAAGAAAAAACCGGTGCAGTCCTCTTTGAAGTCTATGGACTCACCGAAACTGCTCCCTGTGTTACATCAAATCCCCCCTCCAAGGCCCACCGGAAAATAGGCTCCATTGGATTTCCAATACCTGAAACAGATGTGAAAATCGTTGACATTGACACCGGAAAAACGGTCCTTCCCCAGGGAGAAGAGGGCGAAATGGCCGTTTTCGGTCCCCAGGTGATGAAGGGTTATTGGAAAAGGCCCGAGGCCAATGCTGCCACCTTTATCACCCTTGATGGGAAAAGATATTTTCTCACCGGAGACATTGCCAGGATTGATGAAGATGGGTACATCTCCATCACAGACCGCAAAAAAGATATGATCATTGTCAGCGGATTTAATGTATATCCCCGGGAAATTGAAGATATCCTCTACACCCACTCCGGTGTGGCCCTTGCTGCCGTGGTGGGCATCCCCGATGAAACCCGGGGAGAAGCAGTAAAGGCGTTTATTAAACTCAAACCAGACCATATTGTCACCGAAGAAGAGATTATTCTATTCTGCAAAGACAAAATGGCTGGCTACAAAAGGCCCAGAATCGTTGAATTCAGACAAGAGATTCCAGTATCCAATGTGGGAAAGGTGCTGAGGCGAGCATTAAAGAAAGAACCGGAAACAGCCACCCCAAAATCTCTTTTTCCCGATAATGCCGGTTAACCCCAAGATTTGAGTTATTAAAAAAATGCGGCACGTTATTTGCTTTAATTCACAATCAAGCTCGATGTAATCGGTTGAAAACAAAACAGAGGATACATCACTTGGCAGCGGATGTCATGGCACCCTCAGCCACCGTTGTCAATTATTAACCGTACCATTAAGGTATGACGTGTAAGGAGAGCAAAAGAAAATGACCCAAAAGTATGATGCCATCATTATCGGAGCCGGCGTTATAGGATCTCCCATTGCTTATGAACTATGCAAAATGGGGTACAAAACCCTTAACGTTGACAAACAACCCGATGCCGGAGAAGGTTCCACTGCAGGTTCATGCGCCATTGTAAGGGCCCATTATTCAACGGCCGATGGCGTGGCCATGGCCTATGAGGGCTTTAAATACTGGCTGGACTGGGAAAATTACCTGGATCATGCAGAGGATGAAAAAGGCCTTGCCAAATACATGAATACCGGATCTCTTCTCCTTAAATCCGAAGGTCATGACTGGAAAAAAGTCCAGGCAAACTACGATGAGGTGGGTGTAAAGTATGAAGAGTGGGACAATGAAACCATCAAAAAAATGGTACCCCCCATTGATCTTCACAAATACTGGCCGGTGAGACGTCCGGAAGATCCCGCATTCTACGATGAGCCCAGAGAGATGCTGGAAGGCGGTATTTTCTGCGCCGAGGGGGGATATGTAAATGACCCTGCTTTGTCTGCCCATAATATCATGAGGGCCGCAGAAGCCAAGGGCGGCACATTCCTGTTCAATGCAGAGGTTGTGGAAATTCGCAGCGAAAACGGCAAGGTCGCCGGTATCACTTTAAAAGACGGTACAAAAATTGACGCTCCTGTTGTGGTCAACGCAGGTGGCCCCCACTCCTTTAAAGTCACCCAGATGGCAGAAGGGGTATGGGAAGGCTGCAACATTAAAACCAAAGCCCTGCGCCACGAAGTCATGCATTGCCCCTCTCCGGAAGGATATGACTACCTCAATGATGGCTACCACATGTCCGATGGTGATATCGGTTGCTATGTAAGACCCGAGGTGGGCAACATGTTCCTCATTGGCAGCGAAGACCCGGACTGTGATCCCCAAGAATGGGTGGACCCCGACGAGTTTTACGCAGGTAAAGGCGGACATGGCAAGGACAATCAGCTGACAGATGAGCAATGGAAGGCCCAGTGCTACCGTTTGGGAAAACGCATTCCGGAACTCAAAGTACCCAATCAATCCAAAGGAGTCTGTGATCTGTATGATGTGTCTGATGACTGGATTCCCATCTATGATAAAACAGATATGGGTGGCTTCTACCTGGCCGTTGGTACCAGTGGCAATCAGTACAAAAATGCCCCGGTGGTGGGTCTGATGATGGCCGAACTCATTGATGCCTGTGAAAAGGGCCTGGACCATGACAACGAGCCCTTCCAGTTCACCTATAAATACACAGCCCGAACAATGGATGTGGGCTTTTTCTCACGTAAGAGAGAGATTAACTACAATTCCAGCTTTTCCGTAAACGGTTAAACCATGCAAGCTTGGCTTGGCATAGTCTGGATGAATTAAAAAGCCATTAAGGGGCTTGTTTTTTAAAAGAACAAGCCCCTTTTTTGTCATACAATATCCCGGCCAGGAGGTGATGATTTATGAATATTTATGTTTGCGTAAAACATGTACCCGATTCTGCAGCAAACATTGTGGTGAAGGATGGCAACCGCATTGATGATAAGGTCTCCTTTCTTCTTAATCCCTATGATGAGCATGCCGTTACCGAAGCGGTTCTCCTGCGAAACCATCTGGGTCAGGGGGAGGTCATTGCAGTTTCCCTTGGAACTGAAGATGTGGAGAAAACCCTTCGTTCTGCCATGGCCATGGGGGCAGATCGCTCCATACTGGTGAAAACTGACAATCAAAAGGACAGTATTTTCACCGCCAGGGCACTTAAAGCTGCCATTGAACAGGATGGCTGTCCAACCATCATTTTCACTGGCAGGGAATCCATCGATATGGAAGGAATGCAGACCATGTTTCGTCTGGGGGCCGCATTTGATTTTCCCGTGGCATCCAATGTGATCAAGTTTACACCACAAGGGGACAGAGCCACCGTGGAAACCCAAACCGAAGGGGGGGGCAAAAACATCTACGATCTTTCCATGCCCTGTGTTCTGGGGGTGGGCAGAGGACTCAATACCCCCTCCTACCCCACCTTTCCCGACGTGGTAAAGGCCCGGAAAAAAGAGGTTAAAATCCTTGAAACAAAGGACCTGGATATTTCCCCGTCCCCTTCGACCATGTCTCTTATTTCGCTTGAGCCCTTTGCACAAAAAAGACGGGCACAAGAGATCACTGGAACGCCCACGGAACAGGCACAAACCCTTGTGAAAATCCTCCGGGATGAAGCAAAAGTGCTCAATTAGTAAATATTCTGGTTGATAATGTAAATGTTTGGCCAGTGCCCACCTTCGCCTATTTGGGACTGTGTAGCATACTAATGTTAGGTGAGCAGGACAAACCTAAGTGAAGATGTGGTGCTGGCCGAATAGTTGCCTCAATTAAAGGAAAATCCATGGAAAAAACAGGTGTTATTATAGAAACTAAGGAGGGCAGGGTTAAGGATGCCAATTGGGGCATGATTGCCTGTGCCAGGGCAACGGGGCGGGACGTGTACGCCCTGGTGATCAATGAAAATGCTGCCCCCTTCAAAGAGAGTTTGGAATCCCATGGTGTCCATGCGATCCTTGAACTCACTCTCAACGGTGGGGAAAATACCCCGTGGAATCCAGAGCAGTGCTCCCATGCCATCATCCAGGCCATGGAGGCCCACGGGATCAAATCGCTGCTGGCATTAACAAGCCCCATGGGGCGGGAGTTGCTTCCCCGCATTGCAGCGGTCTTAGATGCCCCGCTGGTGATGGACTGCATTGATGTGGACATGGAAAAAGGCCTTGCCCAAACCACGCTCTATTCCGGTAAAACCATTGGCACCATAAAGGTCTCAGGCCCTTATCAGCTTTTTGGTATCCGACCCAATGTGATTCCCCCGGTCTCCGTAAAAAACAATGCCGCAATGATCCCCATGGCCATTGAAGTCCCATTGCCGGAGCGATTCAAAACCCTTGAAATTCTTCCCGGACAATCCTCACAAACGGATATCACCGAGGCGGATATTATTATCTCCGGTGGCCGGGCCATGCAGAACAAAGAAAATTTCAATCTGCTGTTCCAATGTGCAAAAGCCATGGGCGCCGCAGTGGGAGCAAGCCGGGTGGCCGTGGATATGGGATGGGTCCCCTACACCATGCAGGTGGGACAGACCGGTGAAAAAGTAAGCCCCCGGGTCTACATTGCCTGCGGGATATCCGGTTCCATACAACACTTTGCCGGAATGAAGATGTCTGGTATGATCATTGCCATAAACACCAACCCAGAAGCTGCCATGCTGTCCGCGTGGTTCGCCATGTGGCGGATAGCCCCAAACATGCTCAGTCTTGGCTTCGCCTTCCGGCAGCACAGTTGCTCCGGCGGCTTCGAACAGGATCGCCTTATCGGGCGTACATTCGACCGCGATCCTGTGTCCGCGTTCGGTATACAGCGGTATGAGCTTCGCGAAGTAGGCAGCATCTCCCAGCCCATGATAAAACCGGACAGCGTATTCCGTAGGCGTTGCGGCGTCTCTATCAGGTTGCTGTTCGACTGATTCTGTCGCCGGCTGATGCAATGGTTCGCTGCTTACGTGACCATTTCCATTCCGTTTTGACTTGCGGCCATTCCCGTTGGTCAAGTACTCAAGAGCACCACCCTGAAAGTACATTTCGATCCGACGTATCACATCATCCGCCGCGATCATCTCCATACATCGCGGAATATTCAGGCCACGTCGCACTTCAACGGGTTGTTCACAGAGACTTCTGTCTTTGGCGTCTCCGTCTCCCACCGGCTGACAACGAGACTTCCAGCAACCGCCATCACTGCAACAGGCCAATGATCCGTTGGTGCTAATGAACTGATGGTGGGGATAGGCCTCCCAGTGTGGTGGCTCACGTCCGCCGGCAATTACTACACAGGCCCGATTGGGTGGTCGATCCGGTTTCGGTTCGACAGCGGCCGCCAGATGCATTGCCAACGTCACGGGACACACGACCCCGTCCGCGTGATGCATGAGCCGGACGAGATCACGGATCGAAGTCTTACCCACCAAATCAATGACACCATCAAGCCGTGGATGCCAGTGAGATGCTTCGCCGCATTGTACGAACTGAATGCGTCCGGCGAAGTGATCCACGACCTTCTGATACTGAACCGGATCCCACCACTTGGCGGTAAAATCGTACTTTCCGCCTGCGACGATGATCCAGTAACGGTGCTGCAGACCGAGATCATTCCACCCGGAATCGGGTTCAAGTTCGTCTTCCGACATGTGCAGATCGCCACGAAACCGGGAGACCGGAATACGCACGTCCAGAAGTCTCTCAAGATACTGCGAATAGCCGTGGATGAAGTGGTACGGCAGCCGGTTGGCGTCGTGGATCAGTGGATAGTGCATATCCACAACCTCAACATCCGGATCGCTCTCGTCGAGTGGCGTGAGGTGTGGATTGTTGATCCACAAATCATCAGCCGATGTGCGAACGTCCGTCGCGAACTGACCGGGATGGGCGGCGTGGAGATCTCTCACGGCGGCGGTCATCATGAGGATGTCGCCGGGGCTTTGAAACGATTTGAGAACCAATCGCCGCATCGCAATCACCATGAGCTTTGCCGCAAGGCGGGCAAACTCTACGTCACATTCCATTGATGTTCAGTAATACTCTCACGTTGAGAGCGCTGGTGGGGTATTCCAGAACCTTGCGGGAGGCAGGGCCGGAAGCACCCCGATGCTACAAAGAGAAACCAGAGTGTCTACCACAATCTTTCCGGATTTAACGATTTTGACGATAAGGCGATCGATGACTGAAATGGGATTCGTTGAACCAATACGAGCGACTGCGTGACGAGCAATCGACTGCATGACGGCGACGAATGTACGCGGTAACGCCGGTCAGTCCCTCTATCTCCTTAACGGCCGGGTGAATTGCGTTTTGGTACATTTGAAATAACTGATGTGGTGCGTGGAGTTGGAGTCCGGTTCGGGGAAGCGATAACACCAGCTTTGAACAAACGGGATGTCTGCCTCTTCAAAGATATTGGGCGTCTCGTCTGAGATTGTCTTCAGACGCCACTAAGGGCGAGACGATGACCGAGGCAGGGATATTCCCGATTGTATCGGTTACAGAGGACCTGCGATGAATGGGCCAACAAGTCGCCTTGCACTCTGCGCGCTCATATTGACAGCGGGCTGCAAGCATCCGGAAATTACTGCCGTTCCACGGCGACAGTGGAACCAGTGTGAAGACGCTGAGGG
>CAKZLA010000275.1 GCA_937124525.1 uncultured Desulfobacterium sp.
TGGTGGAAAAAAAGGCCCAGGTGGAGGGCATTGACATGGCTCAGCAAATTGCCCATGACACCCCCCCATTCCAGGGCGATGCCTCCCAATTCCAGCAGGTGATTTTAAACCTTGTAAACAATGCCATGGATGCCATTGCCGAAGCCCATGGTACCTCCGGGGGAGTGTTGCGAATTAAATCGAATAAAACAGACCAGGGAGATGCTGAAATCAAAATTTTTGATAACGGCATGGGGATCTCTCCAGACAATCTTGAAAAGATTTTTTCGCCTTTTTTTACCACAAAACCCGTGGGGAAAGGCACAGGGCTTGGATTGTCGGTGTGTTACGGCATTATAAGAAATTTAGGGGGAACCATGGCAGTGGAGAGCGAAAAAGGCAAGGGAACCACCTTTGTGATCACCCTGCCAGCGATACATGCTACCTCATAATACGTTTTAATATTGACAGGATAGGAAGGGGTCGGGCGTTCCGGGAACTTCTGGCTTGCATAAATTGGGACGAATAAACCCCATAAGCCAAGCCTGCCCTCGCTCGCTCTCTACCCCGTTCTATAATGGCAATCAGGGATAAAATTTAGAACCCAATACAAACAGGAGGGCTGAAGCGTGGAAAAAATGAAACTGTTATTGGTGGATGACGAAGAAAGATACCTGAAAACAACCAAACGGCTAATGGAAAAAAGAGGGTATGCCGTGGCCGTGGCAACGAGCGGTCCCGAGGCATTGGAGCTACTTCAAAAAAGAATCATTCATGTGGTGATTCTGGATGTCAAGATGCCCGGCATGGACGGCAACGAGACCCTGAAGGCAATCAAGCAGCTCTATCCCCTGGTGGAGGTGGTGATGCTCACCGGCCATGCCACGGTGGACTCTGCCATTGATGGATTGAAATCCGGGGCCACGGATTATCTCATGAAGCCAGCCGACATTGATGAGATCATTGAAAAAGCAGAGGAGGCCTATGAAAAAAGACAGCGAATGGAAGAAAAAATCCGGGTGGCCCAGAGCAAAAAATTCATGAGATCCCCCCGGGAAATCCTCAAGGACGATGACGACGAATAGAACCATACTTTTGGAGGTTGATTAATGAAAAAATCAAAGCCGGTCACCGGATATGACAAGTACATCAATTGGAAATTGTTTATCATTCCTGTTATCCTTTTTTTTGCCGTTCTTGTAATGCCAACCCCCCATGGCATGAAGGATGTGGGCATGGAATACAATGTGGGTCCCAAAGCTGTGGTTAATCATATCACCATGGCATTGTTCCAGCAGGAAAGTTCATCCGTGGAACAATGGCAATTGCTCACGGCAAAAATCATGGAACAGAACATGCGCATTGGTGCTTTGCAAAAAGCACGTTTTCTTAAACGGAATGCCAAATGGTGTAAAAAATATAAAATAGAGGTAAACAAAACCAATTTTGACAAGGCCCATACTTATATCAAGGAGAATGTAACGGAGCAGGATTTTAAAACTATCATGACAAGCTCATTGGTACTGAGAAAGGACGGTCTGCAATACAAAGATCAGACCGGCAGTGATAAAGCCGCTGCCGACAAGGGTGCCTGGAAGATCAAGGTGGCCATTGCCATGGGGCTTTTTGTGGTGTTTTGTTTTTTAACGGAGTGTATCCCCTTGCCGGCAGTGGCTTTTTGCATCGGCTTGATCCTTGTGTTCACAGGCGTAGTCTCACGCCAGGAAGTGGCCATGCTTTATTGGAGTGATGCCTGCTGGTTCATCATGGGAAGCCTGATGTTTGCCGCCGCCTTTGTTAAGACCGGGGTGGACAAACGGGTGTGCCTCATGATGTTTAAAAAACTGGCGGTGCCCAATATTAAATGGATCACCCTGATCTTTTTTCTCATTATCACGCCTTTGGCCGCCTTTATTTCCGATCATGCCCTGGCAGCCATGTTTCTTCCCATCGGTATGCTCTTATACCAGAACAGCCTGACCCGGGAAGTGCCGGAAGATAAAGAACTTGCAAAAATGCTGATGATCAGTATTGCCATGGCCTGTAACATCGGCGGCCCCGGTGCCCCTTCCGGCGGTGCCAGGAACGTTATCATGATGACCTATCTCACGGACATGTTTGGCATGGACATTGGTTATTTCCAATGGGTCACCTATTGTTTTCCCTTTCTCATTCTCATGATCCCGGTATCCTGGTTCGTCATTAATTTCAGATTTAAACCCCAGATCATCTCTCTTGCCCCGGCCATGGAGCACCTACAGACAGAAATAGGTAAAATGGGAAGATGGAACAGAAATCAGATCTGGGCCTTGATCATCTTTATCATTATGGTATTTGGGTGGTTTACAGAAAAAGCCTTTTACAACATGGGCATTTATCCCGTTCGTCTGGGTATTGGCGTCATCGCCGTTGCCGGTGCCGTGGGGTATATCCTCACCGGCGTGGTAAATTGGCGGGATTACCAGGAAAAGGTGGACTGGGGTGTTGTATGGCTCTATGCCGGTGCCATTATCTTTGGGCGGGTGCTGGACCAAACCGGAGCTGCCTATTGGCTGGCACGATCCGTCATTGATTTTCTGTCACAGTTTGGCATGGAATCCGGCTTACCCCTTCTTGCCATCAGTAATGGATTAACCTCCATCTTAACCAACCTCATGGCCGACGGCCCTGCTGCAGCATCCGTGGGACCCATCACCCTGAACATGGCAGGCATGGTGCATCCCGGCACCACCTATCTGCCCTTCATGGCCATGGCAACGGCTATCTCGTCTTCCTTTGCCTATTGTCTGATCATCGGCACACCACCCAATGCCATTGTGTATGCCAGTGGGTACCTTGAGCCCAGAGATTATCTCAGGGCTGGAATTCCCCTGTTTTTCTTTGCCAATGTGGTGTTATTGCTGCTCACCGGTGTTTACTGGACCCTGAGAGGGTTTGGCGGAATGCCTGGGTTTTAATCCACTTTAACGGGATGGTGTCATGAAAAAGCAAGAAAAAGGTAATAACGATGCATGGAAGACCCTATTTAAAAATGGAACAATAAAATTTTCCAAAGAGGCTGAACGCAAATTCTTTTTTTACATGACGATCATAATGCTTTTGGCCGGTATTTTTGTAAAAATAACATAACAGCCAAGCCCTGACGGAGACGGCGTTTCATCTGTTCAGGCTGGAATAATGGGGAAAGGTGCAGGACAATGTTTAAATCCAGTATAAAAAATTGTCAGTTCTATGCTTATGCCATTGTTCAGCTGTTGATCGAGCCTGGACAATTCTTCAAGGAACTGCCGGAAAAAACCACAGTGAAAATGACATTGGGGTTTATGGTTCTCAGCAGTGTATTTTATGCAGCGGCAAGTCTCTTGACCGGGGCCTATGAGCAACCGGTATGGATAATGGGTATTATATTCTTCATGAATGCCCTGGGAACGGTGTTTATCTCCGCCATCATCGGCTACGTTACCATGATGATGCTGGTGGGGAAAAAAGAACCCTTTCCAGGGATACTCAGTATTTATACCTTTTCCTCGGGGGTTACACTTTTTCTTTCATGGCTTCCCTTTATGTTGTGGTTCACAGAGCCGTGGAGATGGTGGCTGCTATACACAGGATTTAAAAACAGCTGCGGCGTGACAGGAAAACAGGCTTTCTGGATTGTATGTGTCTCGCTTGTGGTACAGGGCTGCCTGTTATATTCAGCCATGGTGGCCTTTGGAACCATGGGATAACGCCAATCAAAGGGTTTATTGTCGAAGGACTATTTATTAAACCTCCATGATCACGTTTTTTATATCACACATATTCAGGAAATATTGGGCTTGCATGAGTGGCATTATGGTTGGAATATCGAATTCACATGGATTCTAATTGATAACGAGAACACAAGCCTGATCCCGCTTTGCCAGAAGATATGCAAAAAACGTATCATAGAGTGAACACCAAGGAGATCATAATGATGAGTCAGATAAAAGTATTAATGGTGGATGACGAAAAGCGATTCCGTGACACCACAAAAAAGATTCTCAATAGACAAGGGTTTGAAACCATTCTGGCGGACAGTGGAGAAGATGCCCTGGACAAAATGGATCAAGCCCCGGATGTGGTGATCCTGGATATCAAGATGCCCGGCATAGATGGACATGAAACCCTGATAAAAATTAAGGAAATAGATCCCAAATTACCGGTGATCATGCTCACTGGCCATGGCGCCATGCCCTCGGCAAAGGAAGCCCTGGAAGAAGGTGCCTTTGATTACCTGAGCAAACCATGTGATATCAATCTTTTGGCCGAAAAAATCAAGGAGGCCTGCCGCCTTAAAGATAAAACCTCTGTTCCCCAGGAGCGCAGTGTGGTGGATATCATGATTCCCATTTCAGAATACTCCACCATCCAGGAAAACAAGACCATCAAAGATGCCATCAACCGTCTGAAAAGATCTTTCATCACCAAGATGGCCACCAGTCGACTTATGGAAACCGGACATCGTTCCATTTTGGTGGTGGACAGTGCCCAACAGGTTCAGGGAGTCCTCACCATCCGGGATCTCATGGAAATGGTGATGCCCGGGTACCTTTCTGCACCCAAACCCTCCCTGGCGGACAGCATTGAATATTCCCCCATGTTCTGGAAAGGAATGTTCACCATGGGCGTCCGGCAGATGGGGGAGACATGCCTGTCCGAGGTAATGTCACCCTCCCCTGCCCCCATTGATGGCCAGGCAAACTTGATGGAGGCAGCCTATCTCATGCTTGAGGCAAACCAGCGACGTCTCATTGTTACAGTGTCCGGTAAAACCAGTGGAATTATCCGGGAACAGGAGCTGTTTTTTGAGATGGAACGGCTTATTAATTGATCTCCTGATACTACAGCGCTACTTAGGGCTCACTCAAAAACAACTTAACATTTTGGGCATCTTTCATTCACTGGTTGACACTTTTTCACAACATTCCCTTATTTTCTGGGAATCTCTTCAAAAAAGTGTCAACTACTTTTCAGGGGATATGAAGGATGCCCTAATTTTCGTATTATTTTGGCAAGAAAATCAGAAACCCTTTTTGGTTCTGGCTTGTCCAGGTTAGGATCAATTCGATCAATGGAATTGAATTGGCGTATTTCAGGTGATGCATAGTTTAAATACTCACGTGTTGTAATTTTATTCTGCCAATTGCCCGTCAACCTGGCAAGAGCTATCCCGCCCAAAAAGAGAAAAACAAGAGTCAAAGCGATAAATCCTGAAGTGAAAGATCTTTTTCCGTTAAAAAGGGAGAATTGAATGGTGTCTTTTTCCGGACAGCTTTCTATGCATGCCAGACATGCGAAACATCCCGTTGAATTGATCCATATCTTCTGGCGTATGGGGATCATTCCCGGACAATTTTTTTCACATTTCCCGCACTCGGTGCAACTGGAAGAATGTCGGCGGATTTTGCCCATGCTGAATAGACCGATCAGTCCCAATAAAGCCCCGTATGGGCATAGATATCGGCACCAAAAATTTTGAATGAAAATAGATAACAACAGGAGTCCAATCAAGACAAGAAGGGCTGTGGTTGAAATCTGAGTAAAAAATTTAAGCATTTTTATATCTGCAAAACGATTGTAAGGGCTTTGGATAAATTGTTCAATGCTGTGGATAGGCATTTTATAAAATACCTGGTAGATGAAGAATCCGGCAATCAGATATTTTAAGGAGCGTAATGAAAAATCAATAAAGGATGGAAGTTTTAACTTTTTTTTGAACAAAAACATACGCAATAGAATGTTTTTAACATAACTATAATTTACCATGAAAAGAGAAAGAAGAAATTTTGTAAAACAAGCCACTATCATGACTCTAGGTGGAGCGGCTATACCCACACTTACACATCAATCAAAAGATAAAACAGAAGAAATAATAAATAATAGTCGTTTCCCAGCCTCTACCAGACACAGCGGTATTCGTTTAGGAAAATTTTCGTGTGTTAAAAGTGCCTTTCGTGGAAAGGTCTCTAACCGCTATTTAGCTATGCACATAGTGCGCCTTAGAGACACAGCTGTTGCCAATGATAAAATTGTAATGAAAGGGCTTATTAGACAACTTAGGTATTATGGGTATTGCAAACCAGGCCACCACCGTGGTCGAGTCAGTCCCGAAATTGATGGTTGGGTTCGCGGAGACAGGCGTATCTCTGACAAAAGGTTT
>CAKZLA010000276.1 GCA_937124525.1 uncultured Desulfobacterium sp.
TTAAGGCTTCTGGCTCTTCTGGATTTGGGGATTTCACTGTAGGAAAATCTCCATCTGGCTTTGCCTGCTCTTCAATGACGGTTACATTATTGTATCCAGCACGCTTTAATACTTCGGGAATAGCTGTGATCGATGTTCCGTGCAAAGAGGTGAATACAATTTTGAAATCGTCTTTTCCGGCAGCATTAAAATTTCCATTTTGAACTGATTCGCCAAAGAAAGCTTCATCAACTTCGGTGTCGATATTTTCAATCAAGCTATCATTTGCAGCAAACTTTATGTCTTCGAAAGAAAGCGAATTAATTTCTGAAATGATTGCTCCGTCTTGCGGAGGCACGATTTGTCCACCATCCGTCCAATAAACCTTATAGCCGTTGTATTCAGGCGGATTATGAGATGCAGTTAAAACAATACCGGCATGACAGTTTAAATGGCGAACCGCGAAAGATAATTCTGGTGTTGTTCTTGAGATTACTTTGACGTCTCATTCTGGGATATTCCACATCTTAATAATGCATTTGTCAATCCAACACCAGAAGATAGAAAAGATGGGATATCAGTTGATACATTAACGGTAAATAGCAATGTTCGAAACGCAATCCTCAAACTATCTCAAGAGATTTTTGAAGGCAGATATGGAAGTTATGATGCCTTACTCATTTCACACAAAAACAAACTGGTTTTTGAATCCTATTATAAAAAAGGTCGTATCAACTTACCTCACGGACAAGCATCAGCAGTAAAAGCGTATACCAGTTTGGTTTTGGGTAGAGCAATTCAAATGGGTTACCTATCCATGGAAGATCTAGACAAACCGTTGATTAATTTTCTAAAAGATGTTGATCCTAAAAAAATGACCAAAGGCGCTGAAAAAATCACAATACATAAGGCATTGACCATGCATGGAGGTTTGAATATTGATGGGGATGAATGGAAAGAAATTGAGAATGACTCAGTACGATTAAAAGGCCAGGGGCTAGTTCAGACACTTTTTGAGCAAAGCGAACCTATAACCGACGTGTCTCAGACTTATTTGTATGGAAATTATAATCCAATGTTGGTGATGACGGTCATTGACGCCGTTGTCCCAGGAACAGCTGAGGACTTTATTAAAAGGGAGCTGCTTGACAAACTCGGTATTACAGATTATAAATGGTCAAATCATAGTAGTGGTTTGCCAGAAGCAGGGTGGCGTGCAAGTATTAGGTCTCGCGACATGCTCAAATTGGGTAATTTGGTTCTCAATAAAGGTAAATTAAACGGCGAGCAGCTTATTTCTACAGCATATCTTGCCAAAGCCACCAGTGGCCTTGTGAAACCTACTCAAGATTGGATGCCTAAAGACTATCGTTACGGTTATTTTTGGTATCAAACACTCGTAAAGACAGGTTATAAAAGTTATGATACTGCATTTGCATGGGGAGGCGGTGGACAACGTGTCATAGTGATAGAAGAACTTGATTTAACAATTGTAATTTCTGGTCATGATGGAGAAGATGATAAAATAATGACTCAAATTTCTAAAATTGTTATACCAGCGTTTGTTAAACAATAATCCCTTGAAAAATTTATTCTAAAAAGTATCTTCTACAATGATGATGACACCCTTTTCACATATTGACTAAAAGAGTGTAGTGTAACTGGTTAGCAAACTTGACAAAAGAATAACGGTTCAAAACATAGAAATAAGTACAGCAAATGGTATGTTCCCAGAGCCAACAAAACATTTTATGCATATTTAAATACGACTTATTGCAAAAAAATCAGTAGACAATGTTTATTTATAGGAGTATATTGAATCCAAATTGAATTTCTCTTGCGCTTCTTTTCTAGGCTTCCCAATCCAATCATTTTCTTCAAAATAAGTAGCTGTGTCCCAAATAATCTTTTTTTCCGTTTCCCTGGGATCCTCAGTTTTTACAAGGTATGTTTTTAGCTCTTTTGACAACCGATTCCGAGTATCCTTGTATTCATCAAGATATGCTACGTTGTTCATTTGAAACGGATCATTTCTCAGGTCGAACAATTCCTCCTCAGGGCGTTTTAAAAATGCCTGTCTGTACAGATCTTTGACATTCGGATCTTCTTTGTGCTCCATCATATATTCTTTGGCCGGGCTATAATAC
The DNA here is from genome assembly GCA_937124525.1 of uncultured Desulfobacterium sp. The sequence goes on from CAKZLA010000276.1 coordinate 2,127, forward strand.
TGTAACATGTGTCCGTCGATATCACCAAAAAGTGGGGGGTCGCCTGCCGGCCAACGATCTGGTTGGTGGTTATGTATGTATAGAAAATCATCCGTTCGTATTCCACGCCCGGAATAACCCAAACCATTTTTGCGAACCAAAGCGTGTCGCTCTCTTGCAACAAAAACATGATCAAAAGCCTTATTGATGCGCCCTCCTTCATTAGACATCAATATGTCTTTTAAACTTCTTGCCGTCATTACCTCTGGTATCTCTTCTCCCGCATATTCCAAAAAAGTGGCCGCCAAGTCATTTAAACTTACAAAGTCGGATACCGCCCTACCGCCATGAATCGTTTTTGGCCAAGAAATAATTAATGGTACTTTGGTTCCAAAATCATATAGATTTCCAAGGCCACGGGGCATCATCCAACCATTATCCCCACAAATTACAATGATTGTATTCTCGACCATTCCATTATCTTCGAGCAAGCGAATTGCCTCGGCCACCTCATTGTCAAAAGCCATGATCGCTGCATAATAATCCGCAATGTCCATACGGACTTCGTATGAATCGGGAAGATATGGAGGAACGAATATGCTGTCTATATTGATGCCCAATTCTTTACCAGCACCATACTTAAACGGCCGATGGGGATTCCTTGAAGATAGAAAGTAACTCCATGGTTTCTTTTTAGGATTCTTATCCAAAAATTCATCAAAATTTTCAAATGTTTCTCCTGCTGGGTTTTTATCTCTTCCTCCGGCTTTGTAGTCCCCAGGGCCCCATCCCTTTCTGTCGTGCCCCGTAAAATAACCTACACCCTCCAGAATTTCTTGATAAGTAGGTATAGAATCGGGGAACGTGCTCCACAGATTGGCTCCCTCGCCAAGCCTCCATATTTCTTGTCCGGTTAACATTGCTCCGCGAGCGGGAGTGCATGAAGGGGAAGCACAAAAAGCATTGGTAAATTGCACGCCATTTGCCGCAATTTCATCAATTGCCGGAGTCTTGACCGATTTATCTCCATTACTACTTAAATGGCCCGAATAGTGGTTGTCTGACATCAGCACCAAAATATTTGGCCTTTCTTCAGTAACGGTTTTTTCTTCCTTGCAGGAACACAATATAGCACAGCAAGAGAAAATTTTGATCAAAAACTCGAGCAAGCATATAGCAAACAAGACGATGGACAACAAAAGATTAATCAAATCCATAGCATGGTAGAGCTTATAGACATCATACAAAACAATGACACATTGGCAGTTTCACACCGAATCAGTGAACATATACCATACGAAAAACAAGCCACAGAGTGACCAAAATACGCAGCACTCCTCGCTCCACAAAACAGACAAATGAAAGATCAATATCTCAACCAGCTACATAATTCTGTTGCAGACAAAGTCCAAGAAGCAGTACTCATACCCGAGACAAACAACAATATTGCGACACTCTCAACACAAACATATGTCAGCAAAATCAGTGAGGCGTTTGACAATCTAGGAAAAGAAT
>CAKZLA010000277.1 GCA_937124525.1 uncultured Desulfobacterium sp.
TCCCGAACACGGAAGTTAAGCACCTTAGCGCCGATGGTACTGCATGGGCAGCTGTGTGGGAGAGTAGGACGCCGCCGGATTATCTTTTTAAATAGCCCTGATCATTAGTTTCTAATGGTCAGGGCTTTTTTGTTTTTAAAAGAATAATAATTATAGCCTCTGGAATTCAGATTTATACAGAGACTATAGTTCTAATTTTGATTTTTTCATTCGTGAATCTTGCTGCTGTCATGGACACATGACAACAGCAAGAAAGTACAAATGAAATTGTAAATATTCAGAAGTCTGCAAAAGCAGGCTTACTGGGATGATTTTTAAACAGAAATTGAGCATGAAAGATCACGTAGTACAGGGATAACGATCTACCACTGTGACCATGGTAAAAATCCTTTGTGCTGCGCTAAAGAGTCCTTCCTTGTTCAAAATGTAAACTGGCAAATAAAGGATGCCAATATTTCTATCCGTTGATCTTGAATGTAAGGGTTGAAACCAGGACAAACTCGTCGGCTCTCTTTTTGTTTGAATGTTCTATGACATGCTTTACTTTAACGACCCAATAACCAGACTTCAGTGGAATGATGTCGATTCTGCCTTTTAAATCCGTTCTTCCCTGGAATGCCTTGTAATTTTTGTCGGAAAACCCTGCAAAGGTCGCCTCCACATTTATGGTTTTGACGGGTTCGCCATCGTACAGCACCTTTACTGGAAATTTATTTCCTACTTTAACTTTACCTGGACTAATCATAGGAACGATCTCTAACTTTTGACCGGTGGGTTTAGTGATGAAATCATCGTCTTCTCCCCCTTGAATATTGAAAATCGTCTTGGCGCATAGGATAGCTTCCCTGGCAAGGGTTGCATCAGGACGCTGGATTCGGTCTTTCTGGGCCCAACCTCCGGGTCCTTTGGACCAGAAACTTGGCTGGCAAAAACCGAGTATCATGTAGCTCCCCTTTTGTAAGTGCAGTTTTTTTTGGTAAGCATAATTTTCCCCAACCTGGTCAAGCGTAATTATGTCATTGGACGTCACAAGTTTAAGGGGATCAAAGAGATTGACTCTATCTACCGGTAGTGGTAAAAATGTAATGGACTGATTTTTTACGAGTTATAATTTTTTCCCAAAAAAAAATCCCCACGTTCAAATGAACGCGGGGATTCCGTTTTTATCCCTGATAAAACAATTTTGGGGGGCCTAAAGTCGGTCATTTATGATAAGTCCAAAATTCAATGCGTAGTAACAGATCAGTAATACAAAGAATATTTGGCTACCGCCATAAGCTGGGACAATTTTAAGGCATATTTGCAACTTGTTTGTCAATGCTGAAATATCACCAGTTTTTCAAAACCCTTGTTTTATGGGGTGTCCCGCCTTATGGCGGTAGCCAACTATAATCGTTACTAATTCTTATCGCCCTCACCAAGACTATTTTTTACGAGGTTTGGCAAAATAAAGAAATGGGGCATTCAAAGCACCGGGGCCCCTGGGCTCTACAGATTCTCTGACCAAATACCACCAATATTTCCGGGTAGGATTTCCAATATTTCCGGGGAAGTGTTTTTCTTAGTGCCATTTCCGTTTGCTCCGGGGTGCGGGTGGAGATATACCCGGTGCGGTTACTGATTCGATGGACATGGGTGTCTACGCAGATGCCGTCTTTGCCAAAGGCTTCCACAAGTACCAGGTTGGCTGTTTTTCGCCCCACCCCCGGCAGGGCCAGGAGCCCTTCCATGTTATCTGGGACCTTTCCCCTATAATTGTCCAAAAGAATATGACTGATGGCAACCATCCGTTTTGCCTTGGTGGGTGAGAAGGATGCCGGATGGATCAACCCGGCAATGCGTTGGCTGCCAAGCATGACCATTTCCCTGGGTGTAATCGCTTTTTTAAATAAATTTCTGGCAGCTTTACCCGTGACGGCATCCCGAGTTCTCAAAGAGATGAGCGTTGCCACAAGTATCTGAAAGGGGGTTGCCCCCTTTTGGGCGGCAAGGGTGATGGCAGGTGCTGGCCATGATGTGTACGCTTTTTCCATGATTGCCATGAATTGATCAATGTCCGTGTCCATGTCATGCATGCCTATCCTCCAATTTCGTGATAATAGGATGGTAATCGGAGCCCATTAATGCTGGATATATTATTTCCTATGAACCCTTTATCTCCTTTATATCCCCCTTTTCGCTTATTTTTATAACATGTTGTA
>CAKZLA010000278.1 GCA_937124525.1 uncultured Desulfobacterium sp.
GCAAACGTTACCGCATTATTAGATTACGACACGACGGAATTTGGTGTCGCAGCGCTCACGAGCAGTGTACTTATTTATCCTATTGCCCATGCGGGTTACTCTACGACTGCGCCAGCGGCTAGTGGTGCAGCGTGTACGGTAGAATACAACAACTCTGCTGGTGCTGATACACGCCCTGTTATTACCGTGACAACGTGCGTTCAGTAATGTGAAATACCGCGGTTTTACGCTTGTAGAGCTTATTATTACTATCATCATCATTATTATTATTTTAAGGAGCTACATGAACGAGACACACAATACCGTTGACTCAATCCGGCTTTTCTGCCTCCCCTTTGCCGGGGGAAGTTACTATTCCTATTTCCCCCTGGAAAAGCACATAAATTCCCGTATCTGTTTAACACCCATTGATTTACCGGGACATGGACGCCGGATGAGAGAGCCTCTTCTCAGTGATCTGGATGATATGTGCGAAGATGTGTACGACCAGATAAGCCATCAACTCAATTCACCCTATGCCATACTCGGGCACAGTATGGGTGCTCTCCTTGGATACCTGGTGACGCAGAAAATTGAAGCCCGGGGCGCTCCACGCCCGGTTCACCTGTTCGTTTCCGGACGGCAGGGCCCCTCTGTTCCCGGTCGCCATAAAAATGTCCATCTGCTTCCTAAAGAGGATTTTATTAAACATCTTCAGCATTATGGCGGTATTCAGGATGAAATTTTAAAGGAAAAAGATCTTATGGATCTCTTTGAACCCATTATGCGGGCTGACTTTAAAGCCCTGAATTATGCCCATATTAATAAAACGCCACTCACATCGCCCATCACCGTATTTCTGGGCACAGCCGACACAATCACCTATGAAGAGGCTATGACTTGGCAGGCGGTGACCCACACCCCAATAACTCTTCATCAATTTCCCGGCGGGCATTTTTTCATTTTTAATAACCTGGCGGATATCGGACGTATTGTTTCTGAAACCATATTGGCGGCACTGGTTCAGTTCAATAAACAGGCGTTCTGAGACCTTCTAAGAAGGTGTGCTTTTTGTCTCTAAGAATGAAGATCCACAGGAAATAAAAAGACGCATTTGTCTATGTCTACTACAAAATGTATCATAACCCCCTTTTTCGCTCATTTTTATAACATGCTGTAATCAAACAAAATATCAGCATGATTTTTTGATGTCTAACTTTTTGGTATTAATAAATTCAGCATGTTATGAAAAAATGAGCGAATTGCAGGTTATAACTGTAGCCAAATCAGACATTTTCAGAGAAGCAATTTGGGCATTTACGTGCAAACAGGATCATAATCAACTCCTTCCCATAATAACAGGATTTAATTCTTACCATCAAAATTCCATCATAAGATGGCCCATGTTATGACCAACCCCCTTTAGAATAAAGGCCTGATAGTGATCACGAGGTGAATTGTCGGGATGTAAAGTGCGGCATTATTGCCGAGGGGATAGGTGCGGACAAAATTTCAGGAATGGAAACTTTCAACTACTTTTGGGTTTTATATGCAAGAGTAGACATATCTAACATTCTTTCATGTTTATGTTTCGTTGTGGGCAGGGCAAATCCCCAATACGGTCTGCCCGTGGCAGTTATATGAAGGATGACTATTTTTTTATTTTTTATTAAAAAAACATTGACTTTTAAAAATACAAACCATAAAAGACTACAACTTACAAATATTTTTCACTATAGAAGGGAAAAAATAAAAAAGAGAAGCCCGATTTGAGAATGTACAATGCGCTAACAACAATCTATTCGGGCTATGAACTCTCAATATGAGAGTTTAACACAAAATGCAAATTCCAAAATCAAATTTTCTTGCAATTGCTTACGCATGCGCTTCGTCTGGAATTTACAATGTTTGTAATTTTTAGAGTTATGCCGATTTTCGAAATTTGCAGCATTATCATATGGTCCACATTAAAAAAAATCCAGCAAAATGGGCCGAATGCTGGAAAATTTTAGAGATGTAGATATGGAGCAGGCGGGCCTGTCTGAACATATTCCTAAAAAACACTTGAGGAATGCGCAGACACCAGCCAAAAAGCCTTGAAAAATAAGGAAAAGCCCGAGGCATAGAAAAAGTTCCGATAGGGCGATCCCGGTTTTGGACAAAAAGCAATATAAACCTATTGCTTCTAACACTACAGCGACACGTTGAGTTAAAATCGCATGACAATTGATTTTTAATGATTGCACCAGCAATGGTCATAGGCAAAATAATATGCCTTTTTTATGTAAACTATTAAGTGTCGCTGTAGTGCTAAACGAACCGGCTTAAAAATACAAATATATTAATTTATGGAGCTACACCTCATGATGAAGAAATTCAAACTCAATACAAAACTTTGGGGCTTAAGCGCATTGCTGCTTGCGGCGGTGTTGATAGTAGCGCTCAATTCGGTTTGGTCGATCAATGGTATTCTCGAAGGGAACCACCACTATGTCGATGCCTCGGAGTTCGATTCTTTTATAATACAAAAAGAGGTCGACCATTTAAAGTGGGTCAATCGAGTCAAGGATCTTTTTATCGAAAAGCTTGATCATACGGATGTTCAAATTGATCATACCAAATGCGATCTCGGAAAATTCTTATACGGAGAAAAAGGCAAAGAACTCATTGAAGAATATCCTGAATTCGAGAGCCTGCTTGAGGCCATTAAGCAGCCTCATAAGCATTTGCATGAATCTGCATATTTGATAGACAAAGCAGTTAAGGAGCAGGGGCACGAAAAAGCCCATAAGGTTTTTACAGCAAAGACGTTGCCAGCGCTGGCAGAGACCCAGGACAGGATGAAAGTCTTGACCGACAAACTTCATGAAATGAAAGAATCATTTAAAAATAAAATGATTTTTACGGGATCAACTTCGCAGTGGTCGACAATTGTTTTTACAGCGATTGCCTCTTTTTTGGGCGGCTTGCTAAGTTTTTTTTTGGTTCGTTCCATCACAAAGCCCATCACCCGTATTATCACAGGATTGGGTGAAGGTTCAGAGCTGATAGCTTCAGCCTCCAGTCAGATCTCATCGGCCAGCCAGCAATTGGCAGAAGGTTCATCCGAACAGGCGGCCTCCATCGAAGAGACCTCTTCATCACTGGAAGAAATCTCCTCGATGACCAAACAAAATGCAAATAGTGCAAATCACGCTGACAAGCTTATGACAGAATCCAACCAAGTTGTAAGTCAGGCTAACGATTCCATGACTGAACTCACCTGTTCGATGGCGGAAATTTCCAAGGCCAGTAAGCAGACATCCAAGATCATAAAAACCATTGATGAGATAGCCTTTCAGACCAATCTTTTGGCACTTAATGCGGCCGTTGAAGCGGCGCGAGCCGGAGAGGCCGGAGCGGGTTTTGCGGTGGTGGCAGATGAGGTCAGAAACTTGGCCATGCGTGCGGCCGAGGCGGCTAAAAATACGGCAGAACTTATTGAGGGCACTGTAAAAAAGGTAAATGATGGATCCAAGCTTGTTTCCAAGACCAATGAAGCCTTCAGCAAGGTGGCAGAAAGCTCCGCTAAGGTGGGTAAACTGGTCGGAGAGATTGCCGCAGCCTCCGATGAGCAGGCACAAGGGATCGATCAGGTGAATACGGCGGTGGCCGAGATGGACAAGGTAGTCCAGCAAAATGCGGGCAATGCCGAAGAAAACGCCAGCGCCTCAGAGGAGATGAGTGCCCAGTCCGAACAGATGAACGGATATGTTGGCGAACTGGTAGCTCTGGTCGGGGAAAGCAGCAATGGTAGAAAAGGTAAAAACTTATCTATGATTGAAGCATCAAAGGCCAGAATCCATAAATCTCTGGAGTTTTCGGCTTCGGGAAAAAGGCTCACAAGCAAAGCCATCGAAGTTCACCAGGCAAAGAGAATCAGCCCGGAACAGGTGATTCCGATGGGTGCTGATTGCATGGACTTTTAATTCGCAGTAATGTTAAGAAAATGTTTCGTTTTTATTAAAAACATGTTAAATTATCCTAATTCTTTAGATTAATGCAAACTATCCCCAAGATAAGGGATTCAGGATAATAAATGAACCAAAAACAGATTACTTTAAATTCAATCTCAATTCTGGGGACTACACAAGAATTCAGAGATAACGAAAAAGAAAGATATGGATTTCATCATGTTGCTTTGTTCACCCCATTGTTTTTCTTGCTCATCATGTTCCATGTACCTGCAACTCTTATTTGGCTGAAAGTCATTCCATTTGAATATCGATTTCATGCTTTATTCTGTGTTCTGGCGGGATTTATTTATTATTGTTTTATCAGACGTTATAGTCTCCGTGAACTGGGCTTTCGGACCGACAATCTCAACAGTTCCCTGGGCTGGAATCTTCTGTTTTGTGTGGCCGGGGCAATTGCCTTGTATATGACATACAGAGCCGGAATTTTAAGGCCCAAACCCACAAATCCTTTCCCCTATGTTTATGTCTTTTATATATTTTTCCTGGGGCCTGTTCAGGAAGTCGTTTTCAGAGGAATTTTATTTGCGGAGATGAAACGGGTTCAAATCCTCCACAACAGGTCGTTTTTATTGATATCCACCCTTTCCTTTTGCTTCCTTCATGTCATTTACAGACACCCCCCATTGCTTATTATTGCTTTTATAAGCGGACTGACATGGGGAATCATATTCACAAAATGGCCCAATATATGGGGGATATCACTTTCCCACTCCCTGCTCGGCGCTATGGCACTGTTTCTCGGCGTAATTTAAATCCCATAGGATAACTGAGCCTGTGCATCGTGGCTTCATCATTATTTACCCTTGTTGGTGATGAAATCAACAATCAGCGTCCCAAGCAATTCTGTTGAATGTGGTGACAAAATATCACCACTTCCTTAATCCCTTTTATATCGACCCATCAGACGGTTCATTCCAATAAGATGGGGCTCTATCTTTTCCAGGAGCTGCCAAAGGTTCAGTCCTGGTTCCAGAGCCAATACCTTATCCAGTGCCAATACCCAAAAATAATAATTGTGCAGGCCATGCCCATTGGGCGGCATGGGACCGTTGTAACCGGTTTTTCCGTAATCGGTAATTCCCTGGGTATACAAAGGGGTGCCTTCATCCAGATGGGTCACATCTCCGGGAATATTATACAACACCCAGTGAACAAAACCATAGGTTCCTCTGCTGCTTACCAGCGGGGCATCAGGGTCGTGACAGATAACGGCAAAGGCCTTTGTTCCCTCTGGCGGGTTTTCCCATGACAACGCAGGTGAAACATCTTCTCCTTCTCCTGTAAACCTGGACGGTATCAGAGTATCTTGTTCAAAAGCATCACTTTTTAACTGCATTTTTGACGGTGCAAAGCCCATGATGGTATCTCCTTTGTTTTTGGTTTCTAAATTACGCAATCGTAAATCACAAGGGGCTCGATGAACTTAAAATCGGGGTTGATCATAAGATGGGCCACTATACGGAAAACAAATTCATGAAAATCGTTGTCTCCGAATGTGCACATACGAAATGACGCCCTTTTTATCCTGTGGGTAATTGCCCCCAATGCCAGAATCATGAAGCATTTAATATGGGTGCTACTCAGGAATATTCGGCCATTTGGTGATCATGCCATTGTGATTTTTAAGGGTGTATTCCTTATCATCTTTTCCCATGATGTAATAATCGGGCATCAGGGGAATTTTGCCGATATTGGTGGCAATGACATACATGGGCTGGGCCAGCCCAGTGGTATGGCCCCGGAGGGCATCCCGGATAAGTTCGGCGCCCTTTTCAACCGGGGTTCTGAAATGATCAATTCCAGGGGCCGGTTCACAATAAAAAACATAATAGGGCCGTATGCGAACGGTTAAAAGTTTTTGGTGCAGTTCTTTAAAGGTCTTTGGATCATCGTTTATCCCCTTTAGCAAAACAGCCTGGTTACCCACATTCACGCCGCAGGTAAGAAGCTTGAATACGGCCTCTGCAGTTTTTTCGGTGATCTCCTTTGGGTGATTGCACTGGGTGTTGAGCCATATGGGTACCCTGTGGTAACGGCTTAACACCTTTTTTAACCCGTCGGTTATCCTGTGGGGCAATACAATGGGTGTCCTTGTTCCGAAACGGATCATTTCAAGGTGGGGAATCTCCCGCAGTTTCCGGATGATATAATCAATTTTGTCGTCTGACAAAATAAAGGGGTCACCACCGGTTATCAGCACATCCCGAACCTCTTCATGCTTTCGGATCCAGGCCAGGCCCTCTTCCACGTCCATGCGGAGCTTTAAGTCTCTGTCCACAACCAGTTCCTTCCTGAAACAGTGGCGGCAATAATTGACACAGACATCGGTTACGGTAAAGGCCACACGGTCGTGGTACTGCCTGGCAATGCTGTCCGGGCGGACCTCCTCTGTGTCCCTGTTCTCTTTCCAGACCAGGTAGTTCTGAATACCGTAGTGATTCACCCGCTCTTGCATGGTGGGCAGCACCTGCCTGCGGATGGGGCAATTGGGATCATCTTTATCCATCAGGGAGGCAAAATAGGGAGAGGTACCCCATTTGGTATTCAGAGTCGTTATGGCCTTTTCCTCTTCCGGGGTAAGATTGATGAACTCTTTTATTCTGTCAAGACTGTTTACGCTGTTTTGAAGCTGTTTTTTCCACTCTTCCATCATCAATGTCCTTTGTAAAGCCTTGTCATCAGGCTATTTATCCCCGCGGTCCGCCGGTCTCCTAAAAAAAAATTTAAAATCCCGGATGGGGCATTTTTCATATTTCCGTTTCAAGTGCCTCTAAAATATATTCCGTATGGCTGAGTCGCTGTATGGCCTTATCTCCCAATTGCTTCACCAGTTCGGAGAGCAAGGTTTCCAGGTAGATGATGGCGGCCGCAACCGGGCTGAAAAAATAGTCACCTTCATTGGAAGTGATCAGGAAATTATCGGTTTCAATGGCCAGGGGAGAAGCAATGCTGTCCGTGATGGCGATGATGTCCACAGCCTGGTGCTTACAAATACGGCACGCATCAATAGTATTTTTGGTATAGGGCTTGACGCTGATGGCGATGAGCAGATCCCCCGGTTTTAGTACGGAGAGATCCTCTGCCAGTGTGTGACCTCCCTGCCCGATAAGGGTAACTCGATCCCGGATCATTTTCATATAAAAGCCCAGGTATTGTGCCAGGGGATAGCTGCTCCTGAGACCAATAATACATATACGCCGGGCATTTACCATCAGCCTGATAACCGCAGCGAACTGCTGTTCATCAAAGGCATCCGCCATGACCATGACATTGCCCCACTCATCCTGGATCACCTGCTCTAAAAGTGTAGTCTTGCCGTCCTTACCGGCGTATCTCTTTTGCAGGGATTTTTTCACCTGTTCGCTGTAAAACCCTTTGCGCTCCTTGAGATTTCTCCGAAATACCTCTTTGAGGCCCGGAAAACCGTTAAAACCCAATTTCTGGGCCAGGCGGGTGACAGACGAAATATTGATGTCGTTTTCCCGGGCAATTTCGGAAATGGATTTGGTGGCGGTTTCGTTGGATTCGTCTATCATACGCTTCAGAACCATCAAGGTACGCTCTGTGAGCCGAATCTCGGTTTTACCACTGCGTATCTTGATATAGAGGTGTCTTAACTCCTCTAAGGTTTCAGGGGCGGAGATGTCCATAATCAAAAAGTTCCTTTAATGACAATACAATAGACTCCATGGCGGTGGTCCTCCCGGAAAAGAGCGGACCGGAAAAGATCAATATGCCGCTGCCTGACAGCTAAAGCACCGCTTCCTCAAAATCATCCGGCCAACCGCCGTTTTCCGTTAATTCAAAAATCCTGAGCCTGGAAATGTCTTTTTCATATCCCTCTCTGGCATGGATCTGTTTTAAAACCAGTTTATTCCCTATTCGGCCACAGATCTCCAGCTTGCCAATATCATGGCCGATGATGTACTTGAATCGTTTGGCATAACCGTCAAAGCTACGCCTGGCCTGGTCAACCATATCGATTCCTTTTTTAAGCGGTACCTGGAAGTGTTGCCTCACCCGGGCCACGGGCATGCACTGGTACAAATAGTAGGGATTAACGCCGATGCGCAACAACCCGTTCATTAGATCCACAAGGGCTTCTACGCTGTCATTGACACCGGCAAGCAGAACCGCTTGATTATTTACTGTAATACCGGCATTTCTGAGCCGTCGGATCGCCTCTGTGGATTCAGGCGTGATTTCCCGGGCATGGTTAAAATGTGTCGGCACAAACAAGGTCTTTTCAGCGTTGAATTCCTTTAAAAGGGCGATCAGTTCATCATCAAATAACCGAAGAGGATAGGATACCGGGACCCTTGAGCCGATCCTGACATGATTTAAGTGGTCTATCTCCTTTAAACAGTTCAGCATGGTTCTCAGTATGTCTGTGGGAAGCATGAGGGTATCCCCCCCCGACATAATGGCATTGGTAATTTCTGTATGCTCGGAAATATAAGCGGCGGCCTTTTCAAAATTTTTCACCGTCAGGTCATTGGGTAGCCCCACCATACGTTTGCGGAAACAGTGTCTGCAGTACATGGCACAGTATTCACTGGTTACCACAAGGGCCGTATAGGCGTATTTGTGTAAAACTCCATTGCCCTTGTCATGCTTGTCATCTCCGTAAGGGTCACTGGTGGTTTCTCCCATGGCCCCGGCAATCACAAGTTCCTGTGCATCCGGTATGCAGAGCTTACGCACAGGATCGTCTGGATCTTCAAGGTTGATCAAGCTGAGATAGTAGCGGGGAATATTCATTGGATGAATTTTTGTCACCCTCCTGAGCTCTTCCTCTTCTTTAGGGCTCAACCTGAGATATTGCTTGAGTTCATCAACTGTGGTGATATTGTTTTTAAGCTCTTTACGGTAGTCCAGCCGCATCCAGTCAATGTCGGCAAGCAAAGTTCGGTCATCATTAAATTTTAATGTTTTTTTCATCTGATTTCTTATTTTTATTTTGTTGTTTTAAGCTTGGGTTAACAGCCCTGCCCAATTTTCCGGGGCGGGGTGTTCAAAAGATTTCCAGGATAAGACGGCAATACCAGTTAATACCCGACGTGTTGGAGAAAATCCTTTAATCTTTCCGAGGAAGGTGATTTGAGAAGCGTCTCCGGATGACCGTCCTCTGCAATCCTACCCTCATCCATGAACAAAAGCCTGGATCCCGCCTTGCTGGCAAAACTCATTTCGTGGGTAACCACCACCATGGTAATGCCTTCCCGGGCCACGGCTGTCATCACGTTAAGGACCTCTTCTCTAAGTTCGGGATCAAGGGCGGATGTGGGTTCGTCAAACAACATGATCTGGGGTTTTACCGCCATGGCTCTTGCGATGGCGACCCGCTGCTGCTGCCCCCCGGAAAGTTCGGAAGGATAATGACTGGCACGGTCCCCGAGTCCGACTTTTTCCAAAATATCCCTGGCAATCTCTCTGGCCTCGCTTTTGGAGGTGCCCCTGACTTTCCTGGGACCAAAGGCCACGTTTTCCATGGCTGTCATGTGAGGAAAGAGGTAGAATAGCTGGAATACCATGCCGACCTCCTTACGGATTTCCCGAATCCGCTGGTAGTTCTCCGGCAGGGAAATGCCGTTTACGATCAATTCCCCGGATGTGATGACTTCCAGACCGTTAATACAGCGAAGCAGAGTTGATTTCCCTGAACCGGACGGCCCGACAATGACGACCACTTCCTTTTCTTCCAGGGTCAGGTCAATGTCATGGAGTACTTCCATTCTGCCGAAACTCTTGGTGACTTTTTTAAATTCAATGGCGTTGCTCATGCTGTTTTCATCCTTTTTTCGATGAACTTCATTAGCAATGCCAAAGCAGTTGTCATGATCAGATAACAGATTGCAACCGCAGACCAGATCTCCAGTGCCCTGAAATTACTTGCCATGATCTCCTGGCCCTGGCGCGTCAGCTCCCCGACACCAATGACAATAAAAAGGGAGGTATCTTTCATGCTGATGATAAACTGGTTTCCCAAGGACGGAATGGCCCGTTTAAAGGCTATGGGAGCAATAATGTTCACAATTAACTGCAACCGGCTTATTCCCATGGCAAGGCCCGCTTCAATCAGCCCTTTATTGACAGACTGCACGGCCCCTCGCACGATTTCGGCAATATAGGCACCAGCATTGAGGATGATGGTAATGATGGCTGCAGTCAACGCATTAAAGCGAACTCCCCTTATGCCGAAGACGACTTCTATAAGCATAGGCAAGGCAAAATAGATGAACATTGCCTGTACGATGATGGGTGTCCCCCGGATAAGTTCTATATAGCCTGCTGCAATTTTCTGGCAGATTCCGCCCAAGACAAAAAAAATCCCGTAGCTTCTTCCGCCTACGGCACGGGTTCCGGAAAGTCTGAAAAGCCCGGCCACGGTCCCCAGGGCCAGACCGCCGATGATACCGACAATGGTTATATAACAGGTTAACTTGGCACCTGCGAGTAAGGCCGGGATCGACTCCAGGATGTATTTAAATTCAAAGCCCATGATAGCCTCTTCTTGTTTTACCCGGATCAAGCCATGGTCAACACGGGAGGTATATTTTTATTTTTCAATATATCCCCCGTATCCCTTGATCCAGGTTGTGATTTGTTACCATGTGGCTGGGTCCAGCCTCCATACTTTGTTGCGGGCAAACCCAAGTGAAATCCCAGGTCTGCCCATGACAATTATTCAGGTGCCGAGCCGAACCACTTGATATAAATCTTGTCATATTCTCCGGTTTCCATCAATTCGAGCAAAGCAACATTGGCTTTGTCACGCAGAGCGCTGCCCTGTTGAAAACCGATTCCGTAAAAAGCCGCTTTTACATCGGCACCCACTGCTTTGGCCCTGCCCTGGCCTGCGGTTTTGATGTAGTAAAGTACGTTGGGCGTGTCATGCATGGCCGCATCCGCACCGCCGGTGACCACTTCCAGGTAGGCCTGGTCGATATTGGGGAACTGGACGATTTTTTTTGCCCCAAGGGTTTTTACATAATCCACAGTTGCCGTACCGGTTTTGACCGCTACAACCTTACCTTTGAGATCCTGGGGTGTCTTGATATCGGTATTA
>CAKZLA010000279.1 GCA_937124525.1 uncultured Desulfobacterium sp.
TGGTGAAACGCCCTGTGCGGACCCGCATGCGGGGTGTTGTGGGGAGGGCGGGAGAAAAACCCGCCTTTACCCGATTATCTGCTTTTTCAAAATTTAGGGCATTTCTACCCATGAAATATTATTTTATATCCCGTATTTTTGCTCTCTCTTTTTAAATGCCTCATTTCCACCTTCTAATACTTCACATACATGTTCTCTTATTCCTTGAGCAAACAGTGTAAACTCAACGTCTTTATCTTTTTCTTTTGTAAATTCAAGCCCGCCTGAAACATACTGAAACTTATATCCATCTGCATTAAGGTTTTTTTCTCCATGTTGATTTGCAACAATTATTTGCTCAGCATCGGCACTCACTACGACATTTGAATTATGCGTCACTAATATTATTTGGCGTTCTTTCTTTTTGTCTATTAAGTATTTAACAAGCTCATTATATATTGCCCTATTATCTAAACTGTCTTCTGGTTGATCTATTAAAATTGGACATTCTTTTTTGCTAAATTCTAATAGAAGTTTTAGAATTAAAGTAAACCGAATTGGCTTCGCAATAACTGAATGATTATACTCAGACTTTGAGTAATACTTACACTGAATGGCAATTTCTTCTGAAGAAGTTTTAAGATCAACATCTTCAACTCTCTCAATAGCCACAGAATCTGTTTCATTAGAGAGCTCAAGGAGTTTTTTTATCGTAAAGTCAAATTGATAAAAATAACCTTTAATGGTGTCTACTGCACTTCTATTCAATGTATTTTCCTCTGACCTTTGCGAGTCAAGTTTTACTGCATAAAACACTTAAGTTGAGCGGCACGCTCTCAGCAGCAATCATGCACCCTTCAGAGTTCAAGAGCGTGTCCGCTCCAACTTACTGTTACATTAGCCGGGTTTTTGCCTCAACCGTCACGCCCTTGGTGAAAAGTAAAAGACGGCTCCATATCATTCTCAAGTTCATCCTGCAATTTATACCGATTACTGTCGGAATATTCAACCCGTGTCCTCTCCGGTTATATCTTTCAGGTAAAATTTACCTGTAATATGCCTATTCAAGGCAGCTGTTTCTCAATTTTTGCGCAATACTCCATCCATATATCCCGATGTCATGATGAACCCTGTCAATTTAATTGGCCCTTGTCTATCAGGTAGAATCTGCAAAGGCCACAGGTGTCGGGTTTAAATTGCCGGCCAATTTTTCAGCGATGATATTTCCGTATCCGTCGATGATAAGGATGGTTATCATGGTGCCCTTGTTGCATTTAGAACATGTCCTGCCTCTTACATCCTGAACTTCTTCAGGCTGCACCCTCTCGTTTGACTCCTCTGCAAGATCCCTGCAGACGGTTTCAATGGTTACTCCGGCTTTACCGTTGGCCAGGATTCCGTAATACCTGATACGGTGGAACTGTTTCGGCATCACATGGTACAGGAACCGCTCTATAAATGTTGCAACCGGCAGGGATGTTGTTTCCCACCGGGACTTATTTTTGGTGTTTTTGAACCAGAATTCGATGTTGCCGTCTTTTTCTGCAATGATGCGGTTATTGCTGATGGCTGCTCGGTGAGTATACCGGCCGATATATTTGACCACTTCCTCGGGTCCTGCAAAGGGCGGTTTGGAAAAGACCGCCCACTCTTTGGGAACTTCGTGGTACAGTCACTGCCTGAAGGTGTGGGGATCTGCAAGCTGCTTTAATTCTTCCGGGAACTTCAGCATTCCTTTGTCATGGGCCTTCAGGATGCCTTCCAGGAACTTGGCCCTGAATACGTTGGACAATGCCTTGACTGGAAAAAGAAAAGTTGAGGCATTGTCAAGGGATCTCCATTTGCCGGTCGGATCGATTCCCCCTGCTGTGACGATATAGTGTACATGGGGATGGGGCCATAGTTTACCTCCCCAGGTGTGGAGGATGCCGTAAAACCCAATGGTAGCACCCAGGCGCTTGGGATTGTGTCCAAAATCCAGGAGAGTTCGGGAGGAATGTTCAAACAGCAAATCATACATCACCTGTCGGTTATAGCTGCACAGGGTGTTAAACACATGCGGCAGGGTAAAGACACTGTGGTGATAGGGTACCGGCAAGAGGTCACTGATCCGTGCGTCCACCCATTTCTTCCGGGCAATATTATTGCAGCAGGGACAGTGGCGGTTCCTGCAGGAGTTGTATCCTTTCTCCAGGTGGCCGCAGGTGTCGCAGATCTCCCAGTGGGTACCGAACTCGCCGCACCGGCAGTGTTCAATGTCATACATGACCTTGTGCTGCGTGGGGTGCAGCCCGTGTTCGGATCTGAATTGCTCGCCGTGTTTCCTGAAAATGTCACCGACGGTGAGGCTTGATTCGGGTTTATCCGGGAGCTGTGTATGGCAGTCGCGTGTCTTCATAGTCCAAAGGAACCTTTGCAGAGGGGATAAGGCGGAAATCTTGCTGGCTTGCTCCTCCCTTATCCCCGTCAATTATGTTTTACCTTTCTGAATAACCGTGTTGCAACAGCGTTTCAAGCTTTTTTTCGTCACCTGCGATGGGCCCGTCTGCCGCTAGGCTTAACGCAAACATCTGCGGCTTGTCCGCAGCATGTTTTGGTTAGGAATTTTCCGATTCTGTATTCGGATTGTTTATTTTTATCAACAAATGTTGTATATTTTCAACAATCCTTTTCATTTTGCATTAATACCCTGATCTCCTTCCGGATGCCCTCAGTAATTTTTATCACCATTACCGGTTCCCCATGACCCAAACAGCAGCACATAATTTTAATATTTACCAGCCTCGTAATCCCAAGGTAAGTGCATACTACAAATGTGTCGAAAATCATTTTTAACAGTTGGAAAGGGCTTGGGATGACATGTATGCATCACGGTATGGATTCTGGCGGACATATGTCATGACCGTGATATACAAATACCTGGACTGTGGTGATCTTCATATGGGATTTGCCAGGGTCCGTTGTGAAGAATGCGGACACGAATATTTGTTGGCATTTTCTTGCAAGCGCAGGCAGTTTTGTCCCTCCTGTCATCAGAAAAGGGTTATTGAGTACGGAGAATGGCTGCTTTCCAATGTGCTCAGGGATGTGCCCCACCGGCAGTGGGTATTCAGCATTCCTAAACGGTTACGGATCTATTTCCTCTTTGACAGGAAATTATTGGCAAAATTGTCTATTTGTGCCTGGAAAGTCATTAAAAGATATCTCCAGTCAAGTGTGGCTGATAATGATGCCGTACCCGGCACCAGTATCGCGGTCCAAACCTATGGAGACTTTCTGAACTTCAACCCTCATCTGCATGCCATTGTTTCCGACGGCTGTTTTTCAAAAGATGGTGATTTTTATATGGCGCCGGGGTTCATGCTGGAAGACCTGAAAGAAATCTTCCAGTATGAAGTTCTCAAAATGCTTAAAAAAGAGGGGAAGATAACGGATGCCATCATTGAAAATATGCTTTCATGGCGCCATTCAGGTTTCCATGTCTACATCGGTGACAGGATCTTATCCGATGACCAGACAGGTCTCGGCAATCTTGCCCGCTACATTATCCGCGCCTGTTTTTCTCAGGAACGCATGGTCTACATCCCGGAGCAAGATTCCCATGACAGTACCGCAAAGGTCGTATACACCTCGAAAGACCGGAAGTCCCGGAAAATTTTTAATGCTATGGACTGGCTGGCCAGGCTGGTGACACATATTCCCGGCCGGTATGAACAGACGGTGAGGTATTACGGCTGGTATTCGAACAAATCCCGCGGGATGAGAAAAAAGGCCGATCTGGATGACACCATTCCTGCCGTTATCCCGAACAAGATGTCTTCCAAAGAGTTCCGTCAAAGCTGGGCTCGTCTGATTCAGAAAATCTATGAGGTGGACCCGATGACCTGCCCCAAGTGCAAAGGAACGATGCGTATCATCAGCGTTATCGAGGAACTCGACATAATCGAAAAGATTCTGCGTCACCTTGGGCTTTGGGATATCCGTAACCATGATCCGCCAAAACCTGCTATTTCCAATTTTATTCCAGATTTGATTTATGACTTTTCCGATTCCCAAATCCCGGCAGTCGGTTGGAATTGATTTTTTCAACGCTTAAAGGGGGATTTCCGGTGGGGTATGCTTAAAAATCAGCCTAAAAAATATCTATTCATCCCTTTTTCAGGTTTCTGATCTTCAGGTTATGAATAAGGTTCAATATTTTTTTTGATCTTTCCAGGGTTGTATTTTTATCCCCAAGGCCGATTTGACATCGAAGCCCCAGCGGGGCACGACCCCAACATGTTGGGGTCGTGCCCCGCTGGGACCATATTTCAGGCGATTGATAATCTTTTTATTCTTGGTTATACTTTGCTTGAAAAAAAGAAAGTTCCTATCCATTTGATGATCCGCTCTCCTATTCATGGGAAGGGTTTGGGTGGTGTGAGATAGAAGAAGGTCAATGCACTGAAAACATAATAACCAACGAATACATTAAAGCGGTAATTCATAGTGAAGAGCTCAACCAAACGATTGAACTGGATGCCGCACTCGGTACACGGCTCCCCTATAATTCAAATATTTCATGGCTGGGTCCGGAAGGTATGGTGGAGTTCCTGCATTTAGTGCCGCTCCATTGGCTGGTTTATTCTCTTGGTTCGACAACGCAATATTCATATAAAATCTTGGATGAGTTTGAAAATCCGATAAGTGCAGTCGAAAACGCCTCTGGCTATGCTCATCAGGAATCAAACTGGGGGAGCGTTTTCCCACCTGCCTGGATATGGGCTGAAGGTACTCATCTGGAAAACTCACACCAGTTTGTCCTCTCTGGAGGAGAGCTTAACCTGTACGGATTTTCACTGACTACCTGGATGGCTGCTTACCATTCACCAAAAATCAATTGGACGTTCCGGCCGACCCTGCCCAACACCACATACCAAACGACCATTAATGCATGCGAAGGTACATTCTCAATTACTGCTGCAGACTCGATTCGAAAACTTGAAATAACAGCAGAAGCAGACAACTTCTTTGACCTTTATGTTCCAACCAAAGACGGCTTCCTTATACTCGATGTTCAAGTTTTTGTGCAACCATTGTAAACACTATGCTTGTGGGTGATGTTTTTTTGTGACTTAAAATCATCAATAAAGCATAAGTCATTGATATTATTATACATTAAGAATCATGTCAACATGATATTTATTTAAGAGATTAAGTAATATTATGTAATTATATTAAAGGTTTAAAAAAAACTTGAACATCGAGTTATAGGAGCAAAAGAATCATTCTCCTCAATTATCACTATCAAGGCCTATGTCAAACTGCCATGGTTTGGCTATGTATTGATAGACACGTCCACATTTAACAATGCTGCCTTGGAGTTTGGCGGAGACTATATAAACCAATGTGACTATTGGTAAATTTGAGCAGTAATCATTCAGGAGCTTAAAAAAGGATTGAGAAGCACCGGCATGAAAATAATCTCCATAATCAAATAAATCCTGCAGACCCAGCTCAATGAAACGACTATTCACCTGCAATAATTGCCTGCTGACGTAAGGCCGTTATATCTTTTACCGGCGGTGCCCCATACAGGCGGCTGTATTCACGACTGAACTGCGAGGGGCTTTCGTACCCTACCTGGAATGAGGCAGATGCGGCATCAATATACTCAGCCAACATAAGCCTCCTGGCTTCCTGAAGCCGGAGCTGCTTCTGATACTGAAGTGGGCTGAGTGCCGTCATGTTCCGGAAGTGGTTATGAAATGTAGAGGTCCCCATACTGGCCATTTTAGCGAGGTCGTCTACTTTTAGCGGTTTTTCAAAATTTGATTTAAGCCACGTTACAGCCCGGGCAATCTGCTGGCTCTGGGTGCCCGTTACCGCAAGCTGGCGTAATCTGACTCCCTGTTCTCCCACCAGTAATCTATAAAAAATTTCACGTTGAATGGCAGGAGCCAGCATGGGAATGTCCTGCTCTTCGCCAAGAAGATCCACCAGTCTCTGAAAAGCATTAACCAGGGGAGGAGTCAATTCTCCGGTGGCCATGCCTCTGTCGGTTTTTTGTGTACGTGGTGGAGGGAGCTGGCTGTCTGCAATAAGCTGAGATATGTCACGATAGTCAAACGTTAACTTGATTCCGAGGTATGGTCTCTCCATGCTGGCTTCGACAACCTGGGCAATGACTGGCAGATGCAGTCCGGAAAATAGATAATGTTTTGAATTATAGACGTATGTATCATCACCCAGTCGGACATGTTTGGAACCCTGTGCTATTAAACAGACACTCGGTTCATATAACCCGGTTACCGGTTCGGAAGGCTCATTTTTACGAAAGAGCGATAAGCCGGGAATGATAGTGGTACGCAACTCTCCATGCTCAGTTAATCGGGCAATACTTTCAGCCAGGCTTTGAATGGCAGTTTTTAATGCATTTTTCTGTTTTTCCATAATCTCATTCTCATATCAGGATGTTATCAATTTATTACAGAGTACTTTTTCATCTTTCAAACATCAATATCTTTTTGTGGTCAAAGAGAATCGGGCAATGATCAGGGAGAATCTGTCTATCTCTATTTCATGCACGGTGTTAATATCAGACCATAACTGAGACAGAACTTTAAAAATACGGAGATGTCATATGAATAAAAGAAAATTGGGAAACAGCGGTCTGGAAGTGTCCGCCATAGGTTTTGGTTGCATGGGCTTAAGTTTTGGCTACGGTCCTGCTACAGGCAGAAAAGAGGGGATCGATTTGATTCGTGCCGCTGTTGAGCGTGAGGTTACTTTCTTTGATACCGCAGAGTGTTATGGTCCGTTCATTAATGAAGAACTGCTTGGCGAGGCTCTGGAGCCGGTTCGCGACCGCGTGGCCATAGCAACAAAATTCGGTTTCAGGAACGGGGACGTGGCCCAGGGACAGGACAGCAGGCCTGAGCGTATCCGGCAGGTTGCAGATGAATCTTTAAGACGTCTCAGGACAGACCGGATTGATCTCTTCTATCAGCACCGGCCTGATCCGAACGTGCCGATAGAAGAGGTCGCAGGAGCTGTAAAAGAGCTGATTCAGGAAGGAAAGGTTCTGCATTTCGGCCTGTCAGAGGCCGGATCTCAGACCATCCGGCGGGCACATGCCGTTCAACCTGTGGCCGCGCTTCAAAGCGAATACTCTCTCTGGTGGAGGGAGCCCGAAAAAGAGATTCTGCCGACCCTGGAGGAGCTGGGTATCGGCTTTGTACCGTTCAGCCCGCTTGGAAAAGGCTTTCTGACAGGCAGGATTGATGAGAGCACCTCCTTTTCCAAGGATGATTTCCGCAACATCGTACCACGTTTCTCTCAGGAAGCCCGCAGGGCGAACCAGGGGCTCGTTAAACAGATTGAGGCCATAGCAGCCTCAAAAGATTCTACTCCGGCCCGGATTGCCCTTGCATGGATCCTGACCAGAAAGCCGTGGATCGTACCAATACCGGGAACAACAAAACTTCATCGGCTTGAGGAGAATCTTGGGGCGGCAAACGTCGATCTTACAGAAGAAGATTTGGAAAACATCGAAAGCGCCGTTATGAAAATTGAAGTGATTGGAGACAGATACCCGGCACATCTGCAGAAAAAATGGTTTAATCGCTGATTAAGGGAAATTAGGGGTTGGTCATAAGATGGGCCACTATACGGAGACAGAAAATATGCTATAGACAATTGTCTGTAATTACTATCTTTATTTTCATATCAAAAAAAAATAGCTCAAGGTGGCCCATGTTATGACCAAGCCCGGAAATTATTAAAAAAGAGGTATTTAAAATGCAGAAAAGAAGACTTGGAAAAAGCGGTTTGGAAGTGTCAGCCCTGGGGCTTGGCTGTATGGCCATGAGCGGGAATTATTATGGGCCTGCTGCTGACAGGAAAGAGATGATAACCCTTATCAGATCGGCTGTTGAACGTGGCGTGAATTTTTTCGATACAGCCGAGGTCTATGGTCCATTCATCAATGAGGAACTGGTTGGGGAAGCTATCAAACCAATACGGGACAAAGTGGTGATTGCAACCAAGTTCGGATTCGATCTTGACCCGGATACAGGTGAACGCCGTGGAGGGTTGAACAGTCGCCCTGAGCATATCAGAGCTGTGGCTGAAGCATCACTAAAACGCCTGAAAACAGGAGTCATTGACCTATTTTATCAGCACCGTGTTGACCCTGATGTACCTATCGAGGATGTTGCCGGTGCGGTCAAAGAGCTGATTCAGGAGGGGAAGGTTAAATATTTCGGCCTTTCGGAGCCGGGAGTACAGACAATTCGCCGGGCACACGCAGTGCAACCTGTCACGGCAGTTCAGAGCGAATACTCTCTCTGGCATCGGGAGCCGGAAATTGAACTCCTGCCGACCCTTGAGAATCTCGGTATTGGATTTGTTCCGTTCAGCCCTCTGGGGGCCGGATTTCTCACAGGAAAAATAGACATGACCACCTCGTTCGACAGCTCTGATTTTAGATCCCATGTTCCCCGTTTCTCTCCGGAGGCGCTCAAGTCAAATATTGCACTGGTTGATATGATTCGCTCCGTCGCCGTCCGACAAGGGGCAACTCCCGCACAGATAGCCCTTGCATGGCTATTGGCCCGAAAACCCTGGATCGTTCCTATCCCGGGGACTACAAAGATGCATCGTCTGGAGGAGAATATCGGAGCTGCCGCAATAGAATTGAGCTCTGAAGAGCTCGAAGAGATCAATAAGCTTGCATCCAAAATCACATTAAAAGGCGCTCGATTACCCGAAACTGTACTGAAAATGTCAGGGCTTTAAACAATGAATGAACAAAACCAGGAAAAAGGTGAAAACATGTCAAACAACCCAAAGATATCTCATAAGATGACCATTTTTTATTCAATGTGTCTTTTTGCATTGTCCTTGCTCGTTACAGGAGCAACCATGTCAGCAGATTACAAACTTAATCCGTTTACCCTGACCTATGAAGGGGCCATTACAGAAAATGTCCAAGGTCACGTTAATATCCACCCGGTCACTTACAAGCTCAACGGCATTGATATTTCTGCCAATGTTTATACTCCGGCCAACTATGACACCCATAAACACTATCCTGCGGTGGTGGTTGCACATCCGAACGGCGGTGTGAAAGAACAAGTCGCGGGTTTGTATGCCCAGCGGCTGGCTGAACAAGGTTATATCACAATTGCCGCCGATGCCGCATATCAGGGAGCAAGCGGTGGACTGCCGCGGAATGTGGATAAGCCAGCCAACCGCATCGAGGACATTCACGGTATGGCCGATTTCATCACTCAATATGCTGGTGTCGATGCAGAACATCTGGCCTTGCTCGGCATTTGTGGCGGCGGCGGGTATTCATTGAAAGCAGCACAAACAGACAAGCGCTTCAAAGCGGTTGCGACCCTGAGCATGTTCAACTCAGGGCGTGTAAGACGAAATGGCTATATGGATTCTCAGATCGCAACCATACAGGATCGTCTAAAGCAAGCCTCGGATGCACGGGCACAGGAAGTGGCCGGAGGAAAAATCATCTATGCCGCCGATACCCAATTGACGGATGAGCAAATTGCAAAACTGCCGTTTGATTTGTACCGCCAGGGATTCGAATACTATGGAAAGACTCACGCCCACCCGAACTCGACATTCAGATACACCATGAGCAGTCTGCTTGATTTAATGAGCTTTGACGCAGCCAGCAATATGGATCTGATCAATCAACCCCTGTTAATGATGGCTGGCGATAAAGCCGATTCCCTCTATATGACCCTCGATGCGTTCAAAGAAGCCCATAACGCCAAGACCAAAGAACTGTTCATGATCAAAGGTGCAACCCATATCGAAACCTATTGGAAACCGGAATATGTCAATCAGGCGATGGATAAACTGGTCGAGTTCTATGGGAAAAATCTTTAATTCATTGAAATTTTGCCAGTAAGCCCTTGGATATGAATAGTAGGAGCAGAGTTATGAAATTTACAGCGTCTATTACGACATTTCTTATTGCCTTTGTCTGTTTTGGAGCTATCGCCAACGCACAGCCCCAGGAATACAGTATGTTGAACAAACAGCAGAAAAGCATTATCCCTATCGCGGCCTTTACCGCAACGGGAGATCAGGAACGCCTGAAGAATGCCCTCAATGAGGGGTTGGAGGCGGGTCTCAGCGTCAATGAAATCAAGGAGATTCTTGTCCATATCTATGCCTATGCGGGATTCCCGCGGGCTCTCAATGGTATTAACACCTTTATGTCCGTGCTTGATACGCGCAAGGCACAGGGGATAAATGACCCCATGGGCAAAGAAGCAACTCCCGTCCCTGCGGATTTCAATCCAAACGCCTATGGGCATCAGGTACGCAATGCCCTGGTAGGCAGGGATATCTCGAAACGGACAAGCGGCTATCCGGTATTTACGCCGGTGATCGATAAGTTTTTGGTAGAGCACCTGTTTGCGGATATTTTTTACCGCGATGTCCTGGGCCATCAGCAACGAGAGCTTGTCACCATCAGCGTTCTGTCCGCCATGACCGGAACCACTCCTCAGCTTAAAGGGCATCTTCGCATTGCCAGAAATCAAGGGTTCAGCGTAGAGCAGCTTGAAGAATTTGTTGCTGTGCTGGGCACAAAGGTCGATATGGCCACCGCTGAACGAGCCGAAGGGGCACTTGCAGATGTACTGGGCCGCACATCTTCACTATCGCAGAGTAAGGCGCTGATTGTCAGCAAGACAGAGGAACCGACAACAGCTCCGGCAGATCATTTTACCGGCACGGCCAGCGTCGCATCCAGGTTTACGGCAGTAGGTGAGGCAAACTATCGCGGGGCAATTGTAAATTTTGCCAAAGGAGCCCGGACCGCCTGGCACACCCATCCTCTGGGTCAAACCCTGATCGTTACCTCCGGTTCCGGTCTGGCTCAATCAGAGGGGGAAGAGGTCCAGGAAATCAAACCGGGAGATGTTGTCTGGATTCCTGCCCATGAACGCCATTGGCACGGAGCTGCACCGGAAAGTGCAATGTCTCATGTGGCTGTTTCTGAACCCTTGAACGGATCGACAGTTCAGTGGATGGAACATGTCAGCGATGAACAATATAACAAATGAGTGCTGGGCAAAAAATATCTTCAACTCATTGAAAACAAGAAAGGAGTCCTGAAATGAATAACGAACAAAATGGCCACGTTAAAGAGGGTAATATTACAGCATTCGATCGACGCACTTTTATTGCTGCGGGAGCAGGTGTGGTAGCAGCCGCAATGCTGCCCGGTCTCGCCACGGCTTCAGCAAAAGGTGAAAAACAGGTTTCTTCGGCTAATGCAAAACCTGGAATACGCAAGCTCGGCTCACTTGAGGTATCGAGCATCGGGCTCGGCGTCCAGAATATGCACCGCAAGTACACAACCACTGTGCCGTACCGCCCGGAAATGATAAATATCATCCGTGATGCCTACGAACGCGGTGTAACTTTCTTTGATACTGCTGAGGCATACGGACCTTTTGAAAACGAACAGATTCTCGGTGAGGCCATCGAGCCGTTTCGAGATAAGGTCAGGATTACATCCAAGTTTGGCTGGAATATCAACCCGGAGACAGGCGAACGCGGCCCCGGGCTTGATAGTCGCCCAGAACGTATCAGGATTGCCGTGGAAGGATCACTGAAAAGGCTGCGGACCGACCGTATCGATCTGCTTTATCAACACCGTGTTGACCCACAGATACCCATTGAAGATGTTGCCGGAACAGTAAAAAAGCTGATGGATGAAGGTAAAGTTCTGCATTGGGGGCTTTCTGAGCCGGGCATACAAACCATCCGTCGCGCTCATGGGGTGCTGCCGCTGACCGCCATTCAAAACGAATATTCCATTGCAACCCGGGACCCGGAAAAGCAGGTGATACCGCTCTGTGAAGAGTTGGGCATCGGCTTTGTCCCCTGGTGGCCCCTGGACTGTCAGTTACTCACCGGCTGGATCGATGCGAACACGAAGTTTGCACCCGGCGATTTTCGTGCAATCACGCCAAGGTTCTCACCTGAAAATCTTGCGCATAATATGCAGTTAGTTGACCTGATAAAGAGTTGGGCAACCCGCAAAAATGCATCTCCTGTTCAGATCGCACTTGCCTGGCTGATGGCGCAGAAGCCGTGGATAGTGCCCATTCCCGGAACGACGGTGCTGACACACATGATCGAAAATATCGGTGCTACTGAAGTTCAATTCACACCTGGTGAGATCGCTGAACTGAATGGTGCGGTGAAGGCAATCGAAGTGCGCGGCCTACGGCTGCCGGATAGGGTGCTGGCCTTTTCTGGTGTGGAAGCCCCCCCCTAAAAGGTGAAAGAGCCAAGGCCACACCCAATTTATGGATATAAGATCGCTCACCTATGGCTATGATGAAAATGATACGGATATCCGTTCTCTGGAAGATCTTCTAATCAGTATGACGATTCAGTGGCAAAGGAAGAATTTGAATGGAGAAACAGAATTCATCAATTAAGAGAAACAGTCTGTTATCAGCAGTGCGTATCTTCGGGCTTATTTCGATGATGTTTGCAGGATATGGGCTGAGCACGGGACATGGTGAGTCGAAATTCACAATCGACACATCTATCCGAGATGTCATTAACTACCCCGGATTTGATGATTACGGAAGACTCATTTTTCCGGCAAACGGCAGATATTATGGCGGCAGTACGCTTGGAACCCTGTCGCTGACCTGGTACAGCAATATCTGGCCGGATAAAACCGTAGAAATAGTGAACTATCTGAAGGGGCATGCTGATGCCGGAGATATCATTTTCTACGACATTTATACAGAGAAAGAAAAGATGGCTGATCCCTGGAAGAAAGATACGGGGCTGTTTTTTTTCAGAGGAAATCCCGGAAAAAAATTTTCCATCGTTAATGCGGGCGGTGGCTTTGCTTATGTCGGTGCAATGCATGACAGTTTTCCCCATGCACTGGAACTGTCGAAAAAAGGCTATAACGCATTTGCATTGATTTATCGTCCGGGAGCGAGAACTGCCTGTGAGGATCTTGCACGGGCGATTGCCTTTATATTTGACCATGCAGATGAATTAAAAGTCGATACCAGGGACTATTCTCTCTGGGGCGGTTCGGCAGGTGCCAGGACGGCCGCATGGCTCGGCACCCATGGTACGGAAAGCTTTGGGGAGAATGCCTATCCCCGTCCGGCGGCGGTCATCATGCAGTATACGGGATTGTCCGAGGTCACGGGGCATGAACCGCCTACCTATAACTGCGTAGGAACCAGAGATGGCATAGCCAATTACAGGACCATGGAAAACCGTATCCGGGCGATCCGGGCAAACGGAACAGCTGCTGAAATTGAAGTATTTGCAGGGCTGTCACATGGTTTCGGGCTTGGAACCGGAACAGTAGCAGAGGGCTGGATTGATAACGCGGTTGCTTTCTGGGAGAGACAAGAATTTTAATACGCAGCGTTAATATAAGGTCATAATTGAGACATAATTTTAAACTATAGAGGTTGTAAACCGCCACGGCGGCGATGTCACGATCATCCATTTACCTGAAATTGGAATTATCGGGAACACTCACTTTCCATTCTCGGATACGAACAATCTTGAAGTGGCAGATCAACTCTCAAAGTTTCTTCATGAAAAGAGACTGGATTAATGGAAGGAAGAAAGAAATGAAGAAAATAACCCTGGCAGCTTTGACATTGACGGCAATTTTATCTTTTATCAGCTATGAAGGTGGCAAAACTCTGGCAGCTTCGGAGGTTTCAGCTGATAAAACTGCAACTGATGATCTTGAGAAGCAGGCTTATACCGGAAACAACAGAACACTTGTCGTTTATTTTTCCATGCCGGAGACAAGTGATCCGGAGAACATGACAGAAGATGAAAACAACAGTACGGTTGTTATAAACGGCAAGGTACTTGGAAATACTCAGTATGTGGCATACATAATAAGGGAGCAGACCGGCGGTGATCTGTTCCGCATTGAGCCTGAAACAGCATATCCAGCGAATCACAGAAAGCTGGTGGATCTGGCAAGAGAAGAAAAAAGGGATAACAGAAGACCCGGGCTCAAGGCTGATGTTGAAAACATTGATCAATATGAAACAGTATTTCTTGGGTATCCCATCTGGTGGAGTGACTTTCCAATGATAATTTATTCATTTCTCGGAAAATATGATCTGTCAGGAAAAAGAGTGATTCCTTTTAGCACTCATGGAGGAAGCGGACTTGCCGGAACTGTTGAAAGATTAAAAGAAGTGGAGCCAGATGCTGATGTAATAGAAAATGCTTTTACTGTTTCACGGGATTATGTAGAGAACAGCAGGAAGGATGTCATCAACTGGTTAAACGAACTGGGATATTAGATAACTGGATACAGGTAGTGAAAAAGAACCTCCTCCTTACTATTATGATCATCCTGTTTGCATGCTGCATAGGGGGGGGCTGTCATGGCTAATACAAACAGAGTCGAAAAAATAACTCCGAAAGGAGACAGACAGACGAATTACTCTCATATAACAACCGATAATACCGATGATTTCTGGGAGAAGGTCTCTGAAGACGACAGGATTTCAGATGAGTTCAGGGAATATCTGAATCAGGAAAACCCAGTTGGTCAGGATTCATCTCATTTAATTTCCAGGAGGTGAATTAAGAAAGAGCTGTTCCCCCCTGGCCACCATTCCTGAAGAAGAAAAAACTGGTAATCAATGAGGAGAATAGCTATAAGAATTTTGGTTGTATTGACGTCGTGGCCAGCAACGCCGGTTATGGACTATGCCGATGCGTCATAATGTCAGTCAGCAATAGGAGAAAAAGAAAATGACAAAAAAATTGGGTTTTGGATGCATGCGGTTGCCGCTTCTGGATTGGATAATCTCAAATCAGCTGTGTTGAAGAGAACCGTCGGATCCGGCCCGATATTTAACCCGGGTTATCTTGATTTTGCCAGTCATTATGGATTTAATATTGTGGCCTGCAATGTGGGCAAAGGCAATGAAAAGGGCCGGGTTGAAAACGCGGTGGGGTATGTCAAAAAAAATCTGTTAAGCGGCCTGGATATCAAGAATTTCAGCGTGATAGAGCCGCTGGCAAAACAATGGCTTGATACAGTTGCCAATGTCAGATTGCATAAAGAAACCGGCAAACGTCCCATAGACATGTTCGAGGATGAAAAACCCCATCTCCGAGGTTTGCCGGTCTCCTCTTATGATATCGGCCAGACCAGCCAGGTGCGGGCATCCGTCCAGTACAGGGTCAGCCTTGATGACAACCGGTACACAGTCCCCGCTCAACTGGCCGGTGTCAGACTCACTTTGAGAAAATATCCGGATCACCTGTGCATCTACCATGAAAATACCCTGGTGGCCAGGCATGTCAGAAGCTATGACCGGAAAAAGGATGTCCAGAACCCGGATCATTCTAAAATACTGCTGGAACAGCGGAAAAAAGCGGCAGATCAGGCTATTTACATGCGATTTTTATCCCTGTCCGACAAGGCTCCGGAATATTATCAGCAGCTGGGACAGCGGCGGTTGAACCCCTTCCATCATATCCGTAAAATTGTTGCCCTCAGTGAGATTTATCCCAGAGAACAGGTTGCCCTGGCCATTGAAGATGCCATTAAATTCGATGCGTTCTCAAGTGAATACATCACCAATATCCTGGAACAGCGGTCCCGCCTGACCCATGAACCCAGCGCACTGCATGTCACCAGAAGCAGTGATCTGTTGAACTTGACCATTGATCCACCGGATCTGTCCGTTTACAAAACAGGAGGTGACCATGCATGAATTTGAGATGCACCTGGCATATCTGAAACTGCCGTATATCAGGGGAAATTATGAATTCGCAGCAAAAGCAGCCGCCCAAAAACAGTGGACACATGTTCACTTTTTAACCGAACTGATCAAACAGGAAGCCGGGCTGCGTAAAGACAAGGCGGTATTACGTCGAATTCGTCTGGCCCGGTTCCCGGTTATAAAAACAATGGACCAGTTCAATTGGTCATGGCCCAGAAAAATCAACCGGGTTCAAATTGAAAACCTGTTCCGTTTGAAATTCATCGAAGAAAAAAGCAATGTCATCCTTATCGGATCCGTCGGAGTTGGGAAAACCCACATTATCACAGCACTGGGATACCAGGCCTGCCTCAAAAATCAGAATGTGTTGTTCTCCTCTGCCATCGATGCTGTCAATAATCTTGTGGCAGCACAGCGTGCAGGCCAGTTGAAGCAGGAGTTGAAAAAATACCTCAAGCCCTCTTTGCTTCTGCTCGACGAACTGGGGTACCTGCCTATCGATAAAACCGGAGCAGACCTGCTGTTCCAGATTATCAGCCAGCACAGGGATCAATCATAATCACCACAAATCGTGTGTTCAAGGACTGGCCGACTATCTTCAACAATGACAGTACACTGACGACCTGTGCGGGTGGGTTAAAGCAGCCATGTATAAAATAGCCAGATATCGTTTAGAAGCACTCCTGGCTGTATAACGCTTTTCCAGATTGTCATACGCAATCCTGAATCTGCTGGTGGGAAACAGTTCATCCCGATAACGATAATTCTCGAATGCCCTCGGTTTTCGGATCAGGCTGTCAATGATATGCCGATAATTGATGATGTGTTTCCCTTCACCACGTTGCCTTGGCAAGATATCAACCTTTTTTTGGCCGTACCATATTTCTAACCGTTCCATGAACAGACGAGCCTGGATACCCTCGCCAATAAGTCTGCTGTTTACAGAATAAATAGCCGGACTATAAGACAGTAATCTTCCATAAGCAGCCGAGTATCCGACCAAGATTAAGCAAACAACAAAAATTACTGTGCCTAGTATTTTGATTTTTAATTTCATATTTGAATACCTCTGTTAACGTTGAGCTGAGGGGCGCCGCCAACAGCCTCCGATCGAGCGCCTAGCGTTCTCGGCGTCCCCTCTAGCGGCTTGTTCGGCTGTTTTCACCGATTTGTTTGCCCTGCCTCATTCTGACTCTGTGTGGAGGTACAATTATATTTTACTCCAACTGCCAAGCGCAATCTACCCAGTGCTCTTCATAACGTTTCACAAAGTCTGTCATCTCGCGAATATTGGCTATTGGCTCACGACAGGCACGAGCACATGTAGTAACTACATCACGGTAGAACTCCGAAACTACTGACGCTACACCTGTATAATTCATAAGCAAGTCTGGAAGGCGCTCCGTAATTTTATCTCCGCGAGGAGACATTACAATACTCGGAGGTTCTCCATATGTATTAATCAACACGTATCGCCAGCTTGGGTCTGCAGCTCCCTGGCAAGGAATAATTTCAAAGGGACTTGCATCTCCGCCATTGGAGATAGTTTCATATACCTCTTTTAAAGCTATGGGGCTCTTGGCCATTAAGACATAAGGGCCAGCCCCTATATAGCGAGACCTGCTTTCAGAATATTCGATACCGAGCAAGGCTTCCAGATCAAAGCGTTTATGCCGTTCCAGAGCAGCCTTTCCAGAAATGAACCACTTTAACTCCCGCAAGGTAATCCCTGCACATTTTGCGACCTCCGCAGGCGTATTGGGCCAACATGCTACAAGTTTTTTAGTAATTTCAGCGACATTATCATAATAACTATCGGACCAGAAATCATCATCCTCAACAATGTGTTCTGGTGTCTTTTCGCCTGTTATAAGACAGGTTCTACCGCTGAATCCATCGTGATTAAAATAGCGGGGCTGATTAGGCGGCAAAGATGATTCCCAGGATGACAACCATGAGCCAGGCTTCCAGTCCAAAACACCAGTCTGCTTTGGCATCGGTTCGTTCACTGGCAATGCTAGCCATTGCTGGATTTTGTTTTCCATCTTGCGGCTATTTGCACCTCTCAAGCCATCCCTGACATGAAAATTGTGGTCATGCTGGGCATCTTGACAAAGGGCTTGGGTGGCCCCAAAAAGAGAGAGGTCTTTATTGTCGTGTCTCGCCAGTAGCCACTTACTTGAATCCTGTGCCGAGCGTAAAGAGGCAGGGAGGGACTTTTCTTTTGGCCCTGCTATCTCGACCTTGACTTTATTTTTTGACAAATCTTGTACCAGTTCAGGACACGCCTTTATAACATGGCGGTTGACCCGCAGAATATCCGGTCGGCCACGCAAACCCTCAGCGTGATTCCACGCTTCTGAAAGAACGTCTTTAAATGCTCTGGGTTGACTTATCGGGGTAAAACTCATCCACCGAATAGGCAACCCGGCAACAGTCAATCCATATAATATGAGAGGACTGAGCCCATACTGCTCTGCATCCTTAATCTTAATTGGGTCTTGCACTGAAACAATCCCATGCCCCACATGGTGAAAAAGGAATTTGGAAACTGCAACATAAAAATGATGCTCTCTTGGTGAATTTTCCATTAATTCAACCTATTATGCTTTTGATTATTAGGCGCTTTCAACTCGCAAAGTAGTTACCTTTAGCACGTTATTCAGGTTTTTTGGGCGATCAGAATAGCCGAACAAGTAGTTGTGTGGTTCTGTATAATCCACGCAATATGATCTATTTGTTATATTTGACAATAAAATAAAAGTCAAGTATAGTTTTTTCTAACTGGATAACATTCAAATTGAATATTATAGAGGCTCGATATCATGATCAAAATCCCAGAAGCGCTCCGCAAAAAATATGACCACCTGTTGGTGAATAGCAGTGTTTCACCAAAAGAATATGCTGATTGCAAAAAATGGCTTAGATTTTATTTAGATTTTTGTAGAAAATACAAACACCCCTATACAGAACCTAAAAGTCTTTCATTGTTTTGCGATAAGCTGAAAGAAAAAAAACAGAACGATGCCCAGCGAGTTCAGGCCCAAATGGCGGTGGAATTATATTATTTGGGATTAAGCCCAGACCCCGTTACCGTTACGGATTCTCCTCAGCACCAGGAAAACCATACACAGGAAGAAACAAAGGAATATATCCCAGATGAGACATTAGACCCATGGGGCATTGCCATTGAAGCACTTAAAAATGAAATTATTGTTCGCCATTACTCAAAAAAAACATTAAAGGCATATTCCCTGTGGGCGGAGAAATTACGTTATTTTGTCAGAAATAAATTGCCGGAAGACTTGACCCCTGATGATGTGAAGGCCTTTTTAACTTTTCTTGCGGTGGAGAAAAAGGTCTCTGCCTCTTCCCAGAATCAGGCTTTCAACGCATTATTGTTTTTTTTTAGGCATGTACTTAAAAAAGAGTTCGGAAAGATCGAAGGCGTTGTCCGGGCAAAAAGAAAATCCTATATTCCAACTGTCCTTTCCTGGGAGGAGATTGATCGTGTTCTTCAAAATATGCAATATCCATATGATCTTATTGTGAAAATGCTTTATGGCTGCGGCCTTCGGCTGTCGGAATGCATGAAACTGAGAATTCATAACTTTAATTTTGATCATCATGTGCTGACCATACATGATGGGAAAGGCAAAAAGGACAGAACGGTTCCCCTTCCAGAATCCATCAGTGATGCCCTGCAAAATCAAGTAAATCGGGTGATTGAGCTGTACGAGGCAGATCTGAAAGGCGGTTATTCTGGTGTTTTTATGCCGGACAGGCTTGAAGAGAAGTATAAAAATGCTCCCAAAGAGTTGATATGGCAATGGTTTTTTCCGGCGAAGACCTTGACCTTTGTTGCAGAAACAAATGAATACTGGCGTTATCACCTGCATGAAACCCATGTCCAGAAGGCGATTAAACGGGCAGTGAACAAATCAAAAATTCTCAAACGGGCAAGCGCCCATACCTTTCGCCATAGCTTTGCCAGCCATCTCTTGGCTGCCAACTATGATATCCGGACGATCCAGGAGATGTTGGGGCACAGTGATGTCAGAACAACAATGATCTATACCCGCACGGTGAGGTCAAGAACTATCAAAGAATCAAAAAGCCCACTTGATTTAAAACTGTCTTAAAAAATAGAGTGTACCCTTTTTAGATTAACCTTGGTCAATACCTCGGCTTTAAGTCATTTTTGTATGAAAAAGGTAGCCTCCAA
>CAKZLA010000280.1 GCA_937124525.1 uncultured Desulfobacterium sp.
CATCCCATAGGGGTAGTTATCCCGCAGATCTTTTTTAACGGTAAAGGGAATTCGTTGGAGGTCTGCAAGGGATTTGATGTCCGACGGTTTTATTCCGGCTTTTTTAAAGTTCTCCTTATAAAAGGGGACGGTGGCGTAGACACGTTCCAGTGTGGTTTGCAGACGTCGTAATTGAATCGCCTCCAAAGCCTCCCTGGGCATGGTTTCAAAATCCATGTTGAAAATGGGCATGGTATGATGTTCTCCTTTTTACATTTATTTCTCGTCAGTCATAAGTTCTCCGGTTTGCCCCCACATAATGTGCTCAGTGAAAATTTAAAAGGCACATGCAGTACGAAGAATGAGAACTTAGAACTCATGAGTTTTTTCAATATAGTGTTTTTTGTCTGGCCTCTTTTTATCATGGCTGTGATCATTGACACAACGAAAAATCCAGATATAGGTCAAAAATTGCCGGATCTTTTATGGCAGGGGAAAATATAAAAGGGCTGTGGGAAAATTCCCAAAGCCCTTGATTTATAAGCAAGCCTGATAAATCAGTGTGGCAAATTTTTTTAAACTAAGTAGTATGACAAAGATTTTTTCCCATACCCAACAATGAATTTGCTTGGTATGGAATCCATGTTCAAAGTGGAAATTTGACAAAACTTTAGTCCATGCCAACTGAGATGGTATAAGGTGCGATAACTCTCTCAAAGCCTGTGTCTTTAGTTTTCCAGGGTGCCTTTAAAATCGGCTTTTCTTTTTTCAAGAAATGCGCCGGTACCCTCTTTTGCATCAATGCTTGCCATGCAAAGGGCAAAGGCATCTGCCTCAAACTTGCATCCGGTTACAAGATCAACATCCTTGCCTGCTGCAATGGATTCTTTGGCAGCTCTGAGGGAGGTACTTCCTTTTTTTGCAATGGCTGCGGCTGTTTTCATAACTTCATCCATGAGGGCATCGGCTGCACAAACCCGGTTTGCGATGCCAAGGGCTTTGGCCTCTTGGGCGGATATGGTTTTGCCGGTGTAAATAAGTTCCCGTGCCATGTTGGTTCCCACAAGTCTTGCCAGACGCTGGGTACCACCAAATCCGGGGATGATACCCAGGGTTATTTCAGGAAGTCCGAAAATAGCTTTTTCCGAGGCATAGATAAAATCACAGGCCAGGGAAAGCTCTGTGCCACCCCCCAGTGCAAAGCCGTTAACGGCTGCAATCACGGGAATGGGAAGGTTTTCCAATCGGAAAAATATATTTTGGCCACAGGCGGAAAACTTTTTGGCCTGGAGAGAGTTCATCTGTGTTAGTTGGGAAATGTCTGCCCCGGCAACAAAGGATTTTCCGCCGGCACCCGTTAGAACCAGCACCTTGATTTCGGGATTTTCTTCAATCTGGGTGATGGCTGTGTTGAACTCTTCAAGCAAGGCCTGATTTAGGGCATTAAGGGCCTTGGGACGATTAAAACTGATGATGGCAATGCTGTCCTGGATCTCAAAAATAATATTCTCAAATGGCATGTCTTTCTCCAGTAAATGTTTATTTTTGGGGTATTGCTCTTGTCTCCCAACAATAATTTATGTTTTTTGGCAGAAGGATTCCCCAAAAATGGGTTTGATTTTTATATGAAACTCCGTCCAATGGACTTGAATGAATGGTATTGCTCCCCATTTAATATTTCCCAGGGTTTGCCTCTTTCATATATGCAGTCACACCGTCAATAATGCTATCGCATATACGGTTCTGATAGGCTGGCTGGAGGAGACGTTTACATTCCTCCTTGTTGCTGATAAATGAGGTCTCAACCAGTATGGAAGGCATGGAGGCTCCCATTAAAACATAAAATGGTGCCTGTTTCACCCCAAGATTATGGATATTGCTGTATTTTTTTGAAAGCCCGGTGCAGATGGCCTTTTGGACATGCTTGGCCAACCGTCCAGACTCCTTGATTTTGGCATTTTTAATGAGATCATTGAGAATGGAGTGGAGATCAGAGATATTTTTTTTGGAGGTGGCATTCTCCCTGGCAGCCACATTGATGGCTTCATCATCTGTGGCAAGATTGAGAAAATAGGTCTCCACACCGGCAAGTTTTTTATTTTCTGCAGCATTACAATGGAGTGATATAAAAAGATCTGCATTTTTGGTGTTGGCAATGGCGGTGCGCTGTTCCAGGGCCAACGATTTGTCTTTGGTCCGGGTCATGATTATCTTGCAGTTCAATCGTGCCTTCATTTTTTTTGCCAGCCTTTTTGCCATCTCCAGAACCACGGTTTTTTCTTGGACCCCGGCCTGATAACCCGGGGCACCGGGATCTCTTCCCCCATGGCCGGGATCAATCACAATGGTTTTTACCCCCAGGGACAATTGTTGCACAAGGGTGTCACTGGCAGATCCATCAGAGGGCTTCCGGGGAAGGACAGGGGAAGATGATGCTATTTCAGTTTCTTTTTTTGCCCATACATCCACCACCACCCGAAAGGGATCTTTCAGGGAAAAAATTTTATAATTATCAAAGGATTTAATATCCATTACCACCCGTACGGAATGGGGGGCATGCTGGGCGGCCCTGACCTTGGTCAGTAGATGGTCATTGATATAGGTCTGTTTGGGAAGTTTTTTACCCAGCCGGGAGCTTTGAATATCAATGAACAGCCGTTTGGGTTTGTTCAAGGTTGTGTTTTTTTCCAAAAGGGCATGGGTGTATTCCCGGTCTTGCTCAATATCAATGACCACCCGGGTATAGGATGGATTAGACCAGTGCCGGATATCTGTAATCAGCGAATCATGATCATGGGGCGCCTTTGAAGGAAGCTGAGAAGGCGAGGTTTTCGGGATCGCTTTTGTTTTTTTCTGTTTCAGGGCCTTTTTATGGGGAGTTATCCCATGGGAAGGGGCTACTGGGGCCGGAGACTGGATTTTTGAGGAAGATTCTTTTTCAGATTCCGAAGTGGAACCTAATGATGCCAGACGGCCCAACGCTTTTTCTCTGTAAGCGCTTTTGGGATAGCGTCGGGTAACCCGTTGGAAAAGATCAACCGCTTCTTGTTTGTCCTGGGTTTTGTAAGAGTGTTTATGAAGTTCAAGAAATAATTCTGCAGAACGATACATGGCCGCTGCTGACCATGGATTATTGGGCATCTTTAAAAAAATATTTTGAAAACTATTAATGCATTTAAGCCAGTTTTCACGATATTTTTGTTTTTCTGGATTTTTCTGTAGTTGTCTGAAGGCTTGGTTGGCATTTAAATATTGTTGTTTTGCGGTGGCTGCACCAAGATCGTCAGGGATGAGCAGACACCATCCGGTGATCACCAGCAGTAACAACAGGAAAAAAGAGTTTGTGGGAGGCTTTATGTACATACCGTTTCTATGTGTGGGGTGTCTATTTTTTCTTTTATGGTGTTCAGTAAGTTTAAGGCCTCAATGGGGGTGATTCTGGAGATATCAATGTCTGATATCATTTCAAGGACCTGCTCCTGTTTTTTTTCTTCAAATAGATCTAACTGCCGGGAAAGGGGTTCTGTTTGTGCATCAGGGGGCTCACCAATCTCTCCGGGTAAAAGGCCGTTTTCAACGGCTTTGAGAATGGACTTTGCCTTGTCAATGACCACCATTGGAACCCCGGCAAGCCGTGCCACCTGTATGCCGTAACTCTTGTTGGTGCCCCCTTTGACAAGGGTTCTTAAAAAAATAATATTTTCATTGAACTCTTTAACGGCAATGTTAAAATTTTTTACCCGGGGATGGATCTGTTCCAGGCGGGTGAGTTCATGATAATGGGTGGCAAAAAGGGTTTTAACCCCTTTATTTTTAAGATCATGGAGATATTCCGCCACGGCCCAGGCAATACTCAGGCCATCGTAGGTGCTTGTGCCTCGTCCGATTTCATCCAGTATGACCAGGCTGTTTTCAGACACATTGTTTACAATGTTGGCGGTCTCTTCCATCTCCACCATAAAGGTACTCTGACCCTGGGAAAGATTGTCCAGGGCCCCCACCCGGGTGAAAATTCGATCAACAACGCAAAGGGACGCTTTTTTTGCAGGGACAAAGGATCCGACTTGGGCCATGAGTACGCTCAAGGCTACCTGGCGAAGCACCGTGGATTTTCCTGCCATGTTGGGACCGGTGATGATCATCACCTGGTTTTCCTGCATGTCCATTTCAATGGAGTTGGGTACGTACCGATCCCCTTTCATGAGTTTTTCCACCACCGGGTGACGACCCTGCTCTATGGAAATGGTTTGGTCCCCATTGATCTCAGGACGGCAATATTGATTTTCCCGGGCCACCTGGGCAAGGGCAAGCAGGCAGTCCACCGTGGCCAGAAAGGATGCCATGGTTAGAATGGCCCCTGTCTTTTCAACAATCAGACGTCGTACTTCAGAAAAAATGGTATATTCCAATGCCGCCCTCTTATCCTGGGCTGTAAGCACATTGGCTTCCACTCTTTTTAGTTCATCGGTTATAAAGCGTTCGGCATTGACCAGCGTCTGTTTTCGGATGTAATGGTCCGGCACCGATGCTGCCTGGACCTTACTCACCTCAATAAAATACCCGAACACCTTATTATACTTTATTTTAAGGGAGCTCAAGCCTGTTTTTTCTTTTTCTTCAACCCCTTTTTTGGCAATCCATTGCCTGCCATCCCGGGACATCTCAATGAGTTCATCAAGTTCTTTGCTGTACCCATCCTTGATCAGTCCGCCCTCGTTGAGGGCCAGGGGGGCATCTTCTCTGATGGCAGTGTCAATGACCATGGCAAGTTCCGTAAGATCCGATGCCACAATGTCACGATCTTTGATGGTCACGCCACTGTACAAGGGCGAGGTAAATTGATTTAGCTGGGAAAAAAGATCCGGCAATTTTAAAAGAGAGGTTTTAAGGGCCACCAGGTCCCTGGCACTGCCATGGCCCATGGAGATTTTACTGCCCAGTCGTTCCAGGTCATAGACGGATTTCAGGTGATCCCGGAGCTGTTTTCGAAGGGTTGTTTTTGCCACCGCCTCTTCCACCGCCGTGAGTCGAAGGGTTATCTCTTCTTTGTCTTTTAAGGGGTAGCGAATCCAGTTTTTCAGGGTTCTGCTGCCCATGGCTGTGCTGGTTTTGTCCAGGATACTTAAAAGGGTACCCTTTTTATCCATGGTCTGGATGTTTTTCAACAGCTCAAGGTTCCGGCAGGATCGATCGTCAATGATAAGATAGCTGTTCAGCACATAGGGGCCAAGGTTGGACACATGATCGGTGTCATGGAACTGGGTCTCTTTGACATAATGGATGATGGCCCCGGCCGCACATATGCCTGCACAAAGATGATCACATCCAAATCCTTCCAGGCTTCGGGTCTTAAATTTATCAATAAGGGTTTGGCGTGCCGTGGCAGGGAAAAAAGCCCCCTTGGCAATGTAAGTGATTTGACGATGGGAAAAGGCCCGGCGCAGGGGATTAAAAAGCGGGTCCTGTTTGTGGGCCACGCTGATCACAACTTCGCTGGGGTCAATGCGCAGAGCCTCATCCATGAGTACATCGGGGATGCGACCATTTTGTGTTCTGGTTTCTGTAACCTTAAAGGTGCCGGTGGAGATATCCAGGCAGGCAAGGCCAGCATGACCATCGCAAAGGGCCAAGGCCAGCAGAAAATTATTCGACCCCTTGTCCAGCAGGGATTCATTTAAGATCATGCCCGGTGTGATGACCCTGACCACCTCCCGGCGAACCAGGCCTTTTGCTTGGGCAGGATCTTCCACCTGTTCACAGATGGCCACTTTGCAGCCGTTTTCAATTAGTTTTGCAATGTAGGTGTCAGCAGCCCGGAAGGGGACACCGCACATGGGGATGGCGTCATCCTTATGTTTGTTCCGGGATGTCAGGGCAATTTCAAGGATGGCAGCGGCTTTTATTGCATCCGTTTGAAACATTTCATAAAAATCCCCCATTCGATAAAACAGGATGGCATCGGGATAATTATCTTTGATGCGCAGATATTGCTCCATCATGGGGGTATTTTTTTTTTCGGTCATGGTGTCAATTAGAAAGGGATAGGATACCGATCAACATGGGGATGATCAACTATGCCTCCACCTCCTTTTCCTGGTGGGGCAGTTCAATAACATCTGATTCCATATCTTTGGTTTCACTGGATGCAACCCGGGGTTTCTGGTAGGGATCTGCTTCGTATTTATCAAGCTCTTGTTTTAAGCTGGCAATCTCTTTAAGATGTGCTGCATTTTCGGCGTTAAGAATTTTTATCGTTTTCTTTGATTTGAGCTTTAATGAGAATGAGATTAAAGCGGCATAGAGCAGGCCGACCAAAAGGCATCCACCCATATAGAGCACATTTTGAGCCGGTGGGGCGGTCCAGTGCCAGGTTTCAACGCCAAGACTAAATGACAATGCCTGTTGTGCAAGGAAATACTCTCTGTTTTGATAGATCAGCAGTGCAATGAATATTACAACAATCAACCCCAAAAACAGCTTTAATTTTTTCATTCGACATCTCCGGTTGGTTAGCATATTAACAGAAATTTTTTATATGAAAGTCTTTGGCAGGCCAAAGCAGTCACTTTCATTTGTTTTATGGGCAGTCCCGGTGATTCACCTTGGTTTGCCCATGGCCGTTATTGATGAAATGTATCTGGATAATAGATCAACTGTGTTTTTTTTTCAATCAATCTTTTTTTCAATTATTTGATTTTGCAAAAAGCCAAAAAAATGGGAAATCAGGGGTCGTTGAGCTTGAACATCCATGGATTGTAATGATTGATTCCCATGGGGGAAGGGGATGCGAAAAGATCCCAGTTAAGACGTCGGTTACCAATGGTGTTGGGAACCTCTGTGATGGATATGTGCAGGTGACAGGGAATCTTTGATTTTCGGGTGGAGGTATCTGCAATGGTTCCCAGTATATCGCCTTTGTTCACCGTTTTTCCCGGGATAATATCAGGGCCGGGTCTTGTATGCGCATAGATAAGGATAAATCTCGAATTATGCCCGGGGCAATCCCGGTGGTGTACGATAATGGATTTTCCCAGAAAATCTCGGCAGATATTGAGCACCGTTCCCTGGGCCATGGCAGGCACTTTCAGCTGATCATGGACCCAGATGGTCTTGTTGTGAACATCCCGGTACATGCCAATGTCCAGCCCTTCATGGCTGCTTTTTCGATAGGCAAAATCTGCCCACCATTTAGCCCAGGAACAAAGGAGCATTCCGTCATAAAAACACCAAGTTCCCTCATTGCACAGCGGCAGATGATTTATGGCGGCAATGGTTTTAAGATAGCCCTTAATTTTTTAAATCCTTAAATGGCAACCAGCACGATTTTGTGTGCCATAAGATTAATGTCTTCAATTCGACCACTTATCTCTTGGCGATCGCCCAATAATCCCTTTAAAAGGAATGTATCTGTACCCGATGGGGTAATGGCTGCAACATTTTCCATTATCAGGGTTTCCGTACCGTCTTGTTTCTTTAGGAATACGTTTGATTCGCACATTGAGTGCCTCCTTGCTTGAAAAAACTATGACGTTTACTGTAATTCCTCTTATAACTGCCACGGGCAGACCGTATTCTGGACCTGGCCTGCCCACAACGAAAATTGAAAGTCCTTCTTGGTTTGCCGGGATTTTTATATAAAGTGCCCCCGGTTGCCTGATTGAAACGGAAAGGTCAGGGGGGATTATGGCAAGCCCTTTCAGGACAGAACAGACTACATTCAATATCAGGAAAAAACCCCTGTTGCAAGAAAAAGGCAAGGGAATGCAGTCTCTTTTTTAAAGGCCAACCAGTTCAACCTCTCCCCAGGCTCCCAACTTCTTTTTTTTGATGACAATAACTCCTTCAACGCCGGGGATTTTTTTGCCAAGATCAATGGCTGCCTGGATATCGGATTCTTTTCTTACCCTGTTGGCAAGGGCCGTTGCAACGGCATCGGCAAGGGTGCAGGAACTTGATATAATAGTGACAGCATCTGCTTTGCCAAAGCTTTTGGAGTGGCCAATGGTGCCAGATGAGGTGCAAAGGGCAAAGGGATGTTCCCGGGGGGCGATTTTTACCCCCACTTTCATACTCAAGGGAGATTTTCCGGCAAAGATGGCAAGGGTGGTGGAAGAGCTTGTCTTTAGAAAGACATCGCCACCGTTTTCCACAATCACCTGGTCTGAGAACTGCATCAGCTCTTTTCCCGTGTACTTTGCAACGGCTCCGGCAATGGCGGCCATGGGACCCACCTGGGCCTTTATACCAGCATCAATCATATCCCTTACAATTTCAGGTCCATGGGAGATGGGGGGCACAGGAACCAGGGAGGTGGAAAAATCAGGATGGGCAAGAATATGATTTTCTATGTATCCTCGACAGGTTAAAACAGATTTGATGGCTTCCCGGGAAAGATCGGTTTTTGCCTGGATGTGCAGGTTGGTCTCCTTTACGGTGATGGTAAAGGGAGTAAGCCCCCTGCGATTGGAATGCACCCGATAGCCTCTGTTATTAAACATGCAGCGGCATCTCCATGTGGTGGGGTCTCATGGAGGAGGGAACCTGGCCCAGAAAGAATGAATCTGTCATGCCGGAAAGAAAGTCCCTTACGATTTCCCCATGGGTGTGT
This sequence comes from uncultured Desulfobacterium sp., assembly GCA_937124525.1. The sequence goes on from CAKZLA010000280.1 coordinate 8,588, forward strand.
TCTTCTTGATATTCCCGGGAAACGCCTTTTAAAAAACGGGTGAATATTGTGGATTCCCGGTTGTCATCATCAAGGTCTTTCAGGAGTGTTTCAAAAAGATGATGATAGATGGTCTCAACGGCATTGAGGTGGGCTTTAATGAGGGGATTTCCATAAATGCGTTCATAATTGAATTTTTTAAATGCCAGCAGGGCCTCAAATATTTTTTCACTGAACCCCACCTGGGGGGTGCCCATGCTGCTGGCAATGAGGTCAGTGACAAGGGTATATACAATGGTGCCATTGGTGTTTCCCAGGGTGGATGCGCAAATGGAGGGCAGGTCCTCCCGGGTGAGGAGCCCCAGGCGTATGGCATCTTCAAAATCCCTGCCAATGTAGGCAATGGTGTCGGCCATTCTCACCACACACCCTTCGGAGGTCATGGGCATCTGGTCTGGTTTTTTTTGGGTCTTCATCCATTCCAGAGTGGTGTCAAAATCTGTAAAGCTTTTATTTCGAAGGGGTTTTATCTGCCGGAAATGAACCTCTCCATTGTGGCAGAGGATACCATCCAGTGTCTGCAGGGTGAGATTCCAGCCCCGTCCGTGGCGCTCTATTTTTTCCAGGAACTGGATGGATTGAACATTGTGATGAAAAAAACCCGCCCCATGTTTCTGGGTCAATTGGGAAAGGATGCGTTCCCCATCATGGCCAAAGGGGGGATGGCCGATGTCATGCCCCATGCTGATGGCTTCAATGAGATCTTCATTAAGCCCCAGATATCTGCCAATGGTCCGGGCAATTCTGGACACCAACTGCACATGGAGCACCCGGTGGGAAAGATGATCATTTTTAATTAGGGAGAATACCTGGGTTTTATCAATGTAGCGGGTATAGGCAAGGGAATTTAAAATCCGATCGGCATCCACGCAAAAGGCCTGGCGGTAATCCGGATTCTGGTGGGGGGTGTCAGCTCTTCTGATGGCACCATCGCTGAACGCCGACAGGGGGGAACGCTGGTCGTGTTCCCGCTGGTCAAGACTTTGTTTCATCCACCCTGTCAGCTCATTCATGGGAGTACCATCTTTGTTTTACAGCTGCTTTGTGATATTTTCGACAATGGTTTCAAAGGCCTTGGAAAAAATAGATTCCGGATTCGCCAACACAACAGGTGAACCGGCATCTCCTGATTTAACAACCTCTGTATCAAAGGGGATGGAACCCAGAAAGGTCAATCCCTCTTTTTTTGCCATGGCCTCTCCGCCACCGCTTTTGAAAAGCTCAATGATTTCGTTGCAGTGGGGACATTTAAAGGGACCCATGTTTTCAACAATACCAAGGGTTTTAATCTTAACGGTGCGGCAAAAGGAGATGGATTTTCTAACATCTGCCAGGGCCACTTCCTGGGGGGTTGTCACCACCACTGCCTGGGCATCGGGGACGGTCTGGACCACGGAAATGGGCTCATCACCTGTGCCGGGAGGGGCGTCAATGATCAGAAAATCCAGCTCACCCCAGTCCACGGAACCCACGAACTGTTTAATCATACCTGTTTTGGCAGGCCCTCTCCAGATAATGGCCTGGTCTTTATCCTGCATCAGACCCTGGATGGAAACCACTTTAAGGTTGTCATTGATTTTTTTGGGTAGCAGGAGTTGCTGGGGTGAAACATCCAGCAGTTCTGTTATTGAAAACATCTGGGCAAGGGAAGGACCATGAAGATCCACATCCATCAAGCCGGTCTTAAACCCTTTCTGGGCAAGGCTTGCAGCAAGGTTGGCAGACACACTGCTTTTGCCAACACCGCCCTTTCCACTGAGAACAAAAATTTTATTTTTAATTTTGGAAAGGGAGGTTTTAATCTGCTCTTCCTGTTGCTGCTGTTGTTTGGCCTGGGGGGATTGGGAGGGACACCCTGATGATTTTTTCTTTGCCTGGTCCACGCTGTCGTAAAGCATAATATTTTTTATCTCCTGGAAAAATTCAATACATGGTGTCGGTGTCAGGTACAGGGTCTTTATGAAAAAATAGTTTGACTTTATGAGCACCTTGTATGACATCGACATTATGACTCATAACTTACAAATAATGATCATTATCCTGATTCTGTCAAGTGAAAGATTTTAGCCTTGTTTTCAAGGGAAATATTGGGTGTAAAGGAGGTGATTTGAAGGACCAGGCGGCGGTTCTGACTGTCTGTGAAAACGGTTCTTCCAGCAATGGTATACCTGTCAAAGCGTTTAAACTCATCAAAGCGCAATTTTATTGCAGGCGGGGCTCCCGGGGCCAGTTGCCAATATTCAATGACCTGACTGTTTTCGTTTAAGAATATCTTCTCCGTGGGGGTTCCCATCCAATTTTTAAAGACAAGCTTGGACGTGTTTTGTTTATCCATCTGCCAAATGACATTTTCAGAGCCCTTTAAGGGGATTTTTCCGGTGAGAAGGGCAATGATCTCACCCAGCTTCACGGGCAGGGAGATGATTCTGACAAGGGAGGGGTTGGACCGGTTTATGGTGTGGGGGGCGTGTTGTCCTGTGTGGGAAACAAGGGTGACGGATTCACCGTCAGCGGCAATGGTTTCCACGGGAATACCCGAGGAGAGAAGGGTCATGCGAAGACACAGGGGCCATTTTACCACCCAGGCCATGCGATAGGTTTCTGTTTTTCCGTTCCGGGTGAGGGACAGGTTTCCCGTTCCCCTGGATGTCAGAATATCATGGTTTATATCCTGAATTTTCCTGACCATCTGTTGGGCCTTTAACTCTTTTTTGGGTTTTTTCCCCAGGATTGAACACCCTGACACAAGATAAAGGCACAGCAGGATAAGCATGGCCTCACCTGCAAATTTAAGCCCCCTTTTCATCAGCAAAGTTTTCTCTCCTGTTTGTTCTGTTTGTGGTTTATGTCTTTAGTACAGCGAATCACAAATTCATCGGGGGTTAATAGAACTGAAATACATAGTAAATTCAAAGAAATTCTTTACACGACGAACACCCCACGAACTTATGATTTGGTGTATTAGATTCTTATTTTTGTGTTATTTGGCAAGAGAATCATAAAACCTTTTTGGTTTTGGCTTGTCCAGGTTAGGGTTGATCGCAATACAGGCCCCCCGGAGAGAGGTCAGGGTTGGGTGCGAAGTGACAGCTCCACAGCTTTGATTTTATTTATGAGACTGTTTTTATTTTCTTTGGCTTTCTTCAGGGCCTGCTTATATGTTTCCAGGGCTTTTTGGGGCATATCTGCTTTATTGTAGGCATCCCCAAGGTGTTCTGCAACCACAGGATCATGGGATGAGAGTTCAACGGCACGTTCAAGATACTCAACGGCTTGGAGATAATTCTTCTTTTGGTAATAAACCCAGCCAAGGCTGTCGGTGATATATCCATCGTCCGGGTTCAATGCCATGGCTTTTTTTATCAGTGTTTCAGCAAGATTAAGTTCAATTCCAAGATCGGCATAGGTATATCCCAGATAGTTCAGGGCCGTGGCATTTTCAGGTTCCAGCACAATGACCTGCTGCATGATTCTGATGCATTTATCCTTGTTGCCCCATTTGTCCTGGACAATGCCCGATCGAAACAGCATGTCAGTGTTTTCCGGGTAAAGCGAAAGACCTTTGTCCAGCATCTGGATGGCCTTTTCATACTTTTTCTGATCTTCATAAATGGATGCAAGGTAGGAGATAATCTCTGAATCATTGGGCAGTTCCAGGTGCTTTTTCAACAAAAATGCCAGGGATTTTTCAGGTTGTTCATTTTCATTGTAAAGATAGGCAATATGGATAAGGCTCTTTTTGTAATGTTCAGAGTCAGGTTTGATGCTCATGAATTGCTGGATGGCCTTGTTGATTTCCTGGAGGCCATCGTAGGCCAGGGCTGTCATGTAATGCAGGGACGAGTTGTCCGGTGCCCCTTTGAGAAGACCTGTGAAAATAATCACTGCGTCTTTATATCTTTTATTGCCGATGAATTCCTTGGCAGCCAGCATGAAAGGGCCTGGATCATGCTGATGTTTTCTCCCAAATTCTGCCAACTGGGTTTCTGCCAGATTTTTTTGGCCATGATTATAAAGATATAGGGGGCGCTCAAGGGAGGCTCTGATATTATGGGGATCTATGGTTAGGATCTCTTCATAGAGGTCAATGACTTCCGGTGATACGGCCTTTTGATCTTCATTTTCCTGGCTTAATTGATAAATGGAGATCAATTCAAACCTGGGTTCAAGCAGATCCGGATTTAGAGATATGCTTTTTTTAAATGCTTTTTTTGCGTATTCGGTATTGTTTTTAATGGCATGTATTCTGCCAAGAAAAAAATGTGCCACATAGGAATCAGGAAATTGCTGGGTCATTTTGGTGTACAATGAAAACGCCTCTTCAATACTCTCCTGTTCCATATAAAGACTGCCAAGCACAATGTAGGCGTTCTGGTTGTCTGGATCAACCTGAAGAATTTTCTGGTAAATATCCCTTGCCTCGGTTTCCTTTTTCAGCTGAAGTTTCAACTTTGCAAGCAGGGAAAGGGCTGTAATATTCTCAGGATGATTTTGAACCATCTGTTCTGCTGTTTCAACGGCTTTGGAAGGGGATTTGTTCTGGAGATAGAGGACAACCAGTTCCTGGTTGAGATATATGGAATCCGGATCAATCTCAATGGCCTTGAGCAGAAAAAAAATGGCCTTGTCCCACATTCTTTTTTGTCTGTGAATTTCAGACTGCATGTAAAAATAATAAGCCGAATCATTATCTTGCTCATGGAGGGTGGTTTCAGCAGGGGGCTCCATGGCAGGGGGGGTGTGCCCCCCCCGAACACACCCTCCCATGAGGGCAAGAAGTATGAATGGGACCAGGGTGGTGGATAGTGTTTTTTTCATGCTCTTCATCTCTCCCATATCCTGCTACACCTGGGAGTGATCATAGGCAGCAAAGTCCGGCATTTCATTTTTAAAATACTCTTTCATTTTCTTTATGATATTATTTTCAATCTGTCTGACCCGTTCCCTGGAAATGGAATAAATCTCCCCGATTTCCTGGAGGGTTAGGGAATCATCGGAGAATATTCTTTTTTCAAAAATATCCAGTTCCCGCTGATTCAGTGTCTGCTTGAATTCATTCACCCGAAGGTGAAGGATATCTTCAATTTCTTTTCTGGCCACCCGTTCTTCTGTGGAATCTGATTCCACATTAATGAATTCAATACGTTCGGTGTCAGAATCGTCCCTTAAGGGCTCGTCAAGGGAGAGATCCCAGCCATCCAGCCGTTGATCCATCTCAACCACTTCCTGTTCCGAGACTCCCATGCGTTCTGACAATAGTTTGGGCCGTGGATCAAATCCCTCTTCAATGAGCTTTTGTTTTTCTTTTTTCAGGCGGAAAAAGAGCTTGCGCTGCCCCTGGGTGGTGCCGATCTTTACTAAGCGCCAGTTGTCCATGATAAATTTAAGGATGTACGCCTTGATCCAGAAAGAGGCATAGTAGGAAAATTTCACATTTTTTTCCGGATCAAATTTTTTAACCGCCCGGACAAGGCCGATGTTGCCCTCCTGGATCAGATCCAGCAGGTTCTGCATCCAGATTCTCTGGAAATCCAGGGCAATTTTTACCACCAGTCTCAGGTTGGAGGTGACCATGATATATGCGGAATCACTGTCATTGTCCGCCTGGATCTTTGCCCCAAGGTCTTTTTCTTCGTCCCGGGTCAGGAGTCTGTAACGGTTGATTTCAGCAAGATAGCTTTGCAGCGGGTCTGACTTTACAAGGGCCTTTGTGGAAACAGGGTGTTTTTTATCCACTGGGGTCAGGTAGCCTCTTCTAACGGCTGAGGCACTGCCTTTTATTTTTTTTTTTCTTTTCTTTTGCTTTGGGTTTAGCCTTGGTTTTGGGTTTAGCTTTTGCTTTAGGTGTGGCTTTCGCCTTGGCTTTAGGTACAGCTTCGGGTGTTTTGATGTTGTCTTTATCGTTGTCTTTTTGCAGCATTATTTTTTCAACCTTATAGTTAGCCATCATAAAATGACCCTGGAATCCAAGTATGGCCTATTTAGTGCGCCTTTAATGAGTCGACGCACAATTTGTATCATCATAGACCAAATGGGAATAAAATTCGATTAAAAAATTTTTTTTGCAGTGAAACTTTTTTTTTGTGGACAGATCGGTTAATTTTGATATATACACATCCTGTTTGCGCCAGTAGCTCAGCTGGATAGAGCAACGGACTTCTAATCCGTAGGTCGCAGGTTCGAGTCCTGCCTGGCGTACCATTTAAAATCAAAGGTCTTCAGCAAAATTTGTTGAAGGCCTTTTTTGTTTCTCCGGTGCTTTAGTTTTTTTTCTTATTTCAACCGGGCTTCTGACCCAATTCTCAAACTCATCACCGTTAAGAATTTATCAGTATACCACATTTCTTATCTTTTGGCCAGCAGCCCCCGGCGTA
>CAKZLA010000281.1 GCA_937124525.1 uncultured Desulfobacterium sp.
TACATCTTGTTCGGATGCTCATATTCTCACTTGGCGTTTAAAGGGTAAGCAGGTTTTATCACCCCAGGTTATTGAGAACTTACAAAGCCTATTGCTATTCTGTTGAAATTATATGCTATTTCAACAAGCGGTTGTAAAATAAAAACCTAACCGCACAGGTCGAAAAATTGCAAGGAAATAGGCGGAATCGTGGATGGAGTGTTTAAAATCCCATATGGAGTATAAAAAATCCCTATCCGGGTAGAAATTTTACCGCCACAGTGTTAGCCTTCCCAAAGAAAATATTAATGAACGAATAATTTGGTGCAAAGGGGGTATGTGGAAGATCGATTTTTATCCAGGTGACTGATATTGTTGCTCTCTTCTTTTGTTCAGAAATAAATAATTCCTCGTTCTTGCTGTGTTTCAACTCGTCTTCTGCGTTGCACAAGGGATAGTAATTTGTCGAGAAATGCCAGACTATTTACTACAGTGCCACCGTCAGTCTCACTGTCAAGCCCTGAAAATATTTCTGATAGATTGTCAGGGCGATTTTGAACTCTTTTAAAAATGTGCTCCAGAGGTAATGAAAGGCTAATAACATGAAAAACATTATGAAACTTATTTATGGCTCTACCGTCATGCTGACGACGGTGATAGGATTGTTTTTTATAAGCGCAGCCGTTGCAGCAGAACAGGAGGGGGAGTATTCATCCCAATTAACAAAAGAATATCAGTTGGAAACAATCATGGTTACGGCTCAAAAACAGGAAGAAAACATTCAAAAAGTTCCGGTAGCCATTACAGCGTTTACCGAAACCGAACTTGAGGATGCAGGAGTGGAGACCATCGGTGATGTAATTGATATGATTCCGGGGTTGACGATTGAAGCAGCAGGGGCACAGGGGTGGTCCGTGAGCAGCTACAGAGGAATTACAAACAGCGCTTTCACGGGCAAGAATCCGGTTGTCATTTTTCTTGACGGCATACCCTTTGACAATACATCAGGCTATGATCCGGACCTTGTAAATATCCAGAGAGTGGAGGTTCTTAGGGGCCCCCAGGGGACATTATATGGGAAAAATGCCATAGGTGCCGTGATCAATATCATATCCAAAAAACCCAATAACACGGTGGAATCAAAATTGACCGGGGAGTGGGGAGAAGATGAAACATATGTTGTCAAAGGATTTGTGAATGGACCCATTATAAAAGATAAGCTGTTTTTGGGTCTTTCCGCCAAATATCTTGAAACCAGAGGGTTTATGAAAAATGATAATCCTGGCCAGGATTATTTGGGTGAGAAGGAAGCAAAAGATGTCAGAGCTTTGCTCAGGTGGTTGCCGAGTGATCAGTTGGAGATAAATTTCCATGCCGGGATCAACCAGCGGCGGGATGGATCCATAGAAACCATTTCTTTGGATAAAGTTCGCTACCATGAGGACAAAAATCCCGCAGACAAAAGCGATTCGGATAAATTTAATTCTGCTTTAAATATCAGCTATAGGACTAATTTTGCAGAATTAAATTCCATTACCACCTTTCAGGATACTGAAACGGATTACTGGGAAGACAGGAGCTATTCAAATGCAGGAGTAGCAGATACTTTTGATAACTCAGACGGCCAATCATTGACCCAGGAATTTCGCATTCAATCTTTGCAAAAGGAAAACGGAATAAAATGGCTTGCCGGATTATACTACTCAAAAGATGACAAGAGTGAGCAGGAATACGGGATGGTCTATGATTTGGAAGCCTATTATGGCTACAATATGAAATACGACTGGCCCTATGATCAAGATGAAAGGACAGGGGCGGTTTTTGGTCAAATGACAATTCCCCTTTTTCCGTCGGTGAATTTCACTGCAGGCTTGAGATACGAAAAGACAAAGAAGGAATTGGATTACAAGAGCATCGTTACCCGCACCGATACGGAGGATTTGCTTTCAAAGGTACAATGGCGTCGCGATGAAGACTGGGATGCTCTGCTGCCCAAGGGGGTTCTTTCCTGGGATCTGACCCAGGATGCCATGATTTATTTCAGTGTAGCACAAGGATACCTGGCAGGTGGTCTCAATACCACCAATGACGACAAGGAGGCGGCAAAGTTTGATGAACAAACTTCCCTTAACTATGAAATCGGAGCGAAAAGCGCCTGGCTTGACAATCGTCTTTTCCTGAATACCACCCTGTTTTATGTAAATATTGAAGATATGCACGTCTGGAGTCAACCACAGCCGGGTATCTGGATTGCCTCCAATGCGGCGGAGGCCCATAGCCAGGGAGTTGAAATCGAGGCAAAGGCCAGACCATTACAGGGGCTGGACATCATGGGTTCCTTTGCATTGACAAAGGCTGAATTTGATGACTATGAAAATTATGATGGCAACAACACTTTGCAGACTCCAGAATACACATTTAACCTGAACGCTCAATACAGGCATGCTTCGGGTATTTTTGTTCGTGGGGAAATGGAGGGATACGGCAAAACTTATTATGACGAATCCAACAGTATCAAACGGGACCCATTTGAGTTGTATAACGCCAAAATCGGTTATGAATCGTCGGACTGGGATATCTATTTTTATGCCAACAATCTTTTGGACAAGGAGTATTTCAGCACCATAACCTATGGGTATTATACTGTTGCTGCACCGCGTACACTTGGCGTGATTGCTTCTGTCCGTTTTTAAAAATCTTTTTTTTTGAAATGAGCGATTTGCCCAAAGCTTCGAGGCTTGTTGCTGTGCGTTAAGCACAGCAAGCTCATAACTGAGTAATGGTGTCGCCGGTGGCATCCTGGAACGGATGGGCATTGGCAAAGGCGGCAAGCACTTTGGGGCTATTGGGAAGATTCAAATCTCATATGCACCATTGAACATACACCAAGCATATCCGCTATCGTCAAAACCGATTTTGTTAGCAATGGGATACCTTTTTTCATTCCTTCGGACATGGATACTGCATTAATAACCTTAATTCTCTTGTCCCATTTTTCAAGATTTTTTATCGGTTTCAGTCCCCATCCACCATCCATGGACATGCCCATACCCCCTTTTTTTAATACTTGCTTTTTCGCAATTTTTATTCCCATAGGCGACATTGCATCAAAGAAAAAATCACAATTTTTAAAATAGTCTGCTGTTTGAATGAAAAATTTTTTGATTTGATCTTCTTCAAAATAACAAAACACACCACCTGCCAGAAATAGTAAACCATCCCGGACGTTTATTTTCTCAAACCATTCAGTGTCCAAAAATGAAGAAGCAATGCTTTGGTGTCTGCCGCTGTCTTCATAAAAACAATTTCTGAGTGCGATAACGTCCGGCAGGTCAAGCTCGTAAAATATGATTTTACCGTTATCAATACGGCTGAAGGTGGTGTCCAACCCGCAGCCAATATTGACAATTGTAGCCCCAGGGTGCTTTTCTATAAAATCAAGGATCATCCTATCTGTATGCAGACTGCGTGCTACCCAGCCATGCTGGGACATGGATTGAGTTTCTTCTATATCCGAAAAATCGTAATCAATTCTTTTAATAATTTCCACAGCTTTTTTATCAATTAAACGCGGTTTATCTTTTTGTGTTTCAAATGCTCTGCCCCATAAAGGCAGCAAAAGCGTTTCCTGAACATGGCCTTTTTCAATACTGATATTTTGAGTCATGTATCCTCCCTAAATTATAATCTCACTGGCCCATGTGCCATCTTTTGCTACTCAACTGTGCTTGCCATAAGGTATGGTATTTACCTTGCTTTTCCAGCAAAGATGAGTGCGTTCCCTTTTCAATTAATTTACCGTCATCAATCACAAGGATCTGGTCCGCACAGGCAATCGTTGAGAGACGATGTGCGATAACAATAACCGTTTTCTCCCTGACCAGTGTGTCGATGGCCTTTTGTACGGCCACTTCACTTTGTGTATCAAGGGCTGCAGTCGGTTCATCCAGGATGACGACAGGGGCATCTTTCAGGATGGCACGAGCGATACTGATCCGTTGACGTTCTCCTCCTGAAAGACTGCCTCCGATATCGCCCACGGTGGTATGATATCCATTGGGCAGCTGTTTTATAAACTCGTGACAACAGGCGGCTTTTGCGGCCCGGATAACCTCTTCATCCGTTGCGTCGGATTTAGCCATACGGATATTTTCAATAATGGGTTCATCAAAAAGGTATACATCCTGAAAAACAACGGCAAAGTAGCTCATAAGTTCTTCCTGGCTTATCTGCCGGATATCGACGCCGCCGACAATGATCGCTCCTGCCTGGGGATCAGCATACCGCATCATAAGTCTGGTAATCGTGGTCTTGCCTGATCCAGACGGCCCCACGATAGCTGTCATGGCCTGTCCGGGTATCGCGAAGGTGCATTTCTTGAGGGAGTTTTTCTCCTGACCGTGGTAAGTGAAATCCACATTGCTGAAAAGGATTTCAAAGTTATTCGCCTTACCTTGGGGACTTGCCACCTCAAGCGGTTGTGTGTTCATGATCGCCTGGACCCGCGCAAAACCGGCATTCATGATATCAAGTACAGAAGTCGTTGCCAAAAACAGCGATAACGGCTCCATCAACCGTGAAACAATGACAAGCAGCGCAGCTATAGTAGCGATACTCATCGTTCCTTTGCCGACCCAGATACTTCCCCATATGGCTATCATAATAAGTGCAAACAGGATCAGCATGTTACCCATGACCAGATTGACAATAGTTCCCCACACCGAAGCTCGTTGAAGATCTCTGACATGAATAATCCCTTCATGAAGGCGCTTAGCGTTTTTTCCGGTCTGATTCGTGGCGCGTAAAACAGCAAGACCCTGAATGTACTCTATGATGTCTGATTCCAGTACACTGTTGGCCTTGGTCATTTCCGTTTTTTCATGGGCTCCGCTTTTTCGTTTTTTGCGATACAGAGGAATAGCAAGGGGCATGATGACCATCAAAAGCACTGCCATCCGCCAGTCGATGAAAAACATGCCAATAATCACCACGACAGGAGTGAGAAAGTTCTCGATAAGCATGCCTGACACCATCCCCAGCATCATTACGCTCTCATCGACATTACTGGATAAACTGGAGTTGAGATCACCGGTTTTGTAGCTGCTCAATACTTCAAGGGGCATGGTCCGAAGTCTTTTCCCTAATTTTGACCGCATGTCATGGGTTATGTTTGACATGGTGTCTGTATATTCAAAATCATGAGCGAACCAGCGCGTACAAACATTGATCAGAGTAAAAAGGGCCATTACACCGAACCATATCCAGGCCTGCCATACATTAACCGGAGAGGAGAAAAGTGCTGCCATTACGCCATAAATACTCAGGTAGGTGCCACCCTGCATCGTGTAGGCCAGGGTGAAAAGGGAAAGACTGCGCTTAAAATCCGTTGCATGGTCACCGGCAATCGTTTTACCGGCTTCGTAGGTCTCCTTAAAGGTGGCATACTTTGTTGTATCAGACATTTACGGCTCCTTTTGAGTGAAGATCCCATGTTTGTGCTGCTTGATAATTCGCCCACAGCCGGGCATAAAGCCCCTTGTTTAAGAGAAGGGCATCATGCCTGCCCTTCTCTACAATCCGGCCATGGTCAAAAACTAATATCTGGTCCACATGGGTAATGGTGGACAAACGGTGTGCAATCGTGATTACGGTTTTGTTTTTAGTCAGAGAGGCAATGGCCCGAATGATTTCCGCTTCACTCTCCGGATCTGCAAATGCGGTGGCTTCATCCAGAACAACAACCGGTGCGTCCCGAAGAATTGCGCGTGCAATCGTGATACGTTGCTTCTGGCCGCCGGAGAGACGCGTCCCTCTGTCGCCAGCACGGGTGTCATACCCTTTGGGCAGGGTCATGATAAAGTCGTGGATCCGGGCAGCTTTGGCCGCCGCTGTCACCATCTCATCGGTGGCGCCGGGTTTTGCCATTCTGATATTGTTTCCCAGGGTGTCATGAAAAAGAAAGGTATCCTGAAATACAAATGTGATGGTATTCATCAGATTTTCATTGTCCATTTCACGAATATCAATGCCGCCGATGGAAATATCGCCCCTTGTCACATCCCAAAAACGGGGCAGCAGCTTTGCCACCGTACTTTTTCCCGCACCACTTGGGCCCACCAGTGCCGTTGTCGATCCAGGTTCAACGCTGAAACTAACATCCGTCAGCGCATTCTCATCACGGTTTTCATACCTGAAGGAAACGCCGTTAAATCGGACTGTCATCTCTCTGGGTACGAGCCCCTTTTCAACAATGGGCATAGCCGGTGCCGCCAATAATTCTTCGATACGATTGGCGGCTGCTTTGGACTGGCGCAGGAAATTATTCAGCCACATCAGTGGCATGAACGCATCCACCATTCCTGTAGACATAAAAAGGGCGGCAATAAATGACGGCAATGACAACGTCCCCGTGTTAATAAAAAAGATTCCTCCGGCAGTCACCGCCAGTAGCGTCGGCAAGGGGGCCAGTAACACAAGGGCGATTCGTGAAGGCGTACCGCTGATTTTCATCCATTCAATGTACACTTCTCTGTATCGGTTAAGGGCGTTCAGATATCGTTTGAAGGAACTTGTGCCATCATCAAAGGTGCGCACCACCGGCATCGCCTGAATGAACTCAATTACAGCCGCGTTGATTTGGCTCTGACTGTTTTCATATTTTTTTTGTATGGGGCGGGCATCACGCATGGCAATACGCATAACCAACATCCCGATAAGTGTTACGCCCAGCGCAATACAGGCCAGACGCCAGTCAATGATAAACAGAAGTACCACCGTCACCAAAGGGGCCGCATATCCTCGCCCGAAGGTTGGGGTGCTGTCCGCAACAAAAACATGCAGACTCCTGACATCTTCCAGCATCACCTTCTTGAGGGCACCACTTCCCGTGGTGATGATAAATCCCAGCGGCAACCTGGCCAGATGTTCCGAAAGACGCGTCCTAAGATCCTCTTCCAGGGAAAAAGCACCCAGATGCGAAATTCCAAAGCTGATCATGCTAAGGCAGAAAGCCAGAACGCCCAAAACACCCACCCCGATCAACGATTTAGTTCTCGTCCATGATATGCCCCAGAAGAACAACGCTTCTCCGCCTTTCAGCAGTACGGCTACAAATAAAGACAGCATCAGCAGTGTGGCGATGGTAGCTGTTGATCCCAGTGCAGCAAGTCCCATGGCGCCATAAATGTATTTTTTAACCGGTTTGATGATTCGCCACAGGACTCCGTAACCTTCAGATTTTTGTTCAGACATTTCTTCTGTTCTCCCTTGATTGAGTTAGCGGCAAAATAATAAAAAACAACTACTGACCGTTTGATACAATTATGCTTCTTTGCCGGATGGCACCCCAGTTAACGGCTGTTTTACGTTCCCTTGCCGCAGTTTTTTGAATTCTGCTGTTACCAGTGCAAAAGTCCATATCGTTATTACCAGGTCGATAAGAAACGAGCCGATGTAGACCCACTTAACACCAAAAAATCGAGGCAACGTAAGCATTACGGGAATATAGAACACCAGTTGACGCGCTATCCCTATAATAGAAGCGGGGTTTGCGTTATTGATTGCGGGGAAAAAAGTCATGGCCATAAAAATTAGCGGGAGTATCGGAAGTAACAATATGAAAATTCTGAAATTGGCCAAATCAGAAGAAAGAAATTCTTTTGCCGGCAGAACCATATTCAGCACAAATTGGGGGGAAATCATCATTGCCAACCAGAACGGCACCATGATTACGGTGGCTGCGACTGCAAAGATATTGAAACTGTTTATGACCCTGTCGTATTTTTCAGCCCCGAAATTAATTCCGATGGCTGGCTGAAGGGCGCGCATCAGACCGATTATCGGCGTCAGCATGAGTAGATGAATCCTGAAAACAATGCCGTAAAATGCCACATCACCTGTTGTGCCAAAACGGCTCAGGGCGTTAAGAACAACAACTCCCTGGATAAGGCCCATGACAGACATGATAAGCGATGGCATTCCCATGGACAGGATGGATTTAATGATCGATTTGTCACGACGTATGGAAAATGGTCTTGCGTTAAACGAAGTTTTCTTTTTTCCGGCGTAGATAAAAAATACCAGTGTATATACAAGCATGGCCAGATTGGTACCCCATGCCGCGCCCTTTACACCGAAATCAAATATAACGATCAGAATGTAATTGGCTATGATATTTACAACAACTCCCAGGGCCATCATGACAGCCGCGCAACCCATCTTCCCCTCTGCGCGTACAATCATGTTTCCCGAAAGCCCTGCGATCCAGAAAACAGAGCCGTATAATGTTACCCTGAAATAATCGACGCCGAATTTCAGTTCATCTCCCCTGCCACCCATCATTTTTATCAGAACCGTTGCCAGTATCAGCCCCAAAACGGTTACAAAAAAACCGTATGTCAGATTCATGTAATTCACATTTCCAAGCAGCTTTCTCTGGGTATCATAGTCATTTGCGCCCAAGGCAATACTCAAGGCGGAACCTGCACCAACGCCTATGAGCGAACCTAAACCAAGGAATAACATGCTTAGTGGATAGGCAAGCGACAATCCGGCAAAAGCTGTTTCTCCAACAAAACGTCCGACAAAAACAGCGTCGAAAACGGAATTGAGTCCGTGAAGGACCATGGCGACAACAGCTGGCCATGACAGTTTAAACATCACCTGCCAGAGATTGTCATTTAAAATCATGATTTTTTGTTTATCTTTCTGCATGGCAAAACACCTGTTCTTTCATTTTAAAATTTTAAGAAAAAGTGGACGACTTCTTAATCTGTTACAATGAACTGGTTCGGAACAATTTTTAAGCATAATTTGATTAATGCCCGGGAATTGCCCTGTTAATGCATACCGCTGCCAGCAGATTCGGGTACGGCCACATCCTGTCGTCCCGGCCGGCGTAGCCCTCCGGTTCTTTCCTGGGAAAAGGCCGAAAGCGGTTAAGGAGCACGAGGGTGACAAAGTAATCGGCTGCCAGAATACCGGTCGGTATCAAAATTCCCATACTGACAAACACCTTGGCCAAAGAAGCCAAGTAAGCCGAAAAATTCAGGATCAAGACCATGGAGGTCAAAAGCAGCGCGACACCAACGCTGGAAAAAACCCGGCGCGTACTTTCGGCGTAGCTACCGGTCCGGCTGTATTCAAGCTGGGTGTGATTGATGAAATGAATCGTATCATCCACTGCAAGGCCCAGCAGCATGGGCATGATGGTTACCGTCATGATGTCCAGCGGAATATTGGCAAATCCCATGATGCCCCCCACCACAAGGGCCGGAGATATATTGGGGATCATCGCTATCAGGCCGGTTTTAATTGTGGTCAGGGCACTGAACAGAAGCGGCCATCCGGTCTCCTCTACGGCATGTAAAAGGGCGTTGTGACGTTGGCCGCTTTTAACAAATTCGCGTTTAAAGAAATTAAACACGTGTATCGAGTATCCGATTGATACCGCCAGGCTTAAAAATACAAGAATAAAGGTCATGGAAGGATCAAAAACAATTCCCCAAAAACCCTGGAAACCAAAAACGATGACAATGGCACTGACGGTGGTCACCAGAGGAAACACAACGCCGGTAGGACTTCGTAACGAAACAGCCAGAATCAGTATGGTCAGGATCATGGATATGCCGAATAACTTCGGTGTCTCCTTGGCGAAAAAAGCACTCTTATCAATATTGATGACCGGCAGGCCAGTGGTTTTGGGATGTAAAAACCGATATTTTTCCTGACCGACAACTTTTTTAAAATGGGCATGGATCTTTTCGATATTCAACATGGCACAGAAGGACTCCTTATTATGTTTATGTGTTACTGGAAAAAATCTGGTTGTTTTTTTTAGCCAAACCCTTGCCTTTTTCTGTTAACGACCATGCGATAAACTGATTTTCAGCAGCATTCTTGGAAATACATTGTGACGTGCAATGGTTACACCTGCCGGAATCCACGGGCCCATAGGTTTTTTCCACATATCCGCGGTGGATAAGTTCATGGATCAATTGCCCAACCATTGTTTGGTCCACGCCAAGTTTATCCGCCAGAGTAGCCTCCAGGTAAACCTTATTTTTAGAGAGCAAACTAATAAGATTGATTAACATTTAACCTCTTTGAAAAAGTAGTGATTTTATAGTTGGAAAAACAGCAGCGTAACAGGCAAGTGCCGGCTTTTAAAAAATCAGCAGAGCTGCTTGGTAAGCAAGAATTCCGGCCACAAGGCTTGACAGTGTGTAATAAGCTGATGCACCTGCGGTCCATTTTAATGACCTTGTTTCGGTATATAATACCGAGATCGTGGCCGAGCAAGGTATTGAGAATGTCAAGGCAAATAAAAACGCCAGTGCAGATTCTGGGCTGATGGATTGCATCAGGATTGAAGCCAGCTCGTTATGCGTATGTTCTCCACCTGGTGTAACCGACGCCAGTCCTGTTATTGATGACAGTCCCTGTCCTGTGCCATATAAAATAGCAATGGCCGGAAGGGCGGACTCTTTTGCCACCACGGCTACAATCAAAGCTGCCATAAGTTTCCAGTCGCACCCCATCAGATTTCCAATTGGATTTAAGAAGCTGCCTGTGGATGCTAAAAAACTGGTTTCGATTTTGCCCTCAGGGAAATAAGAAAAAAACCAGACGATAAAAGACGCCATGGCAATGATGGAAAAACCACGTTTTAAATATCCCTTCTCATTTGTCCAGGCATAAGTCCAGATCGTTTTAAAGTTTGGCTTGTGATAAGGGGGCAGCTCCATGATCAGCCCTGTGCTTTCTCCTTTCACAATAAAACGCCGCAGCAGAAAAGAGGTCAGGGCTAAATGAAGCGCTGCTGTTATCAAAAGGGCAAAAACAACCATGGGGGTTTTTACGCCAAAAAAAATTGTGCCGATAAAACTGACCACTGCCCAGATCCCATAGCAGGGAATAATAGGGATCAGGAGCACGGTTATAAGACGCTGCCGCCATGAATCAACAACACGAGTGCCCAATACACCGCTGATATTGCAGCAAAATCCCATTAAAAAAGGCATGAAGGACTTTCCATGCAAACCTATGCCATGCATGAACAAATCAAAAACATAGGCCAGGCGAGGCAAATACCCCACATCTTCCAAAAAGCCGACTACAATAAATACGCCCATTAAAAAAAATGACAGGGCGGTCGCTATCCCGACGCCAACAATAAGTCCGTCTGCCATCATGGAACTAAGCCATTCAGGCCCAGGTTCCAGTAAAATCCGAGCGCCATCCGAGACAAGGGAGACTGTTTTTAGAAAAGGTAATCCTAAACTGCCGATGCTCATTGCTGCAACAATTGCGAAAAATAGTATCCCCAGGGCCACAAACATCCCCCATACCGGATGAGTGGCAACTTTGTCAAATTTGTTACGCTTATCCAAAAGGCTTTTTGTGTCATGGGACTTTGTCTCTGATGTGTCTATAATTTTTTGGATCCATTTATATCTTGAGTCTGCTACAAGCAACGCAAGACCATTGTTTATAATTTTATCCAGATGCAAACATTGGTCAGGACCCAACCGTTTTCTCATTATTTCTCGTGCTTCCCTGTCATCTTCCATCAGTTTAAGCGCCATCCAATCTTCGGTGAAGGGCGAAGGAACAAGTCCCTTGATAAGGCTTTTGACTTCATTTAAACGTGCAAGAACTTCTCCTTCAAATTCCTGCTGTATTGATTTTTCATCTGGATCATGGTTTTCAACACTCGCTTTTATCGCTTCGAGAAGTTCTGAAAATCCTATGTTTTTTGATGCAACCATCGGGATAACCATCACACCCATTTGCTTTCCCATTGCTTCATGGCAAATTTTACGACCCTCCTTTTCGGCAATGTCAGTCATGTTCAAGGCAACAATTATCTTAACCTGCAGCATGGATGTTTCTGCGGCAAGATAAAGTGTTCGCTCTAATTGTGACGCATCAACCACAACCACCAAAACGTCAGGATGTTTTTTTATGATATAATCCCTGGTGATTATCTCTTCGGCCGAGTTTGCGGTCAGGCTGTAAGTCCCGGGCAAATCAACCAATTGATAGGGGTGGCCTTTGAATTTAAAAGCCCCTTCTTTTTTTTCTATTGTTTTACCCGGCCAGTTACCAACATGCTGGTTTGAACCGGTAAGTCTGTTGAAAATAGAAGATTTTCCGGTATTCGGCTGTCCTGCCAAGACGACGACGTTGTTTGCTTTCATTTTGATTCTGATTTCTTCCTCACCATAATATTTCCAGCTTCAGTGCGGCCCAAGGCGATTTGTGTATCGCGTAAAAAAATGATCAAAGGACCCCATTTCCAGTTCCGTATCATCTTAACTTCTGTATTTAAAGAAAAGCCGGTTGCAGATATTCTGCTGACAAATCCAGGTTTTCCTGAGATATCTTGAACCACACCCACTTCCCAAGCCCTAAGCGAGGTTAAGGGAGTCATAATACTCTCCTGAAAATTGGTTAAAAAAGTTTTGAAACCCGTTGTTAACCCCATCGCTTTAGAAGTCATGGGGGTTTTAGCTTCAAGGCATCAAGCTTGCCGCTGTAGTCAACTACCGCAAAAGCTTGATAACACCGAAGATGAAATCTTCATGGCTTTCCCGAAGGGTAAAAAAAATTTATGCAACGTTGGGGTTAATTAGGGTAGTGTATTGGAGGCTGATTTATGCGCTGATATGTTATTTTTTTCATTGAATAAAATTTAAAAATCCTTATGAGCACCAGCCCTCACCGTTTTCTTAAAACCGGCTTACAATCTGCAGACCAACTTCGCCAGGTTCACTTTGGAGCATGTACATACCGCTCGTGTAAGGAATATCGTACTCTTGATTAAAAATATTTTTGCCATAGAGGTAGATGTCAAAACGATCAGTTTCGTAACCGATTTTGGCATTGACGACCTCGTATGGATCCCTTGAATACTCGTTAGCCTTGTCGTAATAGGTTTTTCCATAACCAATCAGATCTATCCTGGCAAAATACCCTTTGGTGTTCCGGTACTGCAAACCGACATTAAACGTATAATTCGGTGCAAAAGGATTTTTATTCCCAGAATAATCACCTCCGGCATCACTGAATTCGTCAAACTCAACATTGGTGTAACCGAATCCGCCCATAAGGGTCAGGGTGTCTGTAATACGCGCGGTAACATCAAGCTCCAGGCCCCATGATGTGGCCTCTGCAGCATTGGTGATCACGGCGGTGTTAAGATTAACCCATTCATCAACTTGCATGTCACTGATTTCCATGTAGAAAAGCGCTGCGTTGAGCATGATGCGTTTGTTCATGAAAAGGCTTTTCATGCCAAGTTCGTATGACCACAACGACTCTTCATCAAAGCTGTAATAATCTGGATCAGTGGCAAGACCGTTAAATCCGCCGGTGCGGAATCCTTCGGATACATCGGCATATAACAGCATATCAGGCGTAGCATGATATTCTGCAGTTATTTTAGGCGTCAGGCGTTCCCATGAGTCTTCGATTGTCCCTTGAATTGGTAAACACCTTTCCATCTCGGAGTCCTGGTGGTCATATCGCAAGCCGCCGATGAGTTTAAACTTTTCCGTTAGGAAATATCCAACCTGTCCGAAAATTGCATATGCGTCACCGGTCTGGTCAGCGTTAAGATTGTAAAACATCGAAGGATACATCGAATTCTGGCTGTATCTTATTTCTGTGTCATCCGTATCGTAATATACACCGGCAACCCAATTGAGTCGATTCGATGTCGAGTCCAACCGAATTTCCTGAGAGATCTTTTCAGATGAAAAAGGGTCCCAGTATCCATTCATTATATGAGCAGATGTCAAATCATAGTCAAATGCATTTTCAAGGGTAGTTTCTTTTATAGAAGTAATCGAGGTAAAATCTATCGTATCGGTAAGGGCATAAGAAAGTTTCAATGACTGGGTCTGGCTTTTGGTCTCTTGCCAGCCTTCGAACTCTGATTCTACCTGGCCTCGGGAGGGCGTGGCACTCCCGAAATAGCCAGCACCGATATCCGACAGATACCAATTGATATCGCCGTCTAATTCATATCTAATAGATGATAATATAAGCGACATATCAAGCCGCTCCGTTGGCATCCATCGCAGCTTCAGCCTGCCGAAATAGTTCTCGCGTTCAAATTCAGAGTCATCACTATAAGTGTTATGTAGATACCCGTCTTTATGTTTGTACGATCCTGCCATCTCAAAAAACAACTTATCTTTGAGAATAGGACCGCTGGCACCCAATGACGCGCCCCCTACCATCTTGTCTCCCGAATCAGAAGACAGCCATTGGCCTACTTCTGTCGATACCCTTGCTGTAAACTGGTTGTCAGGTTGCCGGGAAATGATATTGATGGCACCGACTTCCGTATTTTTGCCGTATAACGTCCCCTGGGGGCCCCGCAACACCTCTATACGTTCGACATCAATAAGCCCTTCTTCCATTCCGAAGCTACTCAATACCGGAACGCCGTCGATATACATTCCCACTGATGACGCACCTCTGGTCGATAGAGGGGCGGAAATCCCGCGGGCAGAGATACTATTAGACAAACCATAATGATCTTTAAAACTTATCATATTAGGGGTGAAATCTAAGACCTCAGACACGGACTCAATGTTTCTATCTTCTATATCCAGAATGTCCATAACGGTGATACTTGTTGAAACATCCTGGACATTTTCCTCCTGTTTTTCTGCAGTAACGGTCATCGCTCCAAGATCAACGGCGTCCCTTGTGGACACGCCCCCGGATGTTTTTTCCTGAGCACTTGTCCCTGCCGGAGAGGAGAGCTGAACAATCGAAAACAACGAGATGAACCACGCTGTTATAACCAGAACTTTAAAACCCTTTACCATAACGTTTTCTCCTTAAATTGTGGTTTTTTAGAGCCCTATGTAAAAGCTTTTATCATCTAACACTGAACAAAAGCTTAATTGTTTACACCAATTGGCCTTATATTCTTTATTTCCGCCGTCCGTTTACTGATTCAGGTTTAATCCACCAACAAATCTTTTTTATTGAGTGATACACCTGGTTGACGTTTTTTCGCTAATCATGGAAGAATTTATTTTTTGCTTTAAAAGAACAGGCAGGATAAATATCGCCAAACAGGATTAATTCTGGCGTTTCAAATGACGAAGGTAGGTCCCGGGTCCGGTGCCGAACTCGGATTTGAAGGCTCTGGAAAAATTGCTGAGACTGGCATAACCAACTTCGAATGCGGCCTCGGTGACATTGATCCGACCCTGGTCCAGCAGGCCTTTGGCGTGGGTGAGACGAAGTTCCTTGACGTAGTTGAAAATGGTGGTGCCGTAAACCTCACGGAAACATTGATTGAGGCGGGTGTGCTGAAGCCCCACGGTTTTGGCAAGTTCCTGAAGCGCCGGGGGGTTTTTAAACTGGCGGCAGATCAGCTCCCGGGTGCGCACAACGGCATCCATGTCGCTGCTTCTAAGGGGCCTTGGCGTCTTGTTTTCCTGTTTCGGTGGTGCAAAAAGACCCAGGCCCATGGTGGCCAGTTCCAGGGCTTTCCCTTCGAAATACATGGTTTTCATGGGGCCCCTGAGACTACAGGACAGAAGTTGCCAAATAATAATCCGGACAGTGGGAGGCATGGTCAAAGATTTTAAGTAGGGACTCTGGTTGAGGGCCATATCATTGAGGTCCCCGGGTATTCGGCAGTATTCGTGCTCCAGCAGGGAATTAAACAGATCGTGACGAACAAAAACCTGGACACCCGATAATGGTCTGTTTAGTTGATACCGAGTGATTCCTTTCCACCGGGGCAGGTAGGACAGAACGCAGCAGCCCTGTTCCAGATATCTGAAATTGCCCGAGCCCGGCCGGTTCTGAATGGTGGTGTTCACGTCTCCTGACAGGCTGAATCCGAAGACAACGCAAGATCCAGCAGTATCGTAACTGTACGCCAGCGGGGATGAAAAACAGCAATTGCCCATGGACAGGGCCAGATCCGGCCGCAGATTGATCATGTACATGAATCCCTGCCCCATATGACTGGGGCACGACCAATAATATTCATGCCCGTTTGGATGATTCAGGAGATCGGCTTTGAAATTACCGAAATTGGATCTATCATTTTGAATGCCGGACAAATCTGCCATAGGTCGCTTGTTTTGTCTTATCTGAAAAAGTCCTTTGCATTGACGACAACTGTTTCTGTCAACATGGTATTTTTACCTTTGAAGTCAGATTTTTTCTGCCGGGCAGTGCTGATTTCCTGTTTCATGGTTAGGATCAAAACTCCTTTTTCGGTATGTAGTTGGAAGGAATACTTCTTTAAGTCTCTTGTCTTAGGTGACCTTCAAAGTTATCTATAGAAAACTATTTGTCGTGTCAAGTTAATTTTGTGGTATGCTTTATAAATTATTTATTATGAAAACAAATCATGTATAATAAACATTATATGTTATTATTTAAATTTTTAGTTATAGCTTATTTTTTTTACTGATACTGACTGGTAGGAAAATGCTTTTTGACTCCAAAAGCATAAAAAATTATCAGGAGCTTGCAATATGCCCCCGCCTGGCAGCAGGTCCTGTTACGGCCCGGACTTGAACTGATGATCAGCGATCATCAGATTTTACAATCGGAAAAAACATGTTTTGAAACTTCTTCCTGCACCTGTGCGCTGTGCTTTCTTCTTTCAGGCAGCACGAAAAGCTGGATCGAAGGCTTTACAGAGCCTGTCACGGTTTTGCCCCTGAGTACAGGCTTCTGGCTGCCCCCCCCGCCTTGAGGCCTACTGTGAACTTCTGCTCGGCCAGGATATCAGTCATGTATCTGTCGCGATCGGGATTGACCGTTCATTAATGCCCAGATTGCCGGGGATTATCTGGCGCAGGTGCAAAAATATTTCCGCAATATTCTGGAAGGCCGTCAGGACAGGCTGTTTTGCCGCTTTGATACGATGACGGTCCCCATGCAGTTTGCGGCACAGCAGATTTTTCAATGCCCTTACAATGGGGATATGAAAAAACTGTTTCTTG
Source organism: uncultured Desulfobacterium sp. (assembly GCA_937124525.1). Next base: position 16,974 of record CAKZLA010000281.1, read on the forward strand.
AAAGCAAGACATTGGAATTGATATCGCATCTGATGACCTATCATTTTGGTCCACATACCGGAGCTGGCACGCTTATATCTGAAAATGGCCTGAAACTTATTAAAAAGGCCCGGGATTTTCTGGTCGAATCCATGCCTATGAAGTTGGTTCCAAGGCGGCTTTTTGGGATAATCGTTTGATATTCAACTCCTGCCTGTTTTATATGGATATTACCGATATGCAGGTTACGGACGCGGTATCAACAACGGAGACGTATCTGACCAACGCCGCCGAAGCGACGTCCATGGGAATCGAGCTGGAAATGACGGCCATGGTGACCGACAGCCTGACGTTCATGGCCGGCTTCGGATACACCGATTGAATTTGATGAGTTCACTGACGCACTCGGGGATTACACGGGCAACAAAAATCCTTATGCCCCGGAGTATACCTTTAACATCGGGGCCCAGTACCGGCATGAGCGAGGATTCTACACCCGGGCCGATCTGATCGGCTACGGCGAGATGTTTCTGGACAAATCCAACCAGTATTCCAGGGATGCCTTCCAGATCGTGAATGCTAAAATCGGGTATGAGACTGACTATTTTGACATCTATCTTTACGGCAAGAATATTTTTGATCAAGAATATGACAGCGTGGGGTATTATGACGGTTATTACACCGTTTACAGTGATCCGGGCGAAGTCGGTCTCCAGTTGACCTATCGGTTTTAATCCAAAACAGCAGGCAGATAGAAGTGATAAAACTACCCGACATCCATGTGGGTTTGAGGGCATTGTTACAGCGGTTGACGGTCATCTCCAGACCAGCCTGCCCAAAAGCGTCATTGAACTGGATCTTTTTTCCGAGTTGACCGCACCGGCCGCGGCTGGTGATGTTGCAGACGTCCTTTTTTTTTTAGGGATGACACCTAAAAATGACATTCACCGCAGAAAAATTAAAGTAGAAATGAAGGATGCCTACAATTTCAATGATTTACCCATGTGTCTGCTTTTCGATTATCCGACAATTCAATTTTCAAAATTGCGACGTTTGCCAGCATAAGTTCGAGCTATGTGAATAGCACTTTTACCTTTAATGTAACCGAGAACTTGAGCTACTGAATACTTCGGTGGTATTGCTATCAGCATATGAACGTGATTTCCCATCAGATGTCCTTCAAGGATCTCTGATTCCCTTTGTAATGCCAAATCTCTAAAAACTTTACCGAGATATTTTCTCAGCTGGCCGTATATAGCTTTTTTCCGGTATTTTGGAATCCAAACTATATGATTACGCTTATGGGAATTGCAACATCCTGGGCGTCCGCCTCGGTTTTTTTCTGCGGTGACGATAACTTTGTCAAGGGCCAGAACCTCATCCTGGGCAACCGCCTGGCCCATGGATAACAGGGTACATAAAAGATATCTTTTTCCATGCGGCGGTTCCGCAGGTGTTCGCCAACAATATGAGAAAAAATATAAATTACTGCAAAATTATTAATTTCGTAGTAAAGTTCTATGATCGGCGATGTTACAAAATCTGGATTGAAATGAAATTTGGTGGGTTGAAAAGGCTTGTTCTTTGGCGGGTCTTGGAGTATTAAATAAGTTCATAGCTAAGGAAACTCACAGCTTGGAGGTCAAAAATGCCAATAAAAAAATGCCAATAAAAAATGATCACAGTAGAACAGAAGCAGCGCTGTGCAAGTAATTTCAGCAAGGAGGCAACCCATGAATCGTTTAAGCATGGTAATCATCACCCTGATCGTACTCACCTCGGTAACAGGCTGCGCCCCGATCATTTCAAAGAGTCTGTTGCGGCAGGTGAATCCTGATGTTAGTTTTGAAAAGACTTTTGATAATCCAGAGGCGGTCCGGGGCACTACAGTCCTGTGGGGAGGTGAAATTGTTTCAATCAGGAATCTCAAAGAGGGCACTCTTTTGGAGGTGCTTCAAAAATCCCTGGACATCGGGAAAAAACCCAAGAGAGTTGATAATTCCAGTGGCCGGTTCCTGGCACTCTACGATGGCTTTCTTGATGGGGAAATTTACGCAAAGGGGCGGGCGGTTACCATAGCCGGCGTAGTGAAGGGACGCCGGGTGCAGCTCCTGGACGAAATCGAGTATAATTATCCTCTCATCGCGGTAAAGGATATTCATCTCTGGGAGCAGCTGTCCCAGGATCCCACTTTTTACCATTCTCCGTACTACATCTGGCCATACCACCGGTACTGGTAAGGGACTTGGACGATAATAGACTACCAGATTAAAATTTTTTATAATGCAATATCAGCGTATTAGACAGGGCAATTGCATGAAAAGTTGGCATGTTTTTTGATCTCAATAAATTCAAATAGTTAAAAAATAGAATTTTTTGATAAGAGCAAAAAAACTGAAATTACCCTCTGTAACATACTGAATTTATTGCAACCGAAATTTTGATGCGATTGCCTTGGCGTATTAGACTGGACATAGTGGTAGCCTATTTTCGGGGAAGTCCCTAATCAAAGTCGTCGTGTTTCAGGCCGGCCAGGTAGCTGAGTCTAAACACCCGGTTGCTGCATTGCTGTAAAAGCCGCAACAAAGACAATGGGTTTTCCAAAACAGGATGTGGATATAGGCAGCGGTTTCCTCCCCGAGAATTGCGGGCGGTTGGGCTGGGCACCCGAGGGGAGATAGTGGTGGCGGTAACCCTTGTCAAAACGGGTGGCAAGCTCCTCTGGGGGCGCATTTTTGTGACTGATTTTCGGGAAAACACTGCGATCAGGTCTTTTACCTGATCGCAGTGTTTTTCTAATTCATTTAAAATTTAAAATTCACACCACCATAAAACTGGGCACCCAGGAGCATGTCATGGAGGTCCTCCTCTTTTTCGTCCAGGAGATTGTTGACCCCGACATAAACGTCCATCTTTTGATTCAGCCGTTTTTTTACGTTCAGGTTCACCACGGTGAAATCATAATTTTTCTCCTCTTCCAGGTAGTCCATGGTGTGTTCGCCCCAAAGGTTGACATCAAAGTCATATCGGGGATTGGTGTAAAAAAGTTTGGCCGTGATCTTGTTTCTTGCCCTCTGGTCCAGCCTCTCATCGGCCTCCTTGTCCATGGCATCCAGATAGGCATAGGCTGCTTTGAACATAAGATCTTTTGTGATGTTGAAATAGGCTTCCACTTCTGTTCCCTGAATTTCAGCCTTGCCGATGTTCTGGTAAATATAGGCCTTGACAGAAGGACTTTCCTTATAGCTGTACACCGATTCGATGAGATCGGTTATATCGTTGTAAAAATAGGCTACACGTCCTCCAAATCGTCCTTTCTCTCCTTCTATGGCAATTTCATAGCTGTCGCTCACCTCCGGGTCCAGCTCCTTGTTGCCGATAAGATGATATCTGCCTCCCATGCCGTACCAGTCCTTGTAAAGCTCACCTGGTCCCGGTGCCACGTAACTGTGGCCGTAGTTGAGCTTCAGTCGCAGATCCGGGCGCATGAACCAGGTAATGCCGAGTTTGGGGCTGATTTCGCTGTCAAAATCATCGGGCTCATCATATCTCAGACCCGGAATGATGAGCAGTTTGTCTCCAATGCTCCACTCATCCTGGAGGTAGAAGGCATAGTTGTCCGGTTCGCATTCGGAACCTTCAACCGTGACGCCCTCCCGTGTTAATGTAAAGTTTCCCTCTCCTGTGTCCATGCGGGCACTGTGATAAAATTCCCGCCTCCACTCCCCGCCCAGGGTAACCATATGGTTTCTGGCAACGGGTTTGGAGATCTGGCCTTCCACCACGCTGGTTTCTCTTTCTCCGGAATCAAAATCAATGAGTTCCCCTGTGGTGTGCTGGGTGCCTTTACTGAGATAATCTTCCTGGTATCTACTCTCATACTCTTTATCGTAATCTGAATAATATCCCCGGATCATGGCTTTAAGTTCGGGGGTGTTATAGTCAAAACCCAGGGAGAGATCCAGGCGGTCATATTCATTGTCGGAACTTCTGAGATAACTGCTGAAATAGTCATTGTACACCTCGTCTTCGGTGTATCCCAGGGTAAAGGTGGAGGTGAGAAACTCTGAAACATCATAGGTGAGTTTGCCGCTGATACTTTGCAGCTCTTTGTCCGGAGTCAGGGAGGTCTCGTTATCTGTCATCAGCGGATCCCCATTGATGATTTCCCCTGAGAGGTCGACGCCGAATTTCCCCATTTTTTCACCACCCAGAGTCAGGTTAAAGTAGGCCTCTGTGGAGGCTGAGTCGCTGTCATAGGCGCTGTATTTCACGCCGGCTCCGGCAGACATTTTCTGGGGTTTTCTGGTGATGATATTGATGACCCCACCCATGGCCTCGGAGCCGTAAAGGGTGCTCATGGGGCCCCGGATAATTTCAATACGTTCAATGTTTGCAAGGGTGATCCGATCGGTTTCATTGAATTTCCCCTGGGGGCCTGCCATGCGTTTTCCATCCATCAAAAGCAGGGTGTGCTTGCCGCTCAATCCCCTAATGGAGGGGGTGGATCGGAGCATATCCGAGTAGAAACCTATGCCGGTGGCGTATTTGAGGATATCGGTCACCGTGGTGCCTTCCATCTTGCTGATCTCCTCTGCGGTGATAACTTCAACACTTGCCGGGACATCCGTTTGGCTGATTTCCGTCCTTGTGGCGGTGATAACCGTTTTTTTCACCTGAACGCTTTCCACAGCATTGGCATTTATTCCCCAGCCAAGGGTAAGACAGATCAAAATCGGAACTATTTTTATTCCGTTTTTTGCCGCAAGAACTGATTTTTGCATTCCATTGTCAGAGATGCGCAGGGAAAGTGGGAACCCTTTTCTTTTTTTCATCTTTTTTTCCTTCTTTTTTTCGTTTCGGCATTTTTTATGGCAGCTATCCTTCCATTTTTTTTAGAATTTCCCTGAAGACGGTCTGTGCAGACTCCAGATCGGCCTTGTCCGGGTGTTTGGCCGCCTCTGCCAGGCGTGCCTGTCTCTCCGGTGTCATGGCGTGGTGGGGATCATCTTTCATTTTTGTCGCCATCATTTCAATAAGGGCAGGGTCCACCTTTCCCTGGCAGAGAAATTCGCCAAGACCCTCATTCCCCTCGGTCAAAATCCTGACTTTTTCCAGGCATTTTTGGGCATGGTCGGAATCGGGATAGGCCCCAAGGGTTCCAAAAACGGCTATCTTTTTCCCCCTTACCTTTTTAAAATACTCCCTTGATTTTTCATCGGCAGTGCCCCTGTCCACCCAGAAACCCAGGGCAATGAAGTCATATCCGTTCGGGGAAGGGGCAGTCTCCACCGGATAAATTTCCGATGGATGGGGAAGGATTTCGTGGATGGCCTGGGCCACCATTTTTGTGTTTCCGGTTTTACTTGAATAGACCACCATTGTTTTCATTTTTTCCTCCGTATTTCTTATGTGACTGACTTCACAGCAAAATGTCCAAGACCATACTCAATTTTTAAAACGGAAATTTCAATACTGACGAGCAGGCCTCCCCGATGAGTTCAAGGTCATGGGTAATCACAAGAACGCAGGTCCCTTGGGCCGCCATCTGCTGCATCATTTTTGAAATAACGTGCATGTTTACACCGTCAAGCCCGCTTGTGGGCTCATCCAGAATCAGGATTTCAGGGGATTTTATGATCCCGCAGGCAATGACAAGTCTCTGCTTTTGCCCCCCGGAAAGGGATTGGGGGTGGCGATGTGCAACCTGGATCAGGCCAAACCGGGAGAGCAGGTTCTCAATTTTTTCCCCGGAGGGATGACGTTTTTTTACCAGCCCCATGGAGACCTCAAGCTCCTGTCTCACACTTTTCATGTGGAGCTGATGGTCGGCATTTTGAAGGACAATGCTTCCTTTTTTCAGAAGAGTGCAGGGGGCTTTTGTGGGTATCTGTTCCGGCGATGGAGACCCGGCCTTGTAATTGACCGTGAAAAAAGTGAGGGGCCATCCCATTGATAAGGCGAATGAGGGTGGATTTGCCGCAGCCGCTGGCTCCGGTGCAGAGGACGGCTTTTCCAGGATTGACGGTGAAGGAGATCCCGGCAACGGCCTTTTGCTCTTGAAAGGGGTATGTATAGGAGACATTATGAAATCGAATTATTGAATCAGTCATGGTATTCCTGTGGGCGTCAGGCTTTCAGTGGACAATGGCAGCAGTCTGGGTGTTTCGGATGGAGTTGATCATGGCCTTCCCGTGAGAACCAGGGCCAGCAGGCATACGGCATAAAGAAAAGTTGCATAATCCACAGAGGAGAGGTGTCGGGTTTGAAGGCTGGTGATTTTATCTCCATAACCAATTCCCTTGCACTCTGCCGCAACGGAAAGTTCATCTGCACAGCGTAGAGCACGAATGACCAGGGGAACTACCAAAAGTCTTGTGGTCAAAAGGGGGTGCAGGGTCAAAGAGAGCACGTTGACGCGGTACCCTTTGATCTTCATGCTCTGGCTGATCTGCTTTACATCATGGATAAAGCTTGGGATAAAGCGGATCATCACCGTGGCTGGCAAATAGATGAACAGGGGCAGTCCCAGGGATTTGAGGCCTGCCATGATCTCCTGAACCCTGGATGAAAGGGCCAGGGCCAGCAGAAGATTGACCAGCACCATCACCCGTAAAAAAGGGTTGATATACACCCCCATGCCCATCTCCCCCATCTGGGGGAAAAAAATCACCATGGCCTTGATGCAGCAAAGGGCAAGAAAGAACATGACAAGAACACAGCCATGGGCCACCATCACCGTTGAAAATCGACCATGGGCAAGGACATATACATAACTTGCCCCAAGGAGCACAACAAGGGGATACCACTCTTTGATAAAAACCACTGCGGTGGAAAAGAGAAGACAAAGGAGCATCCGGGTACGTACGTCCAGGTCCTGGACGAAATTATGATTCCTGTCGATGGCTGTGCTATTGCCGGATAATGCCTGCATGTTTCAACTCCTTTGCAAATAAGACCCCGGTGCCAAGGCCGATAAGGCAGCCCACATAACCAAGGGTCACAAAGACGGCCCCTATGACAAAGAGCTTGAACTCCTCCTGGTACAGAAAATAGGAATACCCAAGGGAGATAAACCGGGAGAAAAAATCAAAAAAAGCCACCCCGAAAACAAGGCTGAACGTCCGTTGATGGCCCCCGGTGAGAAAGATGAGCCCGTCGCAGATGACACCGGCAACCAGGGACCCGGCAAAGGTCATGGCATTGCTTCCCATGAGCATAAGAGAGACCAGGCTGACGATGACGGAATAAAGAGAGAGCACCCCGAATTTTCTCACCTTGTAAACCAGGACAATTAAAAGGGTGGTGGCCACAATGTTTTTAAGTACCAGGGTGATTGGGTTCATGCCGCCACCGGCCAGGGCGATGAGCATGGTGGAGACCTTTATCAACCCTGCAAAGGTGCCGATGACAATGAGTTCTTCGGAACTCCAGTATCGTTTTTTGTCTGCCATGGCACTATTCTCCCGGTACCGTCTGAAGATAATCAATGAGTCCCTGGGCCAGGTTGGTTTGCCAGAACTCCCCGGCCAGGGTTAGATCCATCCATCCCCCTTTGAGGCGGACAAGCCCTGCCTTTTGCCATTGGCTTAAAAGGGGTGCGAATCGTTCTTCCAGATCCAGGTTCAGCTGTTTTCCCGCCTTTTTAAGATCCATGCGCCCAAGCTCCAGCTCTCCTGAAATGATTTTGATCAGGGACTCGTTGGGGGAGGGGAAGAGCATCATAGCCAGTGGTTTTTCTCCTGCAAGGTTTCGGCTTAGGTAGGATTCAAGTTTGTTGTCCAGAAAAAAGGCATGACCATGGAGGTTGCCACCGGCTCCGCTGCCGTAGGCAAGGCACTGGGCTTTTTGCTTCATAAAAAGATTGTATCGGTTTCTCTCCCGGGTGGTTCGGCCCCAGTGGCTGATGGAGAGACGCCGGTAACGGGCGTTTTCCATCAATTGCACGCCCAGGGCGAAAAGTTTTGATTTTTCAGGGGTGTCTGCCGTGGGGGGGAGGGCTCCTTTTTGGATCTGTTTTTCCAGGGCGCCCCCTTTGTAGAGTATGAGTTGATAGAGATCCACTCCGTCCAGTTCCAATTCCAAAAAGGTTTCAATGTCCCTTTCCCAAAGGGTGGCATCCTGTCCTGGAAGCCCGAAGATAAGGTCAATGATCACTGCTGCATGGCCGGTCTGTTTTAAATATGACAGGGTGGAGATGATGGTTTCCCGGGATGAGATCCTGCCCAGGGCCTGGCGCATTTTTGTATTGAATGTTTGTACGCCCAATGAAAAACGGTTGGCACCACCCCGGATGCATGCATCAATTTTCTCTTGATCAAATTCCAGGATGCGACCCTCAACGGTGATTTCGCAGTCATTGGCCAAAGGAAGGAAGTCTTTAATGGAACTCAGAAGTCGTTCCAGGTCGCTTGCTTTAAGGTCCGTGGGGGTGCCACCTCCCAGGTAAACGGCATGGACGGGCTTATCTTGACAAACGGCAAGGTTGCTGTCCTGCCGGAGTTCCCGGATCAGGGCATCGGTGTATGGTCTGCTGAAATCCCCGGTTGCTGCATTGCTGTAAAAGCCGCAATAAAGACAATGGGTTTTACAAAACGGGATGTGGATATAGGCAGCGGTTTCCCCGGATCTTGGGATGTCGGCAAGGTTATCCCAGACTGATGAGATCTCTTTTCTGGGGACTGGAGCGCCTCCAAGACCGGCATGGATCACGGTCTTTTTTTCAAAGGCATGGGCCAGGGGATTGTCCGAAAGGGTGGCAAAAAAAGAATTTTTTCTTTTCTCCTGTTGGGTTTTCATTAAAAGCCCCATTTTCCCTTCCATGGGTTCCGTCTGATGCGCCTGTTCTGTTTTTAATTCCATTATCCATCCCTTGAGAGTGTTTTTTCTTTGTGGTTTCCCATGGATTGATCATGGCTGTTTTTTTGCAGCTTGCTTGATCAACTTAATTTGGGAAACCATTTATTTTGAATTCCTGATAAAGTTTCATATTCCAAACATTGTGCTCTGTCAATATAATTTTTTAGTATGGCATGTTTGACGTGAAGATATCTTTTGATTTTTTTGGTTCGGGGGCGAGGTCCAGCACATCTTGAATTTTATTGGTCAGTTCATCTTAACCGGCTTTGGGACAGATTTTGCTCTGCCCCGGCAAAACTCAAGCCGCTCCCAGTCCCATCCAGCATATAATTTTGCCATTCTCCTCTACCAGGCATGAATTTTGCTTTCAAATCAAGGAGAGTGGTTCAAATATAAACAAGGAGGAAAACATGACGTCCATCACCAATTCACTCAACTCCGGCCTCAGCTCATATTACAATACCGGCCTCACCGAACAGAGCAGCAGCACCTCCAGTTCCGGTTCCGACACAAAAGTTAGTGCTGAAGGCTCGGTTGCCACCGGAGACACGGTCAGCCTGTCATCAACAGTTAAAACGGCCCAAACCCGGGAGTACCTGGGGCTGAATCCCACCGGAACCTTGACCCTCTTCGACATCCAGGGGGCTGCGGCCCAACAGGAGGAGGCCGTGGGCAGTATGCTTGCCACGGCCATGGAAGCGCTGGGCATTAATGAGAATCAGCAGGTCAGTCTGAGCCTGGACGACGACGGCAACATTGAGATTGCAGAAAGCTTTGCCAGCAGTGATGAACTTGAGGAGGCACTGAACAGTGACGACACCTTTGTCCAGGCCTTTTCCGGACTGAGTGCAAATAACGAAATCATGGACTATGCCACATCCCTTCAATCCAAGTCCATCAGCCTTGCGGACTATATCAACGGAGATATCAGTGACTCAGATCTGCTCTCCCTGGCATCCACCTACTCATCCATCAAGTCCTCCAGCAACCCCATTGAAACCCTGTGGCAGGTCAGCCACGATGAGACGCCGTTCACATATGTGTATAACGAAATTGAATGATACCATAAAAACCGGAAGCCGCGGATAACTGGTACCCTCACTGGCCGTTCCCCGGTAAATCCGCCGATGGTGCCGGGCAATGTGGCTATGCCACAATTTTTTCCAGACGTACGGCACAGGCCTTGAATTCAGCAGTCTTGGAGACCGGATCCAGAGCGGGGTTTGTCAAAAAATTGGCGCATCCCTCCCTGAAGTGGAAGGCCATCCATATCAGCCCTTCAGGCACCTGGGACGTGATCTTTGCCTTGACATCCACCGATCCCCGCCTGGAGGACACCCGGACCATCTCTCCATGGGTAATATCCAGCAGATGGGCATCTTCGGCTGAAATATCAGCGGTTTCCTCCCCGAGAAGTTCGTTTAATCCAAGGCACCTTCCGGTCTGGGTCCGGGTATGATAGTGATAGAGACGACGACCGGTACTCAGAACAAAGGGGAAATCATTGTCCGGCACCTCTGCCGGCGGGGTCCATTCCACGGGAACCAGGTTTCCCTTGCCGCAGGTAAAATTGCCGTTCAGATGCATCACCTTTGTGCCGGGGTGGTCCAGGGAGGTGCAGGGCCATTGGAGACCGTCTTTTTCAATGCGGGAAAAACGAATACCGTGAAAGAGCGGGCAAAGTTCAGCCACCTCGTTGTCCCAGATTTTTTGACCGCTGTCGGAGGGCCACACATGGCCCATGCGCCGGGCGATCTCTCTGAAGATCCACCAGTCGGGCTTTGCCTCTCCCGGTGGGCGAACCGCCTTTCTGACCCGGTTGACCCTCCGTTCGCTGTTGGTGAAGGTGCCGTCATCCTCACTCCAGGCGGCGGCCGGAAATATCACATGGGCAAACCGGGTGGTTTCGGTGGGAAATATGTCGTTGCAGACCATGAACTCAGCAGATTCAAGACATTTTTCCACATGATGAATATCCGGTTCAGTATTGGCTATATTTTCTCCAAACACGTACAGGGCTTTTATCTTCCCTGTGGGGAGCCCTTCAATCATGTCCGGAATCATCATACCCGGTTGGTCAGGCAATCGGGTACCCCAGGCCTGTTCGAATTTTTTCCGGGAAACTTTGTCCGTAACTTTTTGGTATCCGGGGAGATCCCCCGGCAAAGCGCCCATGTCGCACGCCCCCTGCACATTGTTCTGGCCCCGCAAAGGATTGACTCCGCCCCTGGCACTCCCCACGTTACCCAGAAGCATCTGAAGGTTGGCGCAGGAAATGACATTGTTCACTCCGCAGGTATGCTCGGTAATCCCCAGGGTGTATACGAGCATGGCCGGTTTTACCGAGGCCATTTTCCGGGTCACAGTGCGGATGGTCCCAGCATCAATGCCGCAGACAGGAGCGGCTTTTTCAGGCGGCCAGGTCATAACCATATTTTTCATCTCATCAAACCCTGTGGTGTGAGTGGCCACATATGTCTTGTCATAAAGATCTTCGGTGATCAGGACGTACATCATGGAGTTGATCAGGGCCACATCCGACCCTACCTTGATCTGCATGTGTGTGTGGGCATGTTCGGCAATCCCGTTGCGCCGGGGATCAGCCACGATTAGATGGGCACCGTTGCGAACCGCCTGTTTAATCCAGGTGGCGGCCACAGGATGGGCTTCGGTGGTGTTGGAGCCGATGACAAAGAAGAGTTTACCGTGTTTGAATTCATCAAAGGAGTTAGTCATGGCGCCGGATCCAAAGGAGCGGGCCAGGCCAGCCACAGTGGGGGCGTGGCAGGTCCGGGCGCAGTGGTCAATGTTGTTGGTGCCGATGACCGACCGGAAAAGTTTCTGCATGTTGTAGGAATCTTCGTTGATGCTCCTGGCACAGCTGATCCCTGCCAGGGCATCCGGGCCGTGGTCTTTGATAATCTGGGTAAACTTTTCCGCCACAAGGGTCAGGGCCTCGTTCCAGGAGGCCCTGCGGAAATCATTCCCCTCCC
>CAKZLA010000282.1 GCA_937124525.1 uncultured Desulfobacterium sp.
CCCGCCGGGAAATCAGGGGATATGCCATCAGGGCTTGTTTCAGGTCCGTCAGGCAGTGGTGCCTGTTGATGGGCATGAGCATGGATCGGATGTGATCATCGGCACTGTTTATGGAAACGGCAAGGTTCAGCTGGGGCAGGTTCTGCCGGGCCAGAGCCTTAATCCCTGGTATCACGCCGCAGGTGGAAATCGTCATGTGTCTGAGGGCCATGTCGAATCCCCTGGGATCGTTGAATACCCGGATGGCCTGGAACAGGGCCTCCGGGTTGTCAAAGGGTTCTCCCATCCCCATGAATACAATGTTTTTTATGTTTTTTCCAAGGATGAACCGGGCGGTGAAAAGCTGACCGGTGATTTCGTGCACGGCAAGATTTCGGTGAAATCCCTGTTTTGCCGTTTCGCAGAACACACATCCCATGCGACACCCTGCCTGGGTTGAAACACAAAGGGTGTTGTAGTGCTTCATGGGAATGACCACCGATTCAATGGCAAGACCATCTGGCAATTGCGTCACAAACTTCAGGGTGCCGTTGGTTTCCTGTTGCTGGTCAACGATGTCCATGGATGGGAAAAGCACCTGTTCCCGCAGCCGGGCCGTGAGGCGGGGGGAATGTTGAAATTCTTGTGCCAGGTAAAATGACGGGTTGCCCTTTTTGATGATTTCACGGATCAGCGCCCGGGCATGAAACTCTCCCTTGGCATGGTTTGTTTTCAGCCACTGGGCAATGTGGCTGCATGTCATTTCAAGGATATTTAAATGCATCGGTAGGTGTCTGCGGCGATGGCGAATCGCTTCATTATCTGTTGCAGGGCCTGGCGTTCCAGACCGCATTGCCGGGCGGCCTGGGTGACATTTCCGCTGGTAAGCGAAAGCAGACTGCCGATGTAATTGTGGTTAAACTGATGGAGTAGGGCTTCTTTGGCTTCTTTGTATGGCAGGGTAAAAAGGTTGTCCGGATCAGCCAGGTGGGGCTGCAGGTTTTTTTTCTGGGCCGGCAGCACCATGTCTCCGGGGGAAATGGTGTTATTGTCACTGTGTAAAATACCCTGGATCAGTACATTTTCAAGCTCCCGGACATTGCCTGGCCATTGCTGTTTCAGTAACAGATCCATCAAAGCCGGATCTATCTCTTTTTCAGGTTTATTGAGTTTTTTGCAATGTTTGGTCACCAGGTGACGGGCAATGGGGGGAATATCGGTGATGCGATCCCTTAACGGGGGAAGGATGATGGTAAAAACGCTGAGCCGGTAGAAAAAATCTTCGCGAAATTCGCCTTTTTCTATTTTTTGGGCAAGATCGCGATTGGTGGAGGCCACAATGCGGACATCCACCTTTCTGGACCGGGTATCTCCCAATGGTTTAATCTCTTTTTCCTGGAGTACCCGCAAGAGCTTGGTCTGGATGGTGGGGCCAATGTCACCGATTTCATCCAGAAAAATGGTCCCCCCGTGGGCCTCCTGGAATAGCCCGGATTTGTCCCGCATGGCATTGGTAAAGGCCCCTTTTTTGTAGCCAAACAGTTCGCTTTCCAGAATTGATTCCGGAACAGTGGGGCAGTTTACCGGCACAAATTTCTTTTTTTTACGTTGACTCAGGGCGTGGATGGACTGGGCCGTGAGATCCTTTCCTGTGCCGGACTCACCGGTAATGAGCACGGTGACATCACTTTGGGCCACCATGGATATTTTGTCATATACCTCCTGCATGGCCGGGCTTTCCCCAATGAGTTTGCCAAAGGTTGCTGATTTTTCCCGGTGCAGCTTTTTATTTTCTTTTATGAGCCCCCCCCGTTCCAGGGCTTTTTTTATCCGGAATAGGATTTCGTCCTGCTCAAAGGGTTTGGATACAAAATCATAGGCCCCACTTTTAATGGCTTTAATTGCCACATCAATGCTGCCAAAGGCGGTTATCATGAGTACCGTGAGATCAGGGTAATGGGAGCCAGCGTGTTTCAGCAGTTCAAACCCGTCCATGCCCGGCATTTTAATGTCACACAGCATGAGGTCAAAGGATTCCCTGGCAAGAATGTTCACAGCGGTTTCCCCGGAAAAAGCCATGGTGACCTGGCAGTCAAATTCCATTTCCAGGATGCGCTTTAACAGTCTTGTCATATCTTTTTCATCATCCACAACAAGGATCTGTGCGGGCATTAATATTCTCCTTTATCCGTTGGTGAGGGCAGGGTGATGGTAAATGTAGCCCCTTTGTTTTCTTCACTTTCAGCCCGGATGCGGCCACCGTGTTTTTTAATAATGCCATAACTCACGGAAAGGCCTAATCCTGTTCCCTGTCCCACGGGCTTGGTGGTGAAAAAAGGGTGGAATATCCGGGTAATATTTTTAGGGCTGATTCCCTTTCCATTATCTTTTACCACAATTACAGCCTTGTCAGAACGGTTTTTCCGGGTGGTGAGAAATATATCTCCTTTTTTATCCAGGGCATGGCAGGCATTGATGAGCAGATTTATGACCACCTGTCTAAATTCCTGCTCATTTCCCATGACATTGAGGGGACCCTGGTCAAAAAGATTCAGTCCAATGTTGATTTTTCTGAAATCAGCGTGGTTGTGAACAAATCCCACCACATCACTCACCACTTGGTTTAAGTCGATGATACCCCGTTCCAGGGTATCCTTACGGGCAAAGGCAAGCATATCTGAAACCACTGTTTTGCAGTTTTTTACATGCTTTTCAATGATTTTAAGATCATCGTGGTAGGGGGATGCCTCTTTGTTTCCTGCCTCGGTTTTGAGCATCAGCTGGGTATATCCCAATATGATGCCCAATGGATTGTTGATTTCATGGGCCACCCCGGCCGAAAGTTCCCCCAGGGCTGCCAGCTTATCTGCCTGGGCGATCTGTTCTTCCATCTCTTTTTTTTCATTGATGTTTTTGATGATAAAATGAAATGTTTTTGCACATCCAAAGGCCCCATAATCAATACCGCCGGTGATAATCACGTAAAGCTTATTTCCCTGGGCACCTTTAAAATAAGTCTCTTCATTGAGAATGAACTCATTCTCCATGATCAGCTGACTGATGCGCTGCCAGTCTTCCTCCGAGGAAAACAGTTGGCCCATGGACATGTTCTCCATGACCAGGGTGTCTTTGGCATATCTGGTCATGGCCACCCCTGCGGGATTGATTTCCCGGATACGCCAATGGGCATCTGTGACCAGAATGGTGTCCAGGGACTGTTCAAAAATACGACGACATTTGTGTTCTGATGTGGTGAGCATTTCGGTGCGCTCCACCACCTTTTGTTCCAGGGTCTGGTTCAGGGTCATCAACTGGGCGTGGGTCTCTTCCAGGGCCCTGCGGCTGGATAGAATTTTGGTGTTAATGGTCCAGCTCTGGTTGAAAAAAAGGGTCACCAGTCCCACGAGCATGAAAGAGACGGTGTTGATGGTACCACTGTAAGGACTAATGGCAGACCAGATATGGCCGTGGGATGTGAGCAGGAGCACCTGTTTTAAAATATGACCAAAGGAGCGGGACAGGGCAAAAATGGTGAGGCCGGAGCAGATCCACACAAGATAGAGGCAGATGGCATTGTCGGGTTCCTTTGCCCTTAATTTGCGGGCCTTTAAAAGGGAGAGGGCCGAAATGCAGATCATCCCCAGTGACCCCAGGACGTCAATGGCCAGAATGGGCATATAGGGAAGTATCATGGGTCTTTCCTTTGCAGTAAATGGGAAAGACCCCTGTGTAGAAAGAGCATTGCCGGCAGACAAAGGAGGTGATCCAGTCGGAGCAGGTAGTAGGGCCGGGCCAATTCCTCGTGGTGTTCCAAGGTTTTAATATTGATGTGGCTCATGGATATCAGGTTGGTGGAGATGAAGGAGCTCTGGTTATCGAGAAAATGTACCAGAATGGCATCCAGATTCCAGAGGATGAAAAAAAGGGCACTGTATTGGATCAATCGCCATCCCCTCTCCATGTGAAGTTTTTTGCCCTGGATGGTGAGGATGAGAATGGCCATGGACACCAGAAAAAAAAGATGTCCCAACTGGTGAACCAGAATACCTTCTTTGGCGCTGTGCATCTGGGTGGCGTGGGCCAGACCAGGGATCAAAACAAATATCATTACCATGGCAAGTGACGTCTTAAATGATTTGTTTTGTAAAGGAAGGATTCTGTTCAATGGCTTTTTCCTGGAATCGTGTTGATGCATCATTGTCACCCGGTGATGATTGGAGCAAGCGTGATGATATCTTAAGAGCCTGAATTTTTAAACAGGCTCTCCCCGTGAGATGGCAATAATATCAGATAATTGCAAAGATATGTTTTTTTAAGATATCTACAATAGCCGGTATTATTGCTTTTTGGGGTTTGATTTTTTAAACAGGCTCTAAGGGCTCGTTGGCCGTAAGGTTTCTTTTTTAATTGTTTTTCGCACCCATGCCATGGCCGGGAAAAGTGCATAAACAAGCAGAAGTGAGATGAAAAACCAGAAAATTGAGGGAATATCCCAGGGAAATATGGGGTGGCCATTGATCATAAAAAGCCCGGGTCTGCCAAACCACTGCATTAGCCCCTCTGGGGTAAAGGTCCGATTTACATAGGCCAGGGTGCAAAGGAGCGGCAGCCATGTGGTGATAAGGCTTTTGAGCAAGCCTTCAAAAAAGAGGTCGTAATAGGCTCGGTTGAGCTCTGCCTGGTCAATATTCTTGGCAACGGCTCGTCCTTTTTTGCTTTCTGCATGGTTCATGGCTTCCTGGCGAAGTGCAAACCAGTGATCAAAATTTTCTTTAAGTCGGACATATCGCCGGGTGTTGAAGTGTTTTTTGAAAAACCGGGAAAGGGTAATATGCCAACGTCGCCAAAAATCTTGAATATTCAGCGATTTATACGGCGAGTCAAAATTCAGTGGTAGCTTAATATTGAATAGTAGTGCAATACCCAAGGCCATATCGGTATAGCCGCTAAAATCAAAATACAATTGATAGGTATAGGATAAGGATGTTGCCCAAGCCTCTAAAAAATTGAGCTGTTCCGCAACATCGAAACCTGCATTCGCCCAAGGTGCGAAACTATCAGCGATGACCACCTTTTTGAATAGCCCTAAGGTGAAAAGATAAAAGCCAGCGGCGAAATTGGAGTGGCTGAACGTTTTATTGGTAGCGTCGGCGAACTGCGGCATCATTTCTTTATGATGTACAATAGGACCCGCGATCAATTGGGGGAAAAATGTCACGAAAATAGCGTAGTTCAAAAAATCGTACTCTTTGGTCTCGCCATGATATGAATCTACCAGATACGCGATCTGTTGGAAGGTGAAAAACGATATGGCCAATGGCAAGGCGAGGTTTAGGAGGGGAATCGTACCTCCTATTGCCGTGTTTATGTTTTCGATAAAGAAATCGGCATACTTGAAGTAGCCCAGTAAGCTAAGGTTGGCTACAACGCCAAACGTGAGAATTTGTTTTTTTGTAAATCGATTGTTTTCATCTTTTTTTGAAAGGAGACTACCAATGCGATAGTTGAAAATCATTGAAACCAATATCAAAGGAAGGTAAATGATATTCCACCAAGAGTAATAAAAAAGGGAAGCTACTACTAAAAAGGCCTTGCTCGCCGTTGTCAGCTTTCTGTGGTTGAGCGAAAAATAAACGAACAAGGTAACGGGCAAGAATAGGAAAATAAATATGTAGGAGTTAAATAACATAGATTGTTTATTCCTGCTAGAGGATCCGCTTTAAGATAAAGAGAATGTTCAACTGTGCCCTATTATAAAAGTCGGAAGATTATATACGACTTGAATTTAGAAAGCCTTCTTATTTGTTTCTATTAACGAAAATTCCATCAAACTGTAATAACCTGCCAGTTTTGTGATCGGCAAACACTTCTTCAAAAGAATAGAGATCAAAGCCTTTATCATCTAGATACTCGATCATTTCCGTATATAAATTTCCATTCTCGTATAAAGGCACCAAAGATAATTCAAGTTCTATAACGCTAATCTTTGCCAAGCTGGAGGCCGCACCGTTCAAGACGCTTTTTTCGAAACCTTGGGTGTCTACTTTAAGCAATATTTTTGCATCCGGACCATTGAGGTCGTCAAAAACCGAATCCAGTGTTTTAATTTCAATTTCTTCCTGCGCGACATATTTCGAGGCAGGAGCACTTTCAATATGTTGCGGTAACATTTCTAATATTGAACTGCTTTGGGAATTTCCGGAAATGTTTATGAGCGAGGTGCCATTATCTTCGCCAAGAGCGTATTTTAAGGTAACCCAATTCTCATCGGAAGATGCGTTTTGAACTAACTTATCAAAGGCCTCCGTCACAGGTTCGAAGGAAATTATTCTGCCCCTAAATCCTA
>CAKZLA010000283.1 GCA_937124525.1 uncultured Desulfobacterium sp.
ATCAGCAGCAACCTCTGCTGCCTTGGCTGCAGCTACAGCAGCTTGTGCAGCAGCTTGCGCTGCCCCCCTTGCATCACCCTGGATAGCAGCATCGGCTGCCTTTTGAGCCGCGACCGCAGCTTCAATGGCAGCTTCCCTGGCAGTAAATACTCTATCACTGGCATTTGAATAATTCTCTCTCGAAAAGAATAGAACACCTGCCAACACCAATAAAATTATTGATTTTCTCTTCATTCTGTTTTTCCTCCATTTTTCAAAACAATTTATTCCACGATTATCTCTAAAAACACTTTCTTAAGAGCTTGTTAAAAAATAAAATTAATGTTCATAACGAATTTAGGAGAGGCTATGGCAAAAACTCTTATGCGATAACCAATTTACATTTAAAGCTGAGACTTTGCCGATTAAAATTTACTAAACCGCATCTTAAACTATCATCTAATAAAGTAATAATTTCAAAATCTTAGATGCAACTCTTAAAATTATTTGCAATTAAAACAGCTATTTCGAAGGAGCCTGTAGGTCAGGCACCCTTAATAAAGGTTAACTTCAACTAATTAATTATTTCAAATGGTTGTAGATCGCAAAGCCAGTTTAAGCATTCAGGCTATAAACAGATATACTAAAAGAACTATATATACAATAATTGCTACACTATTGAAATCTTATTGATTATAGCTTATTCAGGTCAAATTTACCCCATAAGGCTTGGCAACCATGTTAAAAAACAAGGAAACATCATACACAAAAAAAGCACAATAATTTTGATGATACAAAAAGGAAGGACGCCAGTATAAATGTCAAGTAAGCTAATATCATCTGGGACTACACCTTTCATATAAAAAATATTCAACCCAAATGGTGGAGTAATATACCCAATGCAGGTTGCCAGAGAAAATAAAAGCATGAACCATAGTGGATCAATGGATAAGGCTGTGACAACTGACATAAAAACAGGTACGCAGATCATCGTGATGGCCACAGGATCAATAAACATTCCAAGGACAAGGGTAATTCCAAGCATCACAGATATTATACTGGTGACTCCAAAAGGCATAGTTGTCAAAAACTGACTTATGAGAGAGGCCGTTCCCGTTGTAGTTATAAGGGTTGAGTAACATCCTCCACCAATTACAAGCCACATGATCATGCTGGTTACTTTAAAAGAAACTTTTAAACCATCATAAAAACCATTAAAAGTTAACTTTCTCGAAATTGCAGCAATCAGCAAGGCTCCAATGGCACCAAATCCGGCTGCTTCTGTCGGAGTAAAGATTCCGCCATATATCCCCCCTAAAACCATGGCAATAAGCAAAATAGGCATAATCACCTTTGGAATATTTTGAATTTTTTCCTTGGTGCTTGCAATCTCTTCAGGCGGCAGAGCAGGACCATACTCAGGATGTCTTTTGCATTGAATCCATATATATAAACTATAAAGTATTGTGCACAGCAGGCCGGGAACAATCCCACCCATAAAAAGCTTACCAACGGAAAGAGAAGCATAGCCTCCAACTACGATCAATAAATTACTTGGAGGAATGAGTGGGCCTAACGCTCCTCCTGCAGTGATGGAGCCAACCACAATATTTTTATTGTATTTTTTACCTATCATTTCAGGCAAGGCAATAAGACCCATTGCAACGGTGGCAGTTGCGCCAATTCCGCTTAATGCCGCCAATATGGCGCTTATAATAACGGTTGCAATGGCCAATCCCCCTTTGAGACGGCCTGTCCACATACGCATTGTATTATACATAGTGCTTGCAATACCGGAAAATTGCAGAACAGAGGCCATGAAGACAAAAAGTGGAATGGCAATGAAAACTTCAGTTCGTGCCTGTTTAAATGAAGCGGAGACCACCATGAGAAGAGCAGTAGGTCCAAGAAAGACCCAAAGCAATAATGAAGATATTCCAACAAGTGCAAATGCCACAGGCATCCCGGTCATAAGGAGTATTAATAATGATCCTATTATTATTAATGCTGTTATCATTCTATCATCTCCTCTCAATATCGGTTTTACCTAAAAGTATAAGCAAATTTTTAAACAATTCGGAAAAACCTTGTAATATGAGGAAAAAGCATCCAATAGGAACAAGAAGTTTCATCCAGTAATAAGGAGGTGCCCAAATCGTAGGCATCGTCTCTTTAACCTTCACGGACATCAGGAACATCTCCCATCCACCAAGCATCAACGTACCCATCCCCAAAAAAAAGAAAACAGATGTCAATATATTCAGAAATGCCCGTTTACGAGGGTTCATGTTTATAGTTAAAACATCCACAGTAACATGACCTTTTTCCAGGAGAGCATAGCCTCCTCCAAGGAAAATAATTGCTGCAAAAATTTGAATATTTGCATCCCAGGCCCATATGGTAGGCCGCTGAACCACGTATCGCATAAAAACTTCCAAGGCCGTAATGCACACCAATGGAATCATCAACCAGCAACACGTTTTCCCGATCCATTTATTTATCGTATCTACTATGAATATAAACAATCGCATATATTCCCCTTCAGCACTTCATTTAATTCATGAAAAGACTGGACAAGGTCCAATCTCAGCAACCTCATCCATTTTGTGTTAAATGTTAGTTCATTGGCCGGCCAAGATCGCGCATCTGTTGTTTAAGAATTTCTACACCTTTTTTCATTCTCGGCGATTTCGCGGACAATTCATCCCAGATTGGAAGAACCAGTTTTTTTGCTTTGATCAATTCCGCTTCTGGTAAATAACACTTTGTTACGCTACCCATTGTCACGGATTTATTCAAAGATCTTTTAGTTCTGGTAATATATTGATTACCTGTGTCCTCAAGAATAAAACGTGTTCCATTGTCCACAATTATTCTTAAATCCTCTGGCAGTTTATCTAATGATTTTTGATTGATCAGCATAGACAAAGTAGTTTGTGCTGCCGTAGGAAATGTGTAATAATCAACCACTTCGTGAAATTTTATATCCTGAAGCGCAGTTGTACCTAATATTGCACCATCAATGACTCCGAGCTTCATGGCCATATACAGTTCACTGCCGGAAATTACAACGGGTGATCCTCCGAGCGCTTGAACATATTTACCATACACCCCAAGGGCACGTATTTTTTTCCCTTTCAAATCCTCAAGCTTAGTTACTGGATAATTGGTGTTAAAATGGTAATAACAATCGGCAGCACAGGGATACTGCCTGATATTATGTTCCGCATACGCCTCGCGGATTACATCGCCAAGACCTCTGTTCCAGTAAGCATCCCAATATTCATCCCAAGTTTGATGCCCCATTGGAAGGCCGATTTCAAAATCCGTCTCCGGTATTAAACCTGTATAATATCCCCCGTACGAGATGGCACAATCAAAAACATCTTTTTCCAAATAAGTAACAAGGTCCTGGACATCACATATTGCACCTGGTGGAAAAATTTGAATTTTTAATCGTCCGTTTGTCAATTTTTCAATGTGCTTTGCCCATTCGACTCCGTGCATCATTACTCCGGTACTCAACGGATACGATGCCTGCATTGTCCACTTAATAACTTTTCCCTCAGCAGAAGCCTGAACGGATAGCGAAAAAAATACCATCGCAATTGCTACAAAAATAATAACCGCTTCTTTTTTCATGATATTTCCTTTTTTTTAAAATATTGTTAATCTTAATATTACAGAGACACTTCACTTACTTCACTAAAAATCGAGTGTCAAAAGGTGGGGAAAAGCGCTTTAGAATCCCCTCCAACCAGGGAGGTTCATGAAAATGTCGCTGTAGTGTTATATATATCTGAGACTTAACCTGCGAAAAATTATGATTACTTTTGTTTAAGTACTTAAATGTGCATCATATATGAGCCTGTTGATTAAATCGCGATCTTCATATTTCAAGTATCGCCTCTGTCTATATGATGTTTTTGGCTCAGTTGACTATTATATTTTGTGATAACAAAATCGAACCAAAGTGAAATCGCCTTTAAATCAACAGACTCATTAATGAGTTGCATACCGATTATTTGAAGTTCAGCATGGGGGAATGGGTATTTTTATTATCATGAAATTCCTACGGGACTGTATTCACAAGGGACTTCTCATGCCTTTACAGTAAAAAGGTTTTGTGGATTCTCTTTGATAATTGTCTGGATCTGTTGATCACTAACACCACTTTTTTGGAGGGCAGGAATGATGTTTTTAAATAAATGGGTAGGGTGCCAATTGGCGATCAAAGGCAATGCTTTCTCCGGGAGATTAAGCGGCCTGCCTCGCCAGTTAATGACATAATCATGGGAAATCATCAATTTATCAGCGAATCCTCTTTTGATCAGCTCTACGATGACAGAATAACGCTGTTCGTCCATAGGACAACCGACAAGTCCTTGAAGTCCCATTCTGTCCCAGGCTACATAAACACCCTGCTTTAAAGTCTCCAGTTGATAATCAATATCCAGATTATCACACATATGCCCAATTTGTATCTTTGAAGGCTCAACACCTTCTGATATCAAAAGTTTAGCTTGCTCTGGTCCCATGGTTCCTTCCTGGGTATGAGTTATAATTGGAACACCGGTCTCCCTTTGGGCCTTGGCCGCAGCTTTGAGCATCATCTTTTCATAGTCAGTAATAATTCCCTTGCTTGAACAGACTTTTAAGACCCCGGCCCGAATCCCCGTATTTTGTATTCCTTCAGTTATTTCTGTCATAAACAATTCATATAGTTCTTCACTCACATCACCCAAACTGCTTCGAAATTTCCAATAGGCAGTTGCACCTTCACCTTCATTATAGTATCCGGTTGAGCAGATAATATTGACATCTGCTTTTTCAGAAATCTCCTTGCAAACTTCAGGACATCGCCCGCCGTCAAGTACTGTTGCATCTACAAGAGTATGCAACCCCAACTCCTTGAGTTGAGTCAACACTTCCACCCCGTTATCGACAATACCCTGTCTATCAAAAGGAGCCATTGTCAGATCCCCTTCCCAACCCGGATAACCAAACAGAATATGCTCATGCATTAGGGTAATACCCAATTCATCTGCAGGAACAGCTCCGGCAACTGTATTGACCATTGTTTTTCTCATGTTTTTATCTCCTTTTAGTTAAATACGAATCAGCAGCATGATTTTTGCTTATATCTTGATAGTATAGGAATTTCCATTTTATGAAGTGTTAAATCAATGGGTTGTAAAAAATCCGCCCAAAGGGTGCTAATTTAAAAATGTCAAAAACAACTTTTTTGGTTGTGGCTTGTCCAAATTATGGAACGTGCACAGCCCCACCTGATAATTTCATCGCTGCCTCCATAACTGCCTCCGAAAGTGTGGGGTGAGGATGGATGGTTTGGGCTATTTCCTCAACAGTGGCTTCAAGGTTGAGCGCTAATGCTGCTTCGGAGATTAAGTCTGTAGCTTGGGGGCCTATAATGTGCACACCCAGCACTTCTCCATATTGAGCTCCAGCAACAATCTTGACAAAACCTTCTTGTTGGGATAAGACCACCGCTTTTCCGACACCGGAAAAGGGGAAAATACCAACACTTATCTTCTGTCTTTCCTTGGCTTGCTCCTCACTCAACCCCACCGATGCAACTTGTGGCATGGTATAAATACAAGAAGGTATCGAGCTGTAGTCCATGGTCTGCTTTCCGCCCATGGCATTCACAGCGGCACACTCACCTTCTGCCATGGCTAGATGGGCCAGCATAACGCCACCGGTAAGATCACCTACTGCATAAACATTGGAAAGGTTAGTGGACATATACTGGTCCACTTTAACAGCTGCACCCTCCAATTCCAGCCCTATTTTATCGGCTCGTAGCCCATCGCTGGCTGGCCGACGGCCAGTGGCCACAATCAACTGCTGAGCCTCGATCTGAGATTTTTGATTATCAGATAGGTATTCAATAACGGAGCATTTCCCAGATTTGCCGATTTTACTAATTTTCGCCCCGGTGACGACTTGAATGCCTTGGCTTCTCAGTGATTTCTGAAAAGCATGGGCTATTTCGCCATCCAGACTCGGAACCAACTGAGGCATCATTTCAATCAGAGTTACTTGACAACCCAAACCGTTCAAAATTTGAGCGAATTCCACCCCGATCACGCCTCCACCAATAATGATCGCCGATTCAGGCAAACTGGTCATGCTCAGAAAATCATTACTATCCCATGCTGTTATATCATCCAAGCCGAGTATGGGTGGACTTGTCGGTAAAGAACCGGTGGCTAATATGACCGAGTCAGCTAATAGCTTTTTCTTTCCTACTCGAACAGTACAAGGATCCAGCAACTCAGCTTCCCCCTGTAGCACTACAATTTTTTTGGCCTTTAACAAACCTGCAACGCCCCTTCTGAGTCCGAGCACCACCTGATCCTTACGCCCCATTAAAGTTCCCATGTCCACGATTGGTTTCGTGGTTTTTATTCCGAATGTAGGAGCTTCCTTAACCAATCTGAACACCTCGGCTCCGTGCAGAAGCGATTTTGTTGGTATGCATCCCCAGTTAAGGCATGTACCTCCTAAATCAGCTTTCTCTATCAAGGTAACCTCAGCTCCCAATCGAGCGGCTTTAATAGCCGCAGGATATCCTCCGATACCACCACCAATGACTACCACTTTTCGTCTTTTGCTCATCATCAATTCCTTAATCCATTAGCCCTACAACAATCCACACATAAGATACTGTAATAATAGTTTATTTAATATTAGAAAAACCACTATTTCCATATATATTATATACTGAAAATAGAAACCTATTTACGATCTCGTAACTATAATCTTCAAAATAAAAACATGATGTATCGGCGTTAAACGTTCGCTAAAAACCTAACTTGGACAAAGCAGAACCAAAATTTTTTTTTGATTTTTTTGCCCAAATAACACGAAAGCCAGAGATAAAAATCTAAGGAGAAACAAGTATCTTGCAATGCTTCATTCTATCGGGACCCATCATGGCCAATATGCCTTTTTCCAACACTTCATCAAGAGAAATCCTATCGGAAATCATGGGTTCACACATAACCCTTTCTCCGGCCATAAGTGCCACGGCAGCCGCGAATTCGTCCACATAACCCTGACTGGTAATGATTGACTTCTCTCGCATGAACAAATCCTGGAATGGAAAATCACAAGCATCAGTCATCAAACCCATTTCCACGATGACACCTCCTTTGCCACAAACTTCATTAGCCAGGAGCAAGGCCTGCCCGGGACCTGCACATTCAAATACGACATCTGCACGTAACCCATCAGTCAGATGGGCCATGGTTTTCCCAGCTTTTCCATCCCGTGGATCGACAACCATGCTTGCCCCCAGTTTTTTGGCAAGA
Source organism: uncultured Desulfobacterium sp. (assembly GCA_937124525.1). The sequence continues at coordinate 7,317 of CAKZLA010000283.1, forward strand.
TCAACACGCGAAGGAATCATCTCAAAAACGATCACTTGGGCCGCGCCGCATGCCAACACGGCCTGCATGGTAAGCAATCCGATGGGCCCTGCTCCTACCACGGCTACATTTGCACCGGGCTTCATTCCCCCGCGATTGATGGCATGCAACGCACAGGCCAATGGTTCAGCGAATGTCCCTATTTCATAAGTGACATCCATGGGCAATTTATAGACATTATCTGCAGGTACCACGATATATTCAGCAAAGGCACCATCAGCGGCACCTCCCAAAAGTGCCAGGCTATTGCATTGAATATGACGGCCCTTCTGGCAATAGTGGCAATGATAACAGGGCAACGTAGGTTTAACAGTGACTCGATCACCGGGATTGATTCGGGTAACGTTGGAGCCTACTTCCACCACTTCACCGGCAAACTCATGCCCACCGATAATCGGGGCTTTCTTACCGACTCTTGGATGAGGTTTTTTTACCGGCACCAAAATAGGACCATTTTGATACTCGTGTAAGTCAGACCCACAAATACCGCACCATTTCACCTGAACCTTGACTTCATCAGAGGTTGGGGAAGGTTCCGGAACATCTTCCAAACGCATATCAGAGCCCCCATAAAAAAGAAGCGCTTTCATAAATACTCCTACTTTTCTGGCCGCAGATAAAATACTGAATTTATATCTGATCATCTCTGCAGCATTAAATTATCAGCAAAATTTCAGCTCAACAGTTGGTCGGCAATTTTTTGGCGATGGTAGTCTCCACCCCCAAAGGTTGGTTCTGCAAAGCGACTACGCCGAAAATGTAGTGGCAGTTCATGCTCTTCGGCATAGCCGATACCTCCCATCACTTGATGGCCAATATTGACAACACGCTTATAGGCTTCATTACACCATGCCTTGGCCATGGCGCACTGCATTTGACAAGACTTTTGCTCATCCATCATCCATGCGGCCTTATAAACCATCCAACGGCAAGTCTCCACATCCATTAACATGTTAACGCAATGATGCTGAATGGCCTGGAAGCTGCCTATGGGTTTTCCAAACTGTTCCCTATTTTTGGCGTGGGCCACTGCCAATTGAAGAACGCGTTGCCCGCTCCCCATCATCTCGGCACATTTTGCCAAAGCAGCTTTAAAAAGTATTGGCTCCAGCCATGACCGTACCTTCCCATTCTCGCCCAGAGTACATCCGGAAACCACCTTCACCTCATCCAAAACAATCTCGTATTGTTTATCTATAGCCATAGTTTTTAACTCCCTTAAGGTAATTCCAGGACTCTTCCGATCCAGGATGAACACTCCTAAACCGTCTTCGGAACCTGAAACAAAAGCACCTGTCCGGGCCACGCAAAGAATATAATTCGCTGATCCGGCATCAGGCACATATAATTTCTTTCCCGTGATCACAATTGAGTTGTTTTGCACAACGGCCCTGGTGGCAATGGAGTTGAAATCATAAATGCTTTCCGGTTCGTTAAGGGCCAGTGTCATAATAACTTCTCCCTGGCTGAGAAGCGGCAAATAATGCTCTTTTTGCGCCTCATTCCCTGCCGATAAAAGACACATCTCCCCCAAGAGGACATGGGAGAAAAAGGGACCCGGTAAATTTACTTTTCCCATCTCCTCTAAGAGAAGCACCAAATCCAAAAATTCTCCTTGAAAACCGCCATACTTTTCTGGAACAACCAGGCCCATCCACCCCAGTTCGGCCATACCGTCCCACAGTCTCGGAGTGAAACCCTTCGAATCTTGGGCCATACTGCGTACAAATTCTGAGGTGCACTCTTTTTTTAAAAAATGCCGGGCACTATCCATAATCATCTTTTGTTCTTCACTAAAATTGATATTCATGTGCAATCCTTTCTATACTGTAAACGCCCACAGTATGTGGATATTTACCTCGGAAGACCCAATCCTCTGGTGGCCGTCAAGTTCCTGATAATCTCACTGGTTCCTCCCCCGATGGTATCTACAATGCAACACCTGGCAAGCCTTGCAAATTCGCCATGGGAAACTGCCAATGGATCTATCTCTTCAATCAACCCGGCATGGCCGAGTATTTCCATACCCATGCTTGCAAAACGCTGTCTGGCTTCACTTGAAAAAAGCTTAACCAAATTCGATTGCCAATCCAGCCTCTGCCCATTTATAAGCATGGCCAATGCTCGGTACTCAAGACACTGAGCTGCTTCGGCTTCGGTTCTCATTCGGGCCAAACGGTCACGCACCAAAGGATCTTCGCTCAAAAGAACCCCGTTGCAGGAAGTTTTCTTCAAATAGGCAATCAGACGATGCATTGTAGGGAAGAGATGCTCAGTTTGTAATAACATCAATCGCTCATAATTCAAGGCCTGAATCATATAAGAAAAACCTTCATTTTTATTCCCTATCAGTCGATGGCGCGGTACCTTGACCTTGTCATAAAAAACCTCATTAGATCTTTCGCCACCCAAGGTTTCAATTGGAGTAATGGTTATCCCAGGAGCTTGCTGATCCACGGCAAATAAACTAATGGATTGATGTCGCAGACCCTTGGGGTCAGTTTTAGCGGCAAGCCAATGATAATCGGCATAGTGTGACTCGGTATTGAATGTTTTCTGACCGTTTATAATGAAATAATCCCCATGGTCTTCCGCTGACATTTGCATAGCCATCAAATCGGAACCGGCGTTGGGTTCTGTGTAACCCAATCCAAACTCAATTTCACCCTTGGCAATACGAGGCAAAAATTCCTGCTTTACCTCTTCACTACCGTGATGCAGAATCACCGGACCTGCCATGAAACGAGCAACTTCATTGGGCACCCTTGCTCCATGTCTGGCCATCTCCTGCACCAAGATAATTTCGTAATTCAGCCCTCCACCGCTCCCACCATATTCCTTTGGCCAGCCCAAACCCAGCCAACCCTTCTCACCCAACTTCCGGGCAAACTGACGGGCTTCAACCCCCAAGCCCTTGTCCATTGCATGCTGGCGACAAATTTCATAGGTCAATTCCTGATCAAGAAACTCACTTAATTCCTGACGAAATTTTTCCTCTTCTTCAGACATGGTTAAATAAAAATCCATTGAATACTCACCATCCTAATCATAAAAACTGTTAGTAAAACAGAGGTGTTGGGATAGCCCAATCTCATTTTCTATCGAAGGAACGATAACCAGATCCCAAATCCACAAAACTGGACAAACCACCGTCAACCGGTAAAATCGCTCCTGTAATGTAATTTGCCTCTCTTGATGCTAAAAATAGCACACTGGCGGCCACGTCCTCCGGATTCCCGTAGCGACCCCAAGGAATTTTGTTTTTGAGAGCCTGCCCAGCTTCCGATTTTCTCACCGCTTCATTGAGAGGTGTGGCACAGAACCCGGGACAAACCGTGTTAATATTGATCTTGAGAGGCGATAATTCACCGACCAGAACCTTAGTAAGTGAAATCAGGCCACCTTTGGCTGCAGTGTAGGCCGGCGCCAAAAAACCTAACATTCCGGCAACAGAAGAAATATTAACGATTTTCCCTCCCCCGTTCTCAATCATTTTCGGCACGGCTTGTTTGATGCAGAGATAAACACCTTTAAGGTCTACGGCCAATTCCTTATCCCAATCTTCTTCCTTCAAGTCTAATAGAGGCGTGCGCATGACCACGCCCGCATTATTGATGAGAATGTCGAGCCCTCCCAACTGCTGCACAACAAGGTCAATCATGGAAAAAACTTCCTGCCCTTGAGAAACATCAGTCTTCATGGCCAAGGCTTTTCCTCCATCAGCTATTATCATTTTTGCCGTCAACTCAGCGGCTTCAAAATTTATATCCGGGATGGCAACACTGGCCCCTTCAGAGGCTAAATCCATTGCAATGCGTTGACCTAATCCAGAACCACCACCGGTAACAATTGCCACTTTTCCTTCAAAACGATTTCGCTTAATCATTAATTCTCCTTTTTACCCACTAATTTATCCACTAACTCACCCAATAGACGGCTTACCCGCTGTCCATCCACCATCCACATAGATGGTTTGCCCGGTAATAAAATCACTGGCCTGTGAGGCAAGTAATACCACAGCCCCCAATATTTCCCGATCCTTACCAAAACGCTTTACAGGAAGAGAACGTAACCAGGATTCCCTGAAAAATTGACTATCCATTATGGATTCGCCCAAGCCGACCTCAAAAGGCCCCGGAGCCACGGCATTGACTTGTATTCCATATTCAGCCCATTCAATGGATAGGGTTTGGGTCAAATTAGCGACACCCGCTTTGGCTGCTGCATAGGCAGCTAAACGAGGCGAACCCTCTCCTCCAGCCGCGGAAGAGATGTTAATAATCTTGCCACTTCCCTGTTTCTGCATAGGTTCCATGAAAATCTGACAGCCAACAAAAACAGCTCTCAAATTGGTTGACATAATAGCGTCCCATTCATCCAGCTGAATTTCCTCTGCCTTTTTATATATCGGGCTGATGCCGGCGTTGTTGACCAGGATATCTACCTTGCCGAATTCATCCAGAGCTCGACTCCTCAAGTCAATCCAGTCCTCATTTTTATTAATATCTACCTTCACCACCAAAGCTTTACGTCCCATATGACGAATTTGGTCGGCAATTTCTTCATTGATCTTTACGTTTCTGCTTGCCAAAACCAGATCCGCGCCAGCCTCTGCCAACCCCAAGGCAATCGCCTTACCCAAGCCACCGCTGGAGCCGGTAACCACCGCCGTTCTGTCCTGTAGATTAAAAACTTCCAGTTTCATATTAATTTCCTCTGACATATATAACTGCCATGGGCAGACCTCATTATGATCTCGTTCTGCCCACAACAAAGCATGAAAGAGTGTTAGGCTTAACTACTCTTTCTTATAAATATTCATCAGCCGACAAACTCCAGCGTGCATTTTAAAGTGGCATAAAAGCCTAAATTCTACCAAAGAACACTTAAAAGATGAGGCGTTGCCAATATATCTCGAATTCGTTGAATATAGCGCCCACCCATCGCCCCATCAACCACCCGGTGGTCCATGGTCAAAGAGTAGCTCATAGACCAGCGGATTTTGATCTCATCGTCTATAACCACCGGAATCTGCCTGATGATACCAAGACCCATCAAAATTACTTCTGGAGGGTTAATTATGGGGGTTCCCGTGTACGCCCCATAACTGCCGAAGTTTGAAATAGTCATTGTCCCACCGGACATCTGTTCCGGCAACAATGTCCCAGCTCTGGCATGCTCTATCAAGTCGTTCAACTCATTCTGGATATCAGCTATGGATTTTTGATCTGCGCTATGGACTACTGGCACGATTAAACCATTTTTCCCATCCACGGCCATTCCGACGTTAACCTCATTGAATATGTGAATTTCATCACCAACGATGCTGGAATTGAGAAGAGGCGTCGCTTTGATGGCCAATGCTGCCACCTTGACAAGTATGGCATTATAAGTTATTTTTACCCCAATACGTTCCTGTAGGGTCACCAACTCCTTACGAAAATCAACCGTGGCAGTGATGTCAATTTCACCTTGATCGCTAAATTGCGCCATCTGCTGTAAACTGCCAAACAAACGCTGAGAAATTACCTTCCGGGTTCCACTCATGGGCACCACTTCACGCACTGTTTTGACTCCTCCGGTTTCTGAATGGACGGAGATGGCAGGTTGGTCCGTTGGAGTGACTTCTTTGGGTTTTTCCAGCCATTTCACCACATCGCGTTGTTTGATACGTCCCCCAATACCGGTACCGATAAGGGAAAACATATCAACGCCATGCTCAGCAGCTATCTTTCGAGCCAAAGGGGTGATTCGGATTTCTGAACGGGAACTGGCAGTTAAGTTTCCTGACTCGTTAGCTGGGTTTACAACAATTGGCTGTACAAACGAATTTTCCGTTAACTGGACGGGAAGTTCCACCTTCGTTTGTGCTTCTTGTAAAGTTGGGAATTGCTGGCTTAACTGAGCCAACTCCTCTTCATCGGCACATAGCATACCAATATTTTCACCAATATCCGCCTCATTTTCCACCTCCATCATGATATGCAAAAATCCGGAACCTGGTGCAGTTATCTCATAGGAAACCTTGTCCGTTTCAATAACTGCAACGGGATCATCTGACTCGACCCACTCTCCTTGTTCCTTAATCCACTCCTTGATGACGCCGGAAGACATTTCTGCACCCAGCTTGGGCATAATTATTGCTATACTCACTTATTTATCCTCACTGATTCTTGATCAATTCAAAATATCTTTTACCGTAGCCACCACGTCATCGACCTGGGGTAAAAATGCATCCTCAAGGACTCCGAAAGGCACCGGCATAAATGGCATGGACAGGCGCTTTATGGGCCCATCCAAAAAATCAAGAGCTTTATCGCCAACCATCGCTGCCACCTCTGCAGAAAAACCACAGGTACTCGGAGCTTCCTGGACAATTACCAAGTGGTTGGTCTTGCGAACCGAGTCCAAAATCGTCTCTGTGTCCAGAGGACTGAGAGTACGCGGGTCTATTACTTCCACATCAATACCTTCATCAGCTAATGAGTCAGCTGCGGTCAGGGCAACTGCGACCATCTGTCCGGTGGCCACAATGGTCGCGTCTTTACCCAGCCGCTTTACGTCAGCTTTACCAAGTGGAATAAGATATTCTTCCTCCGGTATTTCGCCTCCTTTGGTATAAAGTGCTTTGGGTTCAATAAACACTACAGGATTATCGTCACGTATGGCGGACTTTAACAAGCCTTTGGCGTCATAAGGAGTGGAAGGCATTACCACTTTCAGGCCAGGTGTATGCACGAACCAGGATTCCAGACTTTGTGAGTGGTGAGCTCCGGCACGCAGACCGACCCCGGCCATGGTGCGAACAACCAAGGGCAACGAGACCTGCCCCGCATAGATATAGCGAGATTTTGCTGCCTGATTGCATATTTGATCCATGGCAACGGTAATAAAATCCATGAACATAATTTCTATGACTGGTCGATAACCAGCCATGGCAGCACCCACAGCTAAACCAGCAATAGCCTCTTCGCTCAGTGGTGTATCCTTAACTCGCCAAGCACCGAATTGTTTATAAAGATCCTTGGTAACCCCAAAAGAGCCACCGGAAAAACCGATATCTTCCCCGGCCAGAAAAACTTTTTCGTCCCGAACCATCTCTTCTTTGAGAGCTTCATTCAAGGCCCATCTCATATTGGTTGACTTCATGAAAGCCTCCTAATTTTATCAAGCATAAACGTAGTCTGTTACATCAGAAGGAGTAGGCTTGGGACTATCCATCGCAAAGGCCATTGCTTCCTGAATTTGTTTTCTCGCATCTTCTTCGATTTTGGCTATGTAAACTTCATCAATCAAGCCCTCATCCAGTAAACGTTTTTGATAATTGAGCAACGGGTCCTTTTGCTGCCAAAATTCCAGTTCACCTTCCGGGCGATATTTACAAGGATCACCCTCGTAGTGACCGCGGACACGGTAGGTTTTAGCCTCAATCAGTGATGGAATTTGGTCCTGGCGGCACTTTGTAAAGGCTTTTGTTAAGACTTTATAAAGTGCCACCGGGTCATTCCCATCCACGGATATCCCTTCTATTCCATAGGCCTGTGCCCTCAAGGCAACATCATTGATGCGCATCTGAGTAGACAAGTCAGAGAATTCGCTATACAGATTGTTTTCACAAACGAACACAATAGGTAAATCCATTACGGAAGATATATTTATGCTTTCATGAAAAGCGCCTCTACTGGTGGCCCCATCTCCAAAGCAGCAGGCCACCACTTGGCCCTCTCCCCTTAATTTAGCGGCATAACCCAATCCGACACTTATGGGGATAGTGCTACCAATAAGACCACCAGCTCCTAAAACACCTAATTCATGGGAGGCGATATGTCCCTCCCCGCTCCGACCTTCACAACAGCCGGTTGTCCTGCCAAAAATTTCGGCGGTCAGGGATTTCAAAGACATTCCTTTACTCAATAGGGAAGATCTGGATCGAAAATAAGGCACAAGATAATCGGACGCTATTAGACATGAGCCTAATGCCACACCGATGGCCTCTTGGCCAAATCCTGAATGCATCCACCCTGGAATCTTTCCTTCTTTAAAAACATTGATGAGCTCCTCTTCGTACCGGCGGGATAGAACAAGGAGCCTGTACATATCTCGTTTATCTTTTTTACTTGGGCCTTTCGCCATTCATCTCTCCCCTGTCGTTAATTTAGTTGCTGATCTTTCAGATACTTCTTTTGAAGTCGAATATAGGCTTTCAAACCTTCCTGGAAAGTAAAACTGGGTTGATACCCCAATTCTTGTTTGGCCCTTTTTATACTTAAAACTCCTCGATTTTTTACATCACGTTTTTCAAATTCAGAAAGTCCATTCTTGATTTTTATGTCTGTCTCCGGAATCTGTCTTCTTACCTCTTCTGCCACCTGTATGCCACTAATCATTTCACCCCCGCAGGTGATGTTAAAAAGCCGGGAGTGTAAATTCTTCGGTGCCTGTAAAGCCAGGGCAATTCCTGACACCACATCGTCAATATAGGTGTAATCACGCTTCATGTCTCCACCGGTTTCAAAGCGCACCGGCCTGCCGGACAAGGATTCTTCCACAAAGGGCTTTACATATAGAGGATAATTCATCCCAAAACCATAAACGGCTGAAAGTCTTAAAAAAACGCAGTCCACTCCATGGTATGCATGGTAAAAAAGTCCTGATGACTCAATGGCCAGTTTCCACACACTATAGGACGCAATCGTAGGAGCTTCAGTAGGCAAAAGCACGGGATGTTTTTCGTCTATAGGCTCATATTGTTTGGGTGCGTAGATGGCAATGGAGCTGGTAGATACCACGCGCTTAATGGACATTAAACGGGCAGCCTCCATGACATTGAGATGCCCCTGAACCATCACCTGATGAGCAGTTAATGGCTGGTTAACCAAAATTTCAACATCGGTTATTGCTGAGGTATTGACAATCTGATTAATCCCATGCTTGTCCAGCGTGTGGAGTAAAACAGACAAGTCGGTAATACTGCCCTTAATATAATGAATACTGTCAAGAAAGGGGGCAAACAACCATTCCATAGCTGATGTAGGCCGTTGAGTGTCGTAAATAAAAACCTGATGACCTGACTCGGCCAGAAAACGAGCCACATGTGCCCCAATAAATCCTGTTCCTCCTATAACCATTATGCATTTTTTATCTTCCCCTTGAGCAAAATCATCCTTTTCACCTATCAGATGTGCAGATTTAATACAATTATCCTTACTACTCATATTTCCCCTCCGAATATTAAATAATTAACAAGTACGCTAATGTTCTCCAAATAAAAATCTGGTTTACTAAAAATAGGCCCATCGAACCCCAACATAATCTTGCTTAATTCCATTCATTTTCCATATCCAGATCAGTACTGTATTGGAGCATCAATTGGGTTTGCGGTGTAATCGACATCATTTCTTTCGTATCTGTTTCATCGTCCATTGATCCTATTCCTTCTAATTCCGCCTCCCCTCCCCCTTAGACCATCAATAGCTCAGTAAAATGATACTCAGCCACATAAAACGGATACTTTTCTTCCGTGAAAGAATCTACAAAATAGTCCGCATTATCTGAAGAAAAATCGATAGTGCCAGTTCTTTCGATGAATAAACGATCAATTTCATGTACAAAGAAGTCCCAGGGCGATAACGATACGCCCAGTTTTATCGTATTCAATAAACATGGTATATCCTATCACCAACTCAATTTTAGGAGTTGAGCTACCAGTAAACGATTACCCTAATTAACATGAAAAAAAGACCTTCTTTTCAGAGATTTAGATCCTAATCTGAGTGATGTTGTCACTTATGCTCTCACTTCAAATATCAGGGAGCGAATGAAGTCATCCAAATTTTCCAAGCTTTCGATATTCCTCAAATTCTGAATCAGGTTGTCGGTGATCTTGGTCGGAACCTTAGTCTCCTCGTGAATCGTTTTTATTAAATCCACGGCCTGTTCAAAATCATAAAAATAAAAATCCGGGGAGATAAACAACTCTTCAAGCAGTTCCTCCCCATTTTTCAAATTTATATTCAAAACACAATTTGAATTGGGCATAGTTTCATCGGCGATAACTTGAGTCATTTGAGATAAAGTATTAAGAACCTCTTCGTCGAATCGCCACATATCAGACAAATGTAGTTTGCGATCTTTCAAAGCCAACGCCATTGCGAATCCGGTGCTCATTATGGTCTGTAGATGGGTGGAAAAAGGTCCCGTATAATTGATTCCGGGGTATTTAGCTTCGTAAGAACTCATCCGTATTTTAATTGAGTTTACTTGATCTGGCTTGAGATCATGAGTCTTGATAAGGTTCATCATTGCCGTTGTTGGAGATTGGTTGAAAGCGCAGGTAGGATAAGGTTTGAACGTGACCTTCAAAAGTTCCCATTGATGGCCTAAATCAATACCTAACCGCTCCATGCCTTTATTGGTATTGCCAAAGGCGCGGGTGAACCCAAAAATACCTTCAATGGCAGTGGAGGCTCCGGCCATGCCTGACTTGGCCGTCAGTGCCGCCAGCAAACCGTTTCGGCTGGCCAAACCGTTCTCAAAAAATATTTCCATAGTACCTGTTACAAACGCCTCGGTAGTGCCGAAGGCAAATGCAGAAGCGTGGGCAAGAGCATCGGCGGTTTGGGCCGCATCCAATTTCAGCAGCTTGGCGGAAGCAGCTGCTGCACCGAAAATACCGTAGATAGGGCTGGCCCTGAATCCCCTGGGAGTGGTCAATTCAGTTAACTCTTTTCCCAATGCCGCGGCTATTTCATAACCGACTACAAGAGCTACAATCAAATCTTTCCCCGAAGCTCCCGTCCATTGTGACAATGCCAAGGCTGCAGGAATGACCATGGTGCCTATATGCATTGTCCCATGGGTATCTTCCTGTCCACGGGAGTGGAACAGAACACCATTGGCAAAAGCTGCTCCCATCAAACTTACCAAAGAACCGTCAGCCAATAAGTTTGCCCCTTTTTCACAGGCAGGCTCGAACTCTTTAATAATTTGCCTGGCTGCACGAGCAGAATCCAAATCATGGCAGGACAAACCAATACCTATCCCGTTGATCAGACAAGCCTTGGCCTTGGAAATGACCTCCGAGGGGATTAAATCGAAATCGAGATCAGCACAAAACCGACCCATACGTTCTACTACAGTCTCCATAAAATTATCTCCAAATCATTTAAATAGTTGTTGGTGGAGTGTAAGAGTTCAATTGATATTGTTTGCGCAACTCTGTCTTAAGTACTTTGCCCGATGGATTAGAAGGCAGGACATCCACAAATTCTACCATTCGTGGCTTTTTGTAACTGGCTAAATTGTTTTTACAGTAGTTGATGACTTCCTCAGATGTCATTTCTTGACCTGGATATAAAACAATTGTCGCTAAAACGCTCTCACCCCACTTGTCATCGGGGACTCCTATTACAGCTGCCTCCGCTATCTTGTCGTGCATATACAACACTTGCTCGATTTCAACTGGATAGATATTTTCCCCTCCACTAATAATCATGTCTTTTTTACGATCTTTAATGTAAATAAATCCATCCTCATCTACGGTGGCTAAGTCACCGGTATATAGCCAACCATTTACGATGGTCTCACCAGTTGCTTGGGGGTTATTGAAATATCCTCGCATAACCGTCGGCCCTGCCTGGATGATTTCCCCAACTTCTCCCGGCATAACTTCGTCTCCATTCTCAGTCACTACCTTCATGGAATTATGAACAAAAGGTTTGCCAATGGACCCGGCTTTACTTTGCACATCCTCCCAACGCAACAAACAAGAACATGAAGAAGCTTCAGAAAGTCCGTAGCCTTCGGTGAGAGGAACATCAAAGGTGTCATGAATTTTCTTAAGAACAGACAGCGGTTGGGATGCTCCGCCAGAAACTGTAATGCGCAACGAGGAAACATCCGTAATTCCAATATTTTCTGCCCTCAAAATGGCCCCCCACATGGCAGGCACTCCAAAAACAACAGAGACCCTATTTTCCTCTATTAATTTTAAGGCTTGAACTGGATCAAAAGCTTTCATAATCACCACAGAGCCCCCTATATGCAACATTGGCAGGGTGAGTATAAACAGCCCTCCTACGTGGAACAAGGGTGACATTGTTAACGTGACGTCCCTGGTGGTACATTGGAAATCTATAATTTGATTGAGAGATGTAAATAAAACATTCTTTTGGCTAAGGAGAGCTCCTTTGGGATGACCAGTGGTACCTGAAGTATAGACAATTATAAAATTGTCATCGAAATCCACTTTGTAATCGAAATTAAGTGCAGTATTGTTGGTAGAATTTATCATATCCTCATATGACTTTGCTTCGAAACTGTCTTCTTTTTCGTCGATGACTACATAGTTTGATATGGTATGCAATTGGTCCCTGATCTGACCGATTACACTCTGGAACTCTCTCCCAAGAAATAAAATTTTTGGTTCAGAATCATTAAGTTGATATTGAAGTTCTCGCCCCACCAGCCGAAAATTCAGAGGAACGAAAATAGCACCCAATCGTCCACATGCAAAAAAGACTTCCATGAATTGGTGGCAGTTAAAAGATAATAAAGCCACACGATCCCCTTTGCCTATACCACAATTCAAAAGCTCACGACTCAATGCATTAACCCGCTCATTCATCTCTTTGTAAGTCAAAATCGTGTCTTGGAATATAATGGCTTCTTTTTCAGGTGTTCGATCAGCCCACTGATCTAATATGTTACCCCAATTCATTGTATTCTCCTCTTCTTGAATAATCTTCAATATTCACAATCAAAATTCATCCGGCCCACAGAAAGCGACTCATTTTTGAGTAAAAAACGGTTTCCTTTTTTCAATAAAAGAGTTGAGTCCCTCTTGCATTTCTTCCCCAAGCATTAACGTTGCCAAGTTACGGTGTGTATATGCCAACGCCTGCTCCAAAGGGATTTGCATTCCCATCTCAACAGCATCCTTGGCCATGGCAACGGCCAGAGGTCCATTGTCCAAAATGCCTTGAGCCAATTCATGTGCCTTGCCCATTAATTCTTTTGATGGAACAACTTCCATTACCAAACCCAAGCGCAGTGCTTCACTTGCGTCGATGGCTCCACCTGTAAGAATCATTCTAAGTGCTTGTTGTTTTCCAATGAGGCGTGGTAATCGTTGAGTCCCCCCCGCACCTGGTAAAATACCCAGACGTACTTCCGGAAGGCCCATCTTTGTTTCTGAAACGGCTATTCGAAATGTGCAAGCCAACGCCAGCTCAAGCCCTCCGCCAAATGCAAAACCATTAATCGCGGCAATTACAGGTTTCGGTTGACGTTCCAAAGAACTGAAGGCATTCATTATTTTTTGATTGTAAGCGAGATTCTCCTCTGGATTACGTTCACGGATCTCTTCGATGTCGGCACCGGACATGAATGCTTTTCCGCTTCCTGTGATGATGGCAACCCTTGTTGATGGATCATTGGCGAACTCTCTAAAAGCATCTTCTAACTCATTCGCCATTAGATCATTTAAAGCATTGTACTTATCAGGCCTATTCAAGGTCATCACACATAAAGCTTCTTTTGTTTCCATTTTCAATGTTTTATATATATCCACACATTCACCCCTTTTCTCCAACTAATTCATTCCCAAATAATATGAAAATCTACAAATGCCATTTTCGACAAACTCACACACTTAAGCTATCTATGGGTGGTGGTCATAACATGAATCACTTTGAATTATTTTTTTGGATTTAAAAATAAAGGCGGTAATTACAGAGAGTTGTCAATGTTATACGTTTAATATCCGTATAGTGCCCCATCTCATGACCAACCCCTATCTATGTATAAAGCAATAATTCAAAAAAGTTGGGTATTGTTCAGAAAAGCCTTTATAATTCATATTTCTAATAAACGACCTCACAAGACAAACCCTTTTACAATTTAGAAACGGTAAGAATTTACAAAACTTTCTGATGGTAAATTATCTACTGATGGTAAGTTTCTTACCTTTAAGTTTATTAACTTGTCAACACTTTTTTTAATCGGCTTCTAGAAAAATTTAAACTTTAATAAAAAAATCAAATCAAGACAGTGGCTTATTCATAAAAAAATTAAATATCGGGTTCTTATTTCCAACTTGTCTGGAGACAAATAATCGTGGCGTTATTGTCAATAAACACCGTGACCACTCAACAAGATTTACACATGGTTTAGAAAAATAAAAGCAAGTTAAACATCGACAAAATTGAATTTCAGGGAGCCTGGAGTAAGAGAGTTGACGCTATAAGGCTTCTAATTCTAATTATGACACTTCATGGATTTCAAAACTGCAATTTGACGATTTAGATTCTTATCTCTTATTTTCGTGTTATTTTGGCAAGAGAATCAGAAAGCCTTTTTGGTTCTGGCTTGTCCAGGTTAGGCCAACGTAATTTAGCATGTTATGCGCCGCCGATGTCGCTTGAAAACCCATAATTAGAATTGCCGTTATTAACAGTTTACCACTTGACAGGCAAACCAAAAAACTGTAAAAAATACTTCCAGTAAGTTTTCTACTTACATTAATAAGTTGGTTACCTTTTTATCAGTATTTTAAAAAAATATTGATTCTATGGGTACACCCCTAAGAAAGGCCACTATCAGTATTATTATCAATAAAGACCTATAGTCTGGATTAAAAAGAAGGAATTCATATGACAGCCAGTAAAGATGTAATAAAGGCTCGAAGGAAAAGGGAAAAACAATATCGTATCAGCACCATCCTCAATTCTGCACAAAAGGTATTCTTTGAAAAAGGCTTTATAAAAGCTACCATGGATGAAATAGCGATAGGAGCAGCAATAAGCAAACCAACTATTTATCAGTATTTCGAAACAAAAGAGGACCTTTTCCTTTCATTTGCACTGCCAATAATTGAAGAAATCGATGAAGCAATGATTACCATTGAAATTAGGTTAGACAACGATGAAATCATCACGGCCCAACAATTAATTGAAGAACTTTTTAATTATTATTTTATTATTTACAAAAAATCGCCAGAAATGTTCAGCGTTCTGCAGGTATTTCAAGAAACCAAACGACTTTTCGGATTGAGTACGCAAATTAAAGAAAACATCGTGGAGAAAGGGAAAAAAAATTATCGGTCATTGCGACGTCTACTCAAAAAGGCAATGAAGAAAGGAATATTACAAGAATGCGACCCATTCGTTTTTGGAGATATTCTTTGGGCAATCACCGTGGGAATTATACAAGTGGAAGATATAAAGGGTGACTATGATCAAGGGCACAAGTTCAAAAAAGCTGCCTTTACAATGGCTGCGGAGATATTTGCGGGGAGTTTGGGTAAATAATTTCGTTAGATATGTATTTGCCGATTTTCCGGCAATTAAGGATGAATTCATGAATAATGATCAATTAGCCACTATAAATAAACCGCCTTGGTTGACAAAACGCCTTTCAGCTTTTAGCTCCATGAAAGATGTTGAAAAGGGTCTTCGACAACGGGAACTTCACACCATCTGTGAAGAAGGGAACTGTCCCAACCGACAAGAGTGTTTTGCCAGAAAGGAAGCCTCATTGCTAATAATGGGAGACACTTGCACCCGGTTTTGTAAATTTTGCGGTGTACACAGCGGTCATCCACAACCTTTGGACCCCAGTGAACCCCACCGGGTGGCAGAACAAATTAAGGAATTAGGACTAAAATTTGTGGTCATCACATCTGTGACACGCGACGACTTGCCCGATGGTGGATCCGCCCATTTTGTGGAGACAGCTCATGCAGTCCGCAAACGCTGTGACAGCGTGGGAGTAGAACTTCTGATACCAGATTTTTTGGGTTCAAGCGAATCCCTAAAACAAGTACTTGACGTCCAGCCGCAGGTTTTAAGCCACAACATTGAGACAGTACCTCGGCTCTATTCTAAAGTCCGCCGCGGGGCAGATTATCAACGATCTCTGAATTTGCTAACCCAGGCTGCTCGCCACGAACCAAGAGTAGTAACCAAAAGTAGCCTTATGTTGGGACTGGGTGAAAATCAAGAGGAAGTACTATCAACTATGCGTGACCTTCGGGATGCTGGCTGTGATATTATCACCATCGGCCAATACTTATCACCCTCTGCCAAGCACTACCCCGTTTCCATCTATATTCACCCCGATGAATTCCAGCGGTACAAGGAAATGGCTTACCTCTTAGGCTTCAAGGCAGTAGCAAGTGCCCCTCTGGTGAGAAGCTCTTATCAGGCAGGTGAACTATACCAAATAGCTATCAAATCATCGCATTTATCCAAAGTACCAATTAAAACACGCCTAATGCTGCATAATCATCTACCCTACCTGCAAGCCCTTGAACTTATGCGTAAGTTGGTCGAAGAAGTCCAGATAGGCGGCCAAGCAGCCCTAATTGTTTGCGAACATGAACCGGTTCTTACTTTAGGTCGACACAGTGACGACAAGCATATATTGGTGGACCGTTGTACCCTTAAGGAACAAGGCATTTCCGTGCATCAGGTGGAACGCGGAGGGCAGGTTACATATCACGGCCCGGGGCAGGTAATCGCATACCCCATTCTAAAATTGACGTATACAGGCTTCAGCGTCAAACAGCTTGTAAAGCGCTTAGAGCAGGCAATCATAAAGACTTTGTCCCAATTTGGTGTGGCTTCTCAAGGAAGAGATGGCTTCCCTGGCGTTTGGGTGGGTGATGAAAAAATTGCTTCGATTGGAATGGCTGTAAAAGGAGGGGTTACCTTACATGGATTAGCGATAAATAACGCACCAGATTTTAAAGGTTTCGGGCTAATCAATCCATGTGGATTTAAAAGCGTGCAAATGACATCTATTGCCAATCTCACCGGGAGTCCAGCCCACCCAGAGCAATTACGTCAAGTATTATGTGAAAACTTGGCCTTGGAAGTTGGTTTGATTTTCGTTTGAACATTCATGAATCCCACTACCCTGTTTGTTTGATCAACACCTTCGCCAATTTTATTTTACTCCAAACCTTATTCTATATGCTGTGTACTTATTATAATATTTATACATCATATAGTATTGTGGCTGGCGAATTTCAAATTAATTTTGAACTTGACGAAGATATTGTGATTTAATCCAACTGAGTTTTGTGATCATAGAGAGGTGGAATCAGCCATAAATCATTTAGTTTATAATATATTAATCCAATCCTCTCAACACCTTCAATACTCCCTTGGTGTTCGATTCAGCTCCTTTAAAGAAAAGACAGGGCCATCCTTACAAACAACTTCCTTGCCAATATTACAGTGTCCGCACATGCCGATACCGCACTTCATCCGGTTCTCCAGGGACATGATAATCTGATCCTCGGTATACCCAAGTTCTGTAAGACCGGCTGGGTGAACTTGATCATTATGGGGGGACCACACACAATACAATAGGTCATGTCATCGGCCCCGGGTACTTTTTCTTTCACAATGGTGGGAACAAATCCAACGTTATACGTCCAGTCTGGGTCTTCTGTGCCGTCAAGGGTTATGTGTATATTAATGTCATCGGGTGCAGTTCAATAATTTAGATTTATCTGTTTTGGATTAAAAACCTGTATTTAAAGCAAAAGTCTTAAAATCATTGTAAATATTCGGGTTGGTAATGTAAATGTTTGGCCAGTGCCCCATATTCGCGTATTTGGGACTGCGTAGCATACTATAGTGCCGGTCACATGAACTGATACTCACTGAAAAACATTTTTTTCAATTAAACAAAGCAGTTCAATAAAAATAGCTAATTTTCGGTATCAAGTCATGTGACCGGCACTATAATGCTATGTGAGCAGGCCAAAATAGGTGAATATGGGGTGCTGTCCGAATATTTACAAATCATTTGCCGGCATCCTTCATATGACCTTAAAAGTACTTTACAGTCTTTTAGGAAAAGCCCCTGCAAATGGGGAATGATCAAAGAAAGTGTAAAATGCTTTTGAAGGATGCCCATTTGCCAATGATTTACCCCAATTGTTTTTTTAACATTTCCATGGACCATACAGAAGTTGAGCTCTTAAATACAGCATGATTTCTGCAAAATCCAGTTTCCCAAAAGACCCAGGAGCTATAGCCCAGGAGATTTTAATCTCAAATTCACAATACGGCGGATAACACTTTCAATGACGCCGGAACCAATTAGTACTTTCATGTTCTGGTTATATTTGTACTGCATTCGGGTTTCGTTTGACACAAAGTAGCTTTTTAACTTCTGGGGTTGGTCATAACATGGGCCACTTTAAACCGATTTTTTGGGGTCTAAAGATAAAGTCAGTAATTACAGACAATTGAATATGGTACATATTCGGTATCCGTATAATGCCCAGCTTATGATCAAGCCCTAACTTCTTCCTAATGTTGCTGGAAGATCTCATTTTAAAAATCGTTTTGACCTCATTGACGATTGCACTTATATTGCCCTCAAATAGTAACTCTTTGAAGTGTCCAAAGTCAGCTTGTTTGGCTTTCTTCTTGGGAAGAGAGTCAAGGGCTTTTTGAAGATTCTGCTTTGCATGGGTCCAATCAAGGATTTCAGTAATTTTTAACCCTGAGCCACCGGTTTTTTCAAGGAATTTAGAAATACGCTCCCATATCCATGGCGCACCGTCACCAACAAGAATAACTTCAGAGGCTTTTTCAATTCCCAACGCCACCTGATCCTGTAGGCCCCTTTTCCGGTCTGTTCTGGGACGGCAGGCCGGAATTTCAGGAATAGTCGCAAAGAGCCGATACATTGTAAAGAGGCAAAAAACTGAGGCGCTGATCAGGCAATTCTTTGTAAACACCACTGTAAAAAACGATGCCGCCGGGGCAGTCTGGAAATGTTTTCAACATGAGATGAAGGCTTTTCAAACTGCCACCGGCGCCGGATTTGACTTCAACGGGATAAATATTGCCTTTGCAAACCGCAAGAAAATCCACTTCTGCATTGCTGCTTTTTGCTTCCCTGGACCAATAGTAAATCTGTGCATCATTTAATGCCAGCAGTTCCTGGGCCACAAATTGCTCTGCCAGTTTTCCCCGGTAAATGGCAAGAAGATCTTCCTGTTTAAGTTCCATTTCCACGGGAACCTGACACAATCGTTGGAGTAAACCGATGTCAAGCATTGCGGTTTTGAATTTTTTGGAGTTGGCCGTGGCTCCCAAGGGCAGTCCGGATGGATTGGCTGCCGGAATTTTTTGTACGAGTCGGGCTTTCACCAGCAACTCAAAGGCTTTTTTGTTGGTCGGGCTGGTGTGACCCTGGTTCAGACGGGTATATTTTATCTGTTCTCCCACGGCTTGGGCCAGGTTTAAAAATACCGCATCCAGGCAGGTTGTATCCACCCGTGGGGTATATTTAGAAAAATCGTCCCGGTATGAATCCAGAATTTCCGATTGAACTTTAAATGTTTCAAGCATGGAGCCAGTGTCACACCAAGTTTGAACACATTCGGGCATCCCCCCCACAAAAAAATAGTTTTTTAATTCGGACAGAATCATTTGCTGGATCTGGGGGGCAACACCTGCCTGGCTTTTCATCACATGGGCGGCCATGACTTCTTTGTCCATGGCAAGAAGGTATTCGTGGAAGGTCATGGGGTAAAGGTTGAGATATTGCAAACGTCCCACGGGAATGGAAATTTCTCCAAAAGCAAATTCCAGCAGGGAGCCTGCCGCAACCACATGAAGCTCGGGCATCTGTTCGTAAAAGTAGCGCAGTGCCATGATCGCCCGGGGACATGCCTGGATTTCATCAAAAAAAACAAGGGCTTTTCCGGGAATTATTCTTCCCGCCACAAGCTCCAGGTACCCAAGAATTGTTTTGGGTTCCAGTGATCCTGAAAAGTGAACATGAAGATCTCTTCTTTTTTCCAAGTCTATTTTAACAAAATTTTCAAATTCCCCGGCCAGAACATTTTCAACCAGCCATGTTTTTCCCACCTGGCGTGCGCCCCTGACAATTAATGGCTTCCTGCGTCTGGCATTCTTCCAAGAAAGTAATGCCGCTTCCTGTATTCTTTTCATTATGTCGCCCTTTTTTTGCAGGTAATGATAAATAAGTATAGGCTATTATGAAAAGATAAATTTAAAAAGTCAAGGGTGTTTCTATATTTTAGATTTAAAAAAATATACACAAACGTCGGGGCTATCGATCTCTTTTACAGTTTTGTTTTGAGAATTTTACGATGAATCAGCACAGCGCCATCGCTGCTCCCTGACTTGCTCCCCCAAATCCGTTATAATCAGTAAAAATTAAGTTCTGTCTTTGTGTCAATCTCATCAGGTTCTGTCTTTTGAGTGTGTTTCATTTTTTCCTGACAGAATGATATTTTTTCAGGAAGATGGACTTTGTACAGAATCCCTTCACGGTTTGTATCACCCGCTTTGGATAGAGCTCCTTTTTCTCCAAACCTTGAAGGGCTTTTTGAACTGCGCCATAGCCCAGGCCATCTGATTGTCCGCTTGAAGACGTGACTACACCTTGCATCATTCCTCGAACGCTTACACAGGTGTACTGTGTTCCTGTTCCAAGAATGGCCTTACGGCAAAGGTGCCAGTACACGGCAGCTTCATAGGGATAGAGCGCTGGTTGTAAGAGATCAATGACAGAACAGATCAGATCGGGCAATTCAAGCGCGTTGAAATTTGCTGCGAAAGCTTGGACGTCTGATGTCGCTGACGAAGCGTCTATTTCATCAAGAAACGCTGTACAGATCAGTGCTGGATGAAAACTTAGCTACGTATTTTTCAGACTCCAACGTTTTAAGTGGTAGAGTAAATTTCTATGTATGTCATGTTCTTATCTTTGATATAATATGGATAATA
>CAKZLA010000284.1 GCA_937124525.1 uncultured Desulfobacterium sp.
ATCAACTGTTGTTTTGCGCTTCCTATAGAGCCAAATCCGTTGCGAGTTTTGTAAAATCGTTGAAATTGCCTGAAAAAACGTTCTACTTCATTATTTGTAGTTGGGTATTTATTGGGCCTCATTGCGGGCAGCAAACGTTTCAGATTTTTTTTTATGGTTTTTAACCATAACTCAATACCCCACTTCTTCTCCAAATTTTCTTTCTCCAGGCTTGCCAAGCGTCTGACTACGGTTCTTGTGTCTGTCGTCTGGGTTATTTTCTTCATTTTTTTCTTAATAGATCTTTGATCTTTTTCTTCCAGATTGTTGAGGTTCTTTTTTACCCATTTCGATATTCCTTGTTGATGATGAAAAATGCGGCTACCCACTTAAGGCGGGATATTCTCAAGGCTTTTTATGTGGATGATTAGCTTTCAATCCCTAAATTTCAGGCTGCTAAGACGCTTGATTTTAAAGGCTGTCCCGCCTTAAGTGGGTAGCCAAAAATGCACGATAGATGCCGTGCCTTTGAAAACACAGAGCTTATGGCCGAAGTATAACCAACTAACCCATCGGTCATGATAGTATTCGGACATATTCCGTGTCGCATCATTTTCACCAAGAACCATCGACAAGCCCACTTGGTTTGATGATGCAGCAGATGATCCATAACCGGAAGCCCCGTATCTGCATCAACAGCAACAAACCAGTAGTACCACCGGCCTTTTACTTTGATCCATTTTTCATCTATAAAAACAGAAGTAGATTTGATCCTTAATGCCACCATATCCTTTATAATGCCCCACAGAGCAACTGAGAGGGCTGTCACCCAATGCCAGATTGTGCTCTTACTCATGCCAAACCAAATACCGATGCGGGATAAAGGAACATTCCAGAAGTAAAGACTCATAGCGATAACCTTCAGACGGACGCTTTCAGGAATATCATTGGCTGATGCATTAATATCGAGAAGCTTCTCATCCGATTCCCGTTGATTGATGGAGTCTGATTTTTCTTTTTCTGGGTCATCTGCTTCTATTTTAAGGTCTGACAGCAGCTTTAAGGTATATCGTCTTTTTTTCGGTGAACCATTCTGTAGGGCAGTCATGGCTTCTTCCAGAACAACTTTTTCTTTTGGGTGAAAAACTCCTGATTCCCACTTGACGCGAACCTCTCTGCGGATCACTGTACATGGAATCTGCTTGAGAGCTTCTTGGATATTGGCTACCGTTAGGTCTGATCGTTTCAGCAGTTCATTCGTTCCGGTGCATAATTCGCTCA
Source organism: uncultured Desulfobacterium sp. (assembly GCA_937124525.1). Next base: position 1,261 of record CAKZLA010000284.1, read on the forward strand.
GCGGTGCCTGAATATTGCCCTTCAATTCAAGCTCTACCGCTTGAACCACAGTCTTATCAACTTTACGTTTTCGGAGGATATAATTTAATACATCTCGGCCATTTTGTTCAAATTCACGCCAATAGTTGTTTACATTACGACGATCAGGATAGTTAAAAGCATCTGCAATCTTTTTAAAAGTGAACAGAGGCTTGTTTTTTGTAGGCTCTTGGAGAGCTCGAAGAAACACCATCAATACTTTCCGGTTCGCTTGGGTGTCGCCTATAGTCAATTTCCAGTGTGGGCTATTGACAGTAATTTGATTTGCATGATATTTTGCATTTAAATAAGCCATAATTATCCTTTTTGTTTTAAGTCAAATCAAGATAATTATAGCTTATTTTTATTTTGGCAGAAAACTTTTATAAAAAAAGTTCTAAACCCATGAAATTATAACAACCAGTTCAAAACGCTCTCCTTGGCTTCAATGAAGATTCTCCGGACTACATCCTCATAAGGACAGTGGATAATCTGTTGCAGGGCCATGTGCATGGCAGGTGTAATCATGCCCGTAACATTAAAGGGGGCTTTTCCGTTTTCTTTGTCATGCTGCGGTATCATAGATTGCATGGATGCATGCAATTCATCTTCCATCAGTGATAGAAAAGAAGATGGATTTATTAGGATTAACACCTTGTATATATGAGTTCCGCTCTGATCTTCATAAAACCCTTTTGTACTTGGAAAGTAGAAAAATCCGTTTTCATTGCTTTTTACCCTCAGGTTTTTCTTGAAACACCTGAGGCCCAATTTTGTATTCCCGGAAATACAGAACCTGAAGCCAAAGACAGGATTGTTGTCGTTATTTTGGGTGTTAAAGATGTCCAGGGTTTTATAATCATGAATGTAGAGCTGGATTCCGCTTTTAAAACAGAACCTTTTAATTGTCCCCATACCAAGATCGGAAGGAATTTGCCAGCAGGTTTCAAAATGACCCGGTTTTACTTGAAGCGCATCTGCGGATTCAATCTCAAGGCTCTTTGAGTTCTCTTTATGATTTGTTTTTTTATGCATTTTTTATCCCGGCAGTGTGAAGATTAATCATTGGTCTTTGATATAATGGGATTTATTCTTGCTTTGCCCTGTGAATAAAAATGGCACATAACCACCCCCAAAAACAAAAAACCACGAGATCGCATTTATCTATCTTAAATGCAGACCTTCGTGGTCCAATTTTTTGATCATAATTTATATAATCTTGGTAATGTTTCCGTGAGTATTTCTTGCTGCTGGCATTATAAACGGTTTCTACCATGAATTAATACCCGAGCCTATTAAAATTATTTTATAAACTCAATATTTTTTATTGGTTTATAAAAAAGTGTAGGTATACCTAACATTGCTTTCATGATTCGTTGTTGACGAACCCGGGTCTCAAATCCCGATCCGCCCGTGTCGGTTTATATAAAACTCCGTCCAACATACTGGAATCATGAAAGTTTCATTCTATGTTGTGGTAAGTGATTACTGCTCTCGTTTAAACCACGTCGAGGATATGCCGGTGCCATTGCAACTCAACCATTTTTGTGCTGATTACACCGACAATCAAATAACTGCTTCATGCCTCAGCAGTGTTGTCATCAAGTTTTCCTTGACTTTTATTTTATAGGTGATTATATGGTTTTTACTTTTGTTTTGGTGCTTGTGGTTAAAAGCATAATAGGGAATCTCGTGAAAATCGGGAACGGGCCCGCCGCTGTAATCGGGGACAAAGACCGTAGAAAGCCACTGCTCGAATCCTTTTGGTTTCGGATGGGAAGGTGCGGTTGGAGGATGAACCGGAAGTCAGAAGACCTGCCTGAACAAAATGGCTTATTTCTCGTGGAAGGAGAAAGCCATATTATATTTTAATGAATGGATAAAAACGGATATCCTCAACCAAATTTTATATTGGTTGAGGATTTTTTTTGTATTCGTAATAGCTTGGACCATATCGGTGCAGGTAGCGAGCAATGAAAAAAATATTACTGGTACCCCCAACAGGCAGTACAGGCAAAGACCTGATGATTACAATTCCTTCATCCATTGGTGCGGGAAGCATAAAAACCATTCATTTAAATTCTGGAATCCGATTGGTCATTGGAGATTACAGGCTCAAACAGCTGACTATTTTTGAAAGCGGGGCATCTGGTCCTTTTTTCGGATTTGGTTTCTGTCTTTCAGGGAATATCGAGTCGCATCCGCCATGCTTTAAGGAATCATTTCTTGTGAAAACAGGCCAAAGTGGCTTTTTCTCTTTTCCGGAAATGACGGGTCACACCGAAAACATTGGACTTAAACGAGTGATCAGAGTTTCCATTTTAATGGATCCGAGTCTGATTTCCGATTTTATGGCGGGATATCCAGATCAATTTATGACCGCATTGATAAAAGCAAGTAAAACTTCTTGCCGTTTTGCAGATACGATTACGCCACCCATGCAAGGCACCCTCGACCAGATATTGAACTGTCCTTATCATGGATTGATACGCAAGTTTTTTATAGAGGGCAAAGTTATGGAGCTGATAGCTTACAAGATAGAACAACTGGAACAAAGAAATCAACAAAACCAAGGAAAAACGGCATTGACATCCAATGATATCGATTGCGTCCACCATGCTGCCCAATTGTTGAGAGAAAATTTAGGAAATGCACCGGATTTGAATGAACTTGCCCGTTCAGTGGGTATGTGTCGCAGTAAGCTGCATTGTTCCTTCCGTACGGTTTATGGTATTACGCCTTTTGATTATCTTCGGAATCGACGTCTTGAAACAGCCTGGCATCTCTTAAATGAGGGCAAAATGAATGTTACGGAGACCTCGTACACGGTGGGTTACGCCAGCCTCAGTCATTTTTCCAAAGCGTTTAAACAATATTTTGGTTGTCCACCCGGTAAATGTTTTAAAAAGTACGGCCACCCATTTGAGATGGGACAACTTTTAGAGGATGCATTTCCATTTTCCAGGCCGTCTCTATAACCGCCACGGGCGGACCGGACCGTATTGGGGATCTGGCCTGCCCACAACGAAGCATGAAAAAATGTTAGACCACCTACTCTTTCATATAACACCCATGCCCTGGCGGACACAACGAATATTGAAAAGGCTATCATGCCGCCCCCCCGACG